>NC_014100.1:310374-620749 GCF_000092285.1 Caulobacter segnis ATCC 21756 | reverse complement strand
GGCGCTCGGAGAGATCCAGGCGGTCCTTGTCGATGAAGCCGCGCTTGTCCTTGAGGCCGGCCATCAGCGGCTCATCCACGGCTTGGACGCGCCCGTCGCGACCCGCGCCGCCTGCTGGCGCTGGAACTTGCCGCCCCGCGGCGGCTTGGGCCGCCCATCCAGCGCCGCCTGCTTGAGCCGCAGCGCGCGCTGCATCGGGGTCTCTTCGGGCGGGGCTTCGAGGGGCGGGGCGTCTGAGGTCATGGGGGGATCATATCCCTCTTCCGTAAGGAGAGGGAGGGGCCCGCGCGATACCCAAGACCGCATACGCCAGGCCTGGACGCCCGGATAGCTAGGCCATAGCCTCCCCCGCAACTTTGGGGGGATACACTGACATGAAGACCATCACGGCTCTGGGCCTCGTCACGGCCCTGCTGGCTAGCCCTGCCTTCGCCGGGCCTGTCGTTTCCGAGGGAACCGAGTTCCAGATCCGAGTGGAGGACGCGCTCTCCAGCTCGACCGCCCAGGAGGGCGACCGCTTCACGATCAGCCTGGACGACGACGTCAAGCTGTCCGACGGCACGGTGCTGCGCGCCGGCTATCGCGGCGTCGGCGAGGTGGTCGAGGCGCGCGACAACGGCATGCTGGGCAAGAACGGCAAGCTGAATATCCGGCTGCTGTACCTGAAGGTCGGCGACGACCGCGTCCGGCTGCGCGCCAACAAGGGCGCCAAGGGCGAGACCCGCGTCGGGGCCACGGTGGCGACCGTGATCCTGTTCTGGCCTGCCGCTCCGTTCATCAAGGGCAAGGACGTCTCGATCAAGAAGGGGACCATGATGACGGCCTATGCCGACCAGGACGTGCCCCTCCCCTCGCCGGTTCCGCCGCCGCCCGAAAGCATGAACTAGACCTCAAACCTGTCGTCATCCCGGGCGGCGAAGCCGACCCGGGACCCAGGGGCGAACGGCGGGGCGGCGGCCCCTGGGTCCCGGCTCTCCGCGCCGCGCGCTACGGCCGGGATGACGAGGGTGTTTGGGTGTGTTGAGACCCCTTCCCGCCCGGGAAGGGAGCCATCCTTACATCTCACGGCGAGACGATCGCCGGGCTGTCCAGGTCACTCAAGGACGGCTTCGCCGCCGCGGAGCGGCCGCCCAGAGGGCGGTCCTTGACTGACCTGGTCAGTCCGGCACGCTGCTGCCTCCAAGAGATGTAAGGTTGGGTCTGACCCTAGTGGGCCCGGCGCTGCAAGTTCGTGTTTGAACCAATGAATTTCTGGAGCAAATATGGCCGTTCTCATCCACGACTGCCCTCATTGCACAACAGCAAAGGTAGGCTTTGCGATTATTGGGGGGAAACCACGCCCATACTTGCCAAACACAGAAGTTGCGAAACCTATCGTTAGCATAGGACTTGAGTGTCCAAACTGCCAAAAAACCGCCTCAGCTACAATACAGTATAAAAAAAATCTATCCGGCCACAGCGTTTCAGCGATAGTGGAAAGCCTTCCCAAGGCCCACGATTCCCTCCCCAATCTATTATGGGATTTGCTTGAATTTTGGCCTAGAGTTCAGCCGCCAAGGATACCTGAATTTCTCCCAAAATCTGTCGAAAAAGCCTTTGTACAAGGTGAGACAAATTTGGCCCTACCAGGGTGCGAAGAACCCGCAGCCACAATGTTTCGGCGCGCACTTGATCTCGGCCTAAAGATTCGATTTCCCGACTTAAAAGGTGACCTCTACAAGAAGGTCGATAAGTTAGCATCAGATCATGAAATACCGCTTAGCTTAGCCGAGTGGGCCCACGAAGTTCGCGTTATTGGAAATGACGGCGCTCATGATCTCGATGGATGCAATACTGATGATGCTCAGGCTGCGCATGACTTTGTCGACGCCGTTCTACGCTACCTTTTCTCGCTTCCCGGCATGATCGCTGCCCGGCGTAGAATTGAAACTTCCGAAGAGACTGAAGACGACGGGGCGGAAAGAGAACCTCAATAGAAAAAGGCGGAGCCTCCCGGCCCCGCCCTCTCCAATTCCCGCTAGCGCAGAGCCAGCCCCCTACTCCGCCGCCACCTTCGCCGAGTAGCCGAGGATCGCCTTGGTCTCCAGGAACTCGCCGAACGCGTGGTCGCCCCACTCGCGGCCGTTGCCGCTCATTTTGTAGCCGCCGAACGGGGCCATCAGGTCGGGGCTGGCGCCGTTCAGGTTCACCTGGCCGGCGCGCAGCTTCGAAGCCACTTTCCGGACCTCGCCCTGGTCGCCGCCCGAGACATAGGCCGCCAGGCCGTACTCGGTGTCGTTGCCGACGGTGACGGCTTCCTCGACCGTGTCGTAGCCCAGGATCGAGACCACCGGGCCGAAGATCTCCTCCTTGGCGATGGTCATGTCGTTGGTGACGTTGGCGAAGACGGTGGGCTTCACATAGTAGCCCTTGTCCAGGCCCTCGGGACGGCCGGGGCCGCCGGTGACCAGGGTGGCGCCCTCGTCGATCCCTTTCTGGATCAGGCCCTGGATCTTGTTCCACTGGGTCTCGGAGACGACCGGGCCCATCTTGTGGTTGCCGTTCGGGTCGCCGACCGTGTGGGCCTCGGCGGCGGCCTTGGCGATGGCGATCACCTCGTCCATGCGCTTGCCGGGGACCAGCATGCGGGTCGGGGCGTTGCACGACTGGCCCGAGTTCAGCATCACCGAGGCCACGCCGCCGCCGACGGCCTTCTGGAAGTCGGCGTCGTCGAGGATGATGTTGGGGCTCTTGCCGCCCAGCTCCTGGTGGACGCGCTTGACGGTCGGGGCGGCGTTCTTGGCCACCTCGATCCCGGCGCGGGTCGAGCCGGTGAACGAGACCATGTCGACTTCAGGATGGCTGGAGAGCGCCGCGCCGACCGTGGGACCGTCGCCGTTGACCAGGTTGAAGACCCCGGCCGGAACGCCGGCGGCGTGCAGGATCTCGGTCCAGATGTAGCCGCTGAACGGCGCGATTTCCGAGGGCTTCAGCACCATGGTGCAGCCGGTGGCCAGGGCCGGACCGACCTTGCAGGCGATCTGGTTCACCGGCCAGTTCCACGGCGTGATGAAGGCGCAGACGCCGATCGGCTCCTTGACGATGCGGGTCGTGCCGCGGTCTTCCTCGAACTTGTAGTCCTTGAGCACGGCCATCGCCGTCTGGACGTGGCCGATGCCCATGGCCGCCTGGGCGCGCTGGGCCAGCCAGGCGGGGGCGCCCATCTCCTCGGTGATGGCCTTGGCCATGTCCTCGAAGCGCTTCTGGTACTCGGCGATGATCCGCTCGAGCAGGTCGATCCGCTCCTCGCGGCTGGTCTGGGAGAAGGTCGCGAACGCCTTGCGGGCGGCGCGCACGGCCTTGTCGACGTCGGCGGCCGACCCCATCGAGATCACGCCGGCCACGGCCTCGGTGGCCGGGTTGATGACGTCCAGGGTCTTCTGCTGGGCGGGATCGACCCAGGCGCCGTCGATGTAGAACTTGGTGTAGTCACGCATGACGTTCTCCTGCCCGTTGGGATCGCCCGCTCTCGTTGGAAGAAACGGCGGACGGTTTCAAACAAGCATTTAATGTGATCGGCGATCAGGTGTGAAGGGGGTAACGAGCGCCCCCTCCGTCACGATGCTACGCATCGCGCCACCTCCCCCGCTTCGCGGGTGAGGATGACGGCATCCTCCCCCGTGCAACGGGGGAGGCGGATCGGCGCCGCGAGGCGACGAGACGGAGGGGGCGCTAGGGGCGCGTCACCACATCGCGTCCGGCTCTTCCCCATGCAGCGCCTCGGCGATGCGGCGGCGGGTGGCGCGCGTGGTTTCCTCCGGCAGGTCGTGGGGGTCGAACCAGCCGACCGCGTGGATCTCGCCGGCGGCGTTGGAGGCGCAGGTCTCCCAGGCCTCGATCCGGTAGACCAGGACGTGGTCGCCGGGGTGCAGGACCTCGTTGCTGTGGGCGCTGACCAGGCGGGGACGCGACAGGGCGCGAACGCCGGCCTCCTCCTGCAGTTCGCGGACCACGGCCAGCTCGGCCGTCTCGCCGCGCTCGACCCCGCCGCCGGGCAGGTACCAGCCGTGGACATAGGTGTGCTGCAGCAGCAGGACCTTGCCGGCTTCGTCCGTCACCACCGCCCGCACGCCCAGGGTCAGTCCCCGCTTGAAGCGGAAGAAGGCGTAGACCAGGGGTCTCGTGAACGGTTCGATGCGGCGGCGCCAGAGCATGGCTTAGGTAGTAGCGCGCGCCGCGCTTGCGGTCAGTCCCCGCGACCGCTAAAGCCGAACCCCAACGTCTTTCTCTCTCGGAGCCGCGCCATGCTCGCGATCCTCGTCATCGCCATCTTCCTGGCCATCGTCTGCACGCTGAACCTGTCCGAGTTCGGCCGCATCGACTGAGCCCGACGATGAGCGCGCGCGGCGCGGCCCTGGTCACCGGCGCGGGGCGTCGGATCGGCCGGGCCCTGGCCCTTGAGGCCGCCCGCGCCGGCTACGACGTCGCCATCCACTGCCGCGCCTCGACCGACGAGGCCGAAGAGACGGCCGCCGACGTGCGGGCGCTGGGCGCGCGCGCCGCCCTGGTCCGCGCAGACCTTTCCCAAGAAGCCGAGACCGCCAGCCTGATCGCCCAGGCGACCGACGCGCTCGGCCCCGTCACCCTGCTGGTCAACAGCGCCTCGGCCTTCGAGGACGACCGCGTGGGCGACCTGTCCCGCCCAACCTGGGACCTCCACCTCGAAACCAACCTGCGCGCGCCGCTGGTGCTGGCCGAAGCCTTCGCCGCCGCCCTGCCGGCGGATCGGACGGGCCTGGTGGTCAACATCGTCGACCAGCGCGTCTGGCGGCCCAACCCGCAGTTCTTCAGCTACAGCCTGTCGAAGGCGGGCCTGTGGTGGGCGACCCAGACCCTGGCCCAGGCCCTGGCGCCGCGGATCCGGGTCAACGCCATCGGCCCCGGACCGGTGCTGCCGTCGGTCCACCAGGCACCCGGCGAGTTCGAGGCCGAGGCCGCCGGCGTGCTGTTGCAACGCCGCGCCACGCCCGAAGAGGTCGCCGCCGCGCTGCGCTATCTCATTGACGCCACGTCGGTCACGGGCCAGATGATCGCCGTGGACGGCGGCCAGCACCTGGGCTGGAAGACGCCCGACATCGTCGCTCCGTAACCAGAGAGGCCGCCCCTTGGCCGCAGCTCCGCTCCCCGACACCGCTCCCGCCCAGGATCTGGCCAAGGACCTCGCGCGCGTGATCGTGACCAAGGTCTTCGTGCGCGGCCTGAAGGTCGAGGCCCAGATCGGCGTCTATGACCACGAGCATGGCCGCATGCAGCCGCTGGTCGTCGATGTCGAGCTGGACGTGGCCGCCAGCCACTGCGAGCGCCTACCCGACACCGTGAACTACGAAATGGTCGGCGAGGCCGCCCGCGCCATCGTCGCCGAGGGTCATATCGACCTGGTCGAGACCTTCGCCGAGCGCCTGGCCCAGGCCTGCTTCACCGACCCGCGCGTCACCCGCGCCCGCGTGCGGGTCGAAAAGCCCCTGGCGCTCGCCCCGCACGCCGCCGCCGCCGGGGTCGAGATCACCGCCGTCCGGGCCTAGAACGCGTTAGGTTTAAGTGTGCGCGGTTAAACCGCTCGAACGCGTTCCAACTTAAGGAAAGCCCGATGAGCATCCGCCACGGCGCCCGGCTCTCTCCCCTCCAGCCCGAGACGGTCTGGACGCTGGAGGCCGGGACCCTGGTGGAGACGCGCGGCAAGGCCCAGCGTCAGTTTCCGCTCACCGGCCTGACCCGCTACCGCCTGGCCGTGGGCCCAGACGGTCGCCGACGCAGCCTGCTGCTGACCTTCGGCCGGCGGCGGATCGTCATCGTCTCGCAGAGCTATCAGGCGCCCGGCCGGTTCGAGGACCGGCTGCCCAGCTTCTCGACCCTGGCGCGGGCCGTGGCGGCCGTGGGTGCGGATCTCTCGCCCCGGGCCCGCTTCGGCGTCGCACGGCTCGAGGCGCGGGCGGCGCTGACCGGCATGATCGCCCTGACCGCCTTTGGCGCGGCGGCGACCCTGGTCTTCTCGCTGAGCGCGGGCATGGCCGCCGTGGGCGTCGACATGACCGCGCGCATGGTCTTCGTGCTCCTGCTGCTGACGGCGGCCCTGCCCTGGATCGGCGCCGGTCGCGCCTTCGACCCGCACGATCCGCCCGCCGACCTGCTGCCCTGACGCCAAAAGAAAACGCCCCGACCATCGGCCGGGGCGTGCGCAGGTAAGCGGAGGGAAAGAGACGTCTCGATCAGCGCGGCATCAGCACGCTGTCGATCACGTGGATCACGCCGTTGCTGGCCCCGACGTCGGTGGCGGCGACGGTGCTCTTGCCGCCCTTCTCGTCGGTGATCACGACCTTGCCGCCCTCGACCGCCGCCTTGAACTGGCAGCCGCCGACGGTCTTGATCGTGTAGGCCCCGCCATTGGCCGTGATGGCCGCCAGCAGGTCCTTGGCGACCACCTTGCCGGCCACGACGTGGCAGGTGAGGATCTTGGTCAGGGTCGCCTTGTTCTCAGGCTTGACCAGGGTCTCGACCGTGCCGGCCGGCAGCTTGCCGAAGGCGGCGTTGGTCGGGGCGAACACCGTGAACGGGCCGGCGCCCGACAGGGTGTCGACGAGCCCGGCGGCCTTGACCGCCGTGACCAGGGTCGAGAAGTCCGCATTGCCGGCGGCGACGCCGACGATGTTGGGCTTGGCGCCGTGGTGGTCGGCGAAGGCGGGGGTGGACACAGCCGTGGCGGCGAGCGCCAGCACCGCGGTGCGGCGCAGGATCGAACGCATCATCTTTGGAACCTTCCATCGAATTGGGGGGAGATGGGTGGGGAGAAAGTCGACGGCGCGCGGTCACCATGCGGTACGCCGAAGCGGCCCGACCGGATGAGTTCGAAGAACATGACTTTTTCGTAATGTTCACCGGGAAGGTGAAAACGGCGTCATGACGCCACCTTCATTTGCATCCCGCCCCCGTCGGCGCGATCGTTGGGCCAACGACGATATCTCTAGGCTCAAAACCGTGTCAGACCCCACCTTAGACCCCGCCGTCCCGCCTCGGCTGCAGGACGACAAGATGCTTCCCGGCATCGGCTACGCCTTGCTGATCGCGGGCCCGCCGAGCGGCGGCCTCACCTGCGTCATCGCCGTGATCCTGGCCTATATCAGCCGCAAGGACGCGCCCGAATGGCTGGCCAGCCACTACGAATTCCAGATCCGGACCTTCTGGCTGGGCCTGCTGTTCGCCGTGGTCTCCGGCCTGCTGACCGTGATCGGCGTCGGCGTGGTCCTGATGGTCGCGGTCGGCCTGTGGATCATCGTCCGAGGGATCATCGGCCTGTCCAACCTGTTTAAGAACCAACCCTATCCCACGCCCAAGAGCTGGATGCTGTAACCATGACCGACACCATCGTCACCCCGCGCGCCGAAGAGGACAAGCTGCTGCCGGCCGTCGTCTACGGCCTGTACCTGCTGGGCTTCACCAACGGCCTGACCTTCATCGTCGGCCTGATCGTGGCCTATGTCAGCCGCGACGCCGCCGGCCCTATCAACGAGAGCCACTTCACCTTCGCCATCCGCAGCTTCTGGCTGTCGATCGCCGGCTTCCTGCTGGGCCTGGCCATGTTCCTGATCGGCATTCCGCTGAGCCTGGTGCTGATCGGCATCCCGATGCTGATGCTCGGCGGCGTCATCATGGGCGGTATCAGCCTGTGGTTCATCGCCCGCTGCATCGCCGGCATCTACTACCTGTCGCGTGGCGAGGCCTATCCGCGCCCGCAAAGCTGGCTGATTTAGAGGCGCCCGCTCGCCCAAGGCGCCCACCCGAAGGTCGTCCGCCCTGGCGAGACGACCGGAGGGGGCCTCGCCTCTCGACCTCGGCGCGCTGCTTCAATCACTTGCGCCCCTGGCGGCGCCCGCGTCTGGGGAGGCGCGGAGTCGGCGCGACGGTCGGATCATCTGGGGGTGATCCGCGCGACATTGGGAAGGCGGCGGCGAGCTAGCTCGCCGAGGGGACGGACCGCCCTTCCCGTCACGGACCGTCCGCATACGGCATGCCCGCCGGCGCGGCGGCGGCGAGGTCCTCGCCGCCGCCCAGACCGCCGGGAACGCCCCATAGAGGCGCTCTATCCCGTCCAGAAGATTTATCAATTTGCTCGATCATCAGCCGAGCCTTAAAGACTGCGCATCCATTCAACGGAGCGCCCCATGTCGCTGATCAACACCGAGATCAAACCCTTCACCGCCCAGGCCTTCAAGGACGGCAAGTTCGTCACGGTCAGCGATACCGACGTGAAGGGCAAGTGGTCGATCTTCTTCTTCTACCCGGCCGACTTCACCTTCGTTTGCCCGACCGAGCTGGAAGACCTGGCCGACAACTACGACACGTTCCAGAAGCTGGGCGTTGAGATCTACTCGGTCTCGACCGACACGCACTTCTCGCACAAGGCCTGGCACGACAGCTCGCCGGCCATCGGCAAGATCAAGTACACCATGATCGGCGACCCGTCGGGCCTGGTGACCAACAACTTCGACATCATGCGTCCGGGCATCGGCCTCGCCGATCGCGGCACCTTCCTGGTCGACCCGCAAGGCGTCATCCAGTTCCTGGAAGTCACCGCCGAAGGCATCGGCCGCAACGCCGCCGAACTGCTCCGCAAGGTCAAGGCCGCCCAGTACGTGGCCTCGCACCCGGGCGAAGTCTGCCCGGCCAAGTGGGAAGAGGGTGAAAAGACCCTGGCCCCCTCGCTCGACCTCGTCGGCAAGATCTAACACCTGAGCTACCCGCGTCGCCGGCCGCTCGGGTCGGCGACGCGATTTCTCGATCGTACGCCGCGTTCGATCGTTCTCCCCGACAATCGAACGCCCTTTCCACTCCCCAACCCACCAGGGAGCCCATCATGCTGGACGCCGGTCTGAAGACCCAGCTGACCACCTATCTGCAGAACCTGCGCCAGCCGATCGAACTGGTCGCGTCTCTGGACGACTCTTCCGGCTCGGCCGAGATGAAGGCGCTGCTGGAAGACATCGTCGCCACCTCGGACAAGGTCAGCCTGAACCTGGCCGGCGACAACGAACGCAAGCCGTCGTTCGCCATTACGCGCGCCGCGGGCGACGCTGACGTGCGCTTCGCCGGCCTGCCGCTGGGCCACGAGTTCACCTCGCTGGTGCTGGCCCTGCTGCACGTCGGCGGTCACCCGCCGCGCCTCGACGCCGAGGTGATCGAGCGCATCAAGGGCCTAGACGGCGACTACCGCTTCGAGACCTATTTCTCGCAGTCGTGCCAGAACTGCCCCGACGTGGTGCAGGCGCTGAACACGATGAGCGCCCTGAACCCGCGCATCCGCCACGTCGCCATCGACGGCGCCTTCTTCAAGGCCGAGGTCGAGGAACGCCAGGTGATGGCCGTGCCGACCATCCTGCTGAACGGCCAGCCGTTCGGCCAGGGCCGCATGGACGTCGAACAGATCCTGGCCAAGCTGGACACCGGCGCCGCCGACCGCATGGCCGAGAAGATCAAGGCCAAGGACGCCTTCGAGGTGCTGGTCATCGGCGGCGGTCCCGCCGGCGCGGCCGCGGCCATCTACGCCGCCCGCAAGGGCATTCGCACCGGCGTCGCGGCCGAGCGCTTCGGCGGCCAGGTGCTGGACACCATGGACATCGAGAACTTCATCTCGGTCTCGCACACCGAAGGCCCGAAGCTGGCCTCGGCGCTGGAGCAGCACGTCAAGGACTACGAAGTCGACGTGATGAACCTGCAGAAGGCCGTGGGCCTGGTTCCGGCCAAGACCCCGGGCGGCCTGATCGAGATCAAGCTCGAGAACGGCGCCAGCCTGAAGTCCAAGAGCGTGATCCTGTCGACCGGCGCCCGCTGGCGGAACGTCAACGTGCCCGGCGAGGCCGAGTACAAGAACAAGGGCGTGGCCTACTGCCCGCACTGCGACGGCCCGCTGTTCAAGGGCAAGCGCGTGGCGGTGATCGGCGGCGGCAACAGCGGCGTCGAGGCGGCCATCGACCTGGCCGGCATCGTGGCGCACGTGACGCTGATCGAGTTCGACAGCCAGCTGCGCGCCGACGCCGTGCTCCAACGGAAATTGGCCAGCCTGCCGAACGTCAAGATCGTCACCTCGGCCATGACGACCGAGATCCACGGCGACGGCGCCCGCGTGAACGGCCTGTCCTACAAGGACCGCAATGGCGACGCCGTCCACCGCGTCGACCTCGAAGGCGTGTTCGTGCAGATCGGCCTGGTGCCCAACACCGAGTGGCTGAAGGACTCGGGCGTGGCCCTGACCCCGCGTGGCGAGATCGAGGTCGATTATCGCGGCGAGACGTCGATCCCCGGCGTGTTCGCCGCCGGCGACGCGACCACCGCCCCGTACAAGCAGATCATCATCGCCATGGGCGAAGGCGCCAAGGCCTCGCTCTCGGCCTTCGACTACCTGATCCGCCTGCCGGCCGAGGCGTCGCAGGTCGCGGCGTAGGGTTAGCGGACGCCCCCTCCGTCACGCGGCTACGCCGCGCGCCACCTCCCCCGTTTCTCGGGTGAGGAGGAACACCCATCCTCCCCCGCCTGCGGGGGAGGTGGCCCGGAGGGCCGGAGGGGACGCTGATCATCGCCCAGACAAAAAAGCCGCCCGGGATCGCTCCCGGGCGGCGTCTTCGTGTCTAGTCCCAGTCCTTAGAACTGGATGTTGGCCCCCACGAACACGGTGCGGCCGCTAGTGGTGAAGTTCCACAGGCGGCGGGCGCCGGTCTGGCCAAAGCCGTTGTTGAAGCTGTTGACCTGCTCTTCGCGCTCGTTGGTCAGGTTGATCGCGTCGAGCGACAGGCGGATGCTCGGCGTCAGCTGGTAGAAGGCCGCCGCGTCGACATAGGTCGTGGCGTTGAACGCGCCGCTGTCGATCAGATAGTCCGAACGGTAGTTGGCCGAGACGCGGCCGCCCCACTTGGCGGTCTCGTAGTACAGCGTGGCGTTGGCGTTGACGTCCGACAGACCGAAGATGTCGGTCTTCTGCGGCTTGCCGTTGACCAGGTTGGTCGTCGACGAGTCGATCAGGGTCAGGTTGGCCACCGCGCCCATGTGCTTGAGCACGCCCGGCAGGAAGAAGAAGTCGCTCTGGGCCGACAGCTCCAGACCCGTCAGCTTGGCCGAGGTGTTGTTCACCTGGCGGGTGTACGACGCCACGATCGTCGAGCCCGTCACGCCCGGATAGAGGCCTTCGGCAAGGCCGGTGCTGGCGTAGGTGACGTTGGTTGTCGTCTGGCTGGAGACCAGGCCGTCGATGTCCTTGTGGAACACGCCGGCGGTCAGCATGCCGACGCTGCCGAAGTACCACTCGGCCGACAGGTCGAACTCGTTCGACTTGTAGGGATCCAGGTTCGGGTTGCCGGTCGACACCGTGACGGTCGAGCCGTCGACGCTGATCGAGCCGTTCATGGCGTAGGCGCCCAGGGCCGGGCGGTTGATGTTCTTGGCGGCGGCCATGCGGATCTGGAACTGATCGGAGACCTCCAGCACCGCGTTCAGGGCCGGCAGGACGCCCGAGTACTTCTTCTTGGCCTCGGTCGGGGTGTTGACGCCCTTGACCGACATGACGCCCGAGGACTTCAGTTCGGTCTCATAGGCGCGCAGGCCGGTGTTGCCGCGCAGCGGACGGCCCAGGAATTCGGTCTTCCAGTCCAGCTGCAGATAGCCGGCGTTGGTGTCTTCCTTGACCGCGTAGATGCCCTTGGGCGCCAACAGCGTGCGGGTCACGCCCCACTTCGACAGCGCCTTGTCCCAGTCGACGATGATCCACGACTGGTCGTGGTGCTGGCTGAACACCTTGGTGACGCCGTCGAGGCGGTCGTCCAGCGTGCCCTTTTCCCAGGCCGTCTTGTTCACGTCGTCATTGGCTTGGGTGAAGCCCGAGTTCTCGAAGCCGCGATACGACACGCCGCCCTTCAGGGTGAAGTCGTCATTGAACGCGTAGGCGCCGTTCAGCTCGGCGTTGTTCAGCTCGGTGGTCTGATAGGTGGCCGAGAAGTCGATCTCGTGGGCGCGGTAGTTGTTCGCGTCGGTGGTGTCCCACTTGTAGGTGTTCTTGCCCGTGTCGCCGCGATAGTCGGTGATCAGGCCGCCGAACGCCTCGGTGTAGAACTTGTCCGAGATCGGAATGTCGTAGTCGGACTTCTCGCGGCCGATGTGGCCGTCGATCGTCAGCTTGTCGGTGACCTTCCATTCGCCGGTCAGGACCAGCTGGTCGAAGGTGTTCTTGGTTTCCTGGCGACGCGTCTCGGTGGCGAAGACGGTGTTGTCGACGTCGGCGTAGACGATCGAATTGTACTTATCGTACTCGATCGCGTTCAGCACCGGCGGCGCGCTGACCAGGTTGCCCGAGTGCGGCGTGGCCGCGCCCAGGATGGTCGAGCCGACGCTGGCGCGGGTGGCCAGGTGCAGTTCCGAGCGGTCGTTGGTGAACTTGCCGTGCAGGGCGTCGAGGGTCAGGGTGACGTTCTCGACCGGACGCCATTGCAGCGCGGCGGTCAGGCCCAGGCGCTCCTGGTTGGAATCCCAGACCGACAGGCGGTTGCCGCGCTGGAAGATCAGTTCGCCGTTGGTCGCCTTGGCCGCATCGGCGGCGCTCAGCTTGACCACGTTGGCCGCGACGGCCTTCTGGGTGCCGGCGCCATAGGTGTTGTAGCCCTGCTCCTCGGTCTTGCGCTTGGAGTAGGCGACCGAGAAGAGGGCGCCGAACTTGTCGTCCCAGTTCTTGCTGATCATGGCCGCGCCGCGCGGCTGGAAGTCCTTGGTGGCGCTGTTGGTGCCGCCCTGCATCGACAGAGCCGCCTTGGTCCCGGAATAGTCGAACGGCTTGGCCGTGTAGAGGCCGACAGTGCCAGCCATGCCGCCTTCGTCCTGCTCGGCCGAGAACGACTTGCGCACGTCGACCTTCGAGAACAGGTCAGAGGCGAAGATGTTGAAGTCGAAGGCGCGGTCGCGCGAGGTCTGGCCGCGGCTGTCCATCGGCGAGTCGACGTTGCCCAGCACTTCCATGCCGTTCAGTTGGACGCGGGTGAAGTCGGGACCCAGGCCCCGCAGCGAGACGCGACGGCCCTCGCCGCCTTCGCGGTTGATGGCCACGCCGGGCAGGCGCTGCAGCGACTCGGCGAGGTTCAGGTCAGGGAACTTGGCCATGTCCTCGGCGACGATCACGTCGGTGACGATGGCGCTGGAGCGCTTGGCCTCGCGGGCGGCGCCCAGCGACTTGCGGAAGCCGGTGACGACGACGGCGTCGACCGAATCCGCCGGCTCGGCGGCGGGCGCGGGGTCTTCGACCCGGGCGAAGGCGGCCGGCGCGAACGTGGCCATGACGAGTTGAGCCGCGCCCGCCAGGAGCGCGATCTTGGTGCGAGACATTGTGAGATCCCCAAACTTATTCCGTCGGGAGAGAGCCGCCACAATTTGGGCGCCGACGGTTAGTCGCGGCGTTAGGGGGTCTCGATGACGAGAGCGTCTCGGTTTCTTTAAAGCTTGATGACGAGACCGCGATTTCCGGAGAGCCGCGACGTCAAACCGTCATGTGCTAGCGGTATGGCGACGCTCTGTTTCGGAGTCCGCTCATGCTGAATCTGCTCGCCGCCCTGGCCGTCGTCGCCGCCCCCTGCCCCGCTTCCGACGAGAGCGCGTCCTGCGTTCGTCAGCGGATGGACGCGCTGCCGATGAACGACCTGATGGCCGTGGGCACGCACAACTCCTACAAGCAGGCCATTCCGGCGGACGAGATGGCGGCCATGGTCGCCGCGCGCGGCCAGGCCGCGCTGGGCGTCGACTACGGTCACCGTCGCCTCGCCGAGCAGCTGGACGCCGGCGCCCGCCAGCTAGAGCTGGACGTCGTCGCCGACCCCGAGGGCGGCCGCTACGCCAAGCCGCTCACCGTCTTTGGACAGGGCACGGCCCTGCCGCCCGAGATGGCCGCCGCCCTGGCTAAGCCGGGCTTCAAGACCATGCACATGACCGACGTCGACTTCCGCGTCTCGTGCGTGACCTTCGTCGCGTGCCTGAAGGAAGTCCGCGCCTGGTCGGACGCGCACCGCGACCACGCGCCGATCCTGATCATGATCAACGCCAAGGAGGGCGAGGCGACCGTGCCGGGCGGCGTGAAGCCCCTGCCCTTCACGGAAAGCCTATTCGACGCCTTCGACGCCGAGATCCGCTCGGTGTTCGGCGATGATCGCCTGGTCACGCCGGACCAGGTCCAGGGCAAGGCCAAGACCCTGCGAGAGGCGGTCCTGGCTGGGGGTTGGCCCAAGATCGGCCAGGCCCGCGGCAAGGTGTTCTTCGCCCTCGACGAAGGCCCCGCCAAGGTCGCGATCTATCGGGGCAAGCGCGCCTCGCTCGAAGGCCGGGCGATGTTCGTCAACACCGACGAGGCCTCGCCCGCCGCCGCCTATCTGACGCTGAACGATCCGGTCGCGCAGAAGGACCGCATCGCCGCCGCCGTGAAGGCCGGCTTTATCGTGCGCACCCGCGCTGACGCCGACACCTGGGAGGCGCGCCGCAACGACGTCACCCGCCGCACCGCCGCGTTCACCAGCGGCGCCCAGTACGTCTCGACCGACTACATCTGGCCCGATCCGCGCTTTCCGGGCGGCTACACCGTGCGGCTGACCGGCGGCGACGTCGCGGTCTGCAATCCGGTGCGCGAGCCCAAGGCTTGCGACAACCTCGCCATCGAGGCCCTGCCCGGCGCGCCGATGCGCGGCTACCTGGCGCCCGAGGCGCGTCCGGACCTGACCAAGATCCTGGCCGCCCCGCCCCAGCCCGGTTCGCCCCGCGCGATCGCCGACGCGGCGATCTTCGACCAAAGCCGCGCGATCAAGGACAAGGACCCGGCGCGCTGGGCCGAGGCCACGGCGGACGTCAGCGGCCCCGCCTTCGGCCACTTCGAAAAGGCCCTGGGCGTCAAGCTCACCGCCCAGAACGCCCCGATCCTCTCAGCCCTGCTGGAGCGCGCCGGCGACGATCGCTCGGTGGTCGGCGTCGCCAAGTCCTTCTGGGGGACCAAGCGGCCCTATGTCGGCAAGGACTCCGCGCCGGTCTGCGAGCCCAAGCGCCCCGACCTGACCGCCAATCCCGACTACCCGTCCGGCCATTCGGCCTTCGGCGGTCACGTCGCCATGATCCTGGCCGAGGTCGTCCCCTCGCGCGCCGACGCCCTCTACGCGCGCGGCCGCGACTACGCCGACAGCCGCTGGATCTGCGGCAGCCACTCGCTCAGCGCCGCCGAGGCCGGCCTGCAGTCGGGCGAGGTCATCTACGCCGCCGAGCACCGCTCCGAGACCTTCCTGCGCGACATCGCCATGGCGCGAGCGGAGGTGGCGGCGGTAATGGCGGCGGGCCAAGGCCAATAACCCCTTTTGGCGCCTAGTCGCCGCCCGCCGCGAGGAACAACGCCGGCAGCAGGGCCAGAGCGACGCCGATCCCGGCCAGGGCGGGCCAGCGCCAGACGCCCATGCCGCGCCACGCCGTCGTCCAAACGGCCCACGCCCGCCCTTCGCGCGAGAGCCGCAAGGCGTAGATCGCCACGCCCGATACGGCCAGCGCGGTCAGGACGAGGCCGAAGGCAAACCAGATCAGCTTGGTCCAAACCCCGCCAAACGTGCCGAAATGCAGCGGATCGGCCATTTCGGAGATGCGTTGGTGAACGGTCAATTCTCGCCCGTCGGTCAACAGCACGACGGCGCCGGTGGCGGGGTTGGTCCACGCCATGTTGGCCCGTTCCCGCACGAGAACCGCCTTGTATTGCCCCGCGAACTGGAAGGCGCCCACCTTGCCAGCCGGAAAGGCGATGCGCTGAACGCGCAGGCCGGGATAGGCGGTTCGAGCCGCGTTGAGATTGGTCTCCAGCCGATCGGCCAGCTCCCGGGTGTCCAGCTTGACGGCGGCGACCTTGGCGCGCGGCGAGGGCGGGGCCTTGGCCACGGTGCTCTCGGCCAGGTACCAAAGGCCCGTCGCGCCGATCAGGGCCGCGAACCACAGACTCCACAATCCCGCCAGGCGGTGCAGATCGCCCATGGCCGTGCGGGCGTCGCGCCAGCGCACCGGCTTGAAGAAGCCCCGCCACCACTTCTTGTAGACCACGAAGGACGTGCCGACGCTGATCAGCAGCAGGATCGACAAGGCCGAGACGATCGGCACCCCGATCGGGGTGGGCAGGTTCAGGTGGCGGTGCATGTTGCGCAGGACGCGATGGGCGCCGACCCACGGGCCCTCGCCCCGCACCGCCCCCGTCGAGGGGTGCAGATACACGAAGGCGCGGGCGCCGTCCGGCTTCTGGATCGTCGCGGTCAGGGCGAAGCCCCGGTCAATGGGCTCGTCCAGCAGAAGGATCCTGGCGTCGGGGTGCAGGGCCGCGACATTGCGAGCCGCCGCCGACCAGGCGATGGGACCGTGGACCGTCGCTGGATCGACGCGCAGGGCGGGCCGCAACGCCCAGTCGATCTCGTGACTGAACACCGCGATCGTCCCCGTCAGGAAGACGAAGCCCATCAGGATCGACAGCTTCAGCCCCACCCACTGGTGGACGCTCCACCACAGGCGCGAGGCCTTCGGCTTGGCGGCGCGCCGAGGCGCCGCCGCCGTCTGGGCGCGCTCGACGCTCACCACTCCCGCGACACCTCCAGGAACACCGACCGCGGCTCGCCGGGGAAGTGGCCCGTGCGGTCGATGAAGCCGGAAGCGGCGTAGGTCTTATCCAGCAGGTTGTCGACGCGCAGCAGCGTCGACCACGGCCCGAACTTGTAGATCACCGAGGCGTCGAACACGGTGTAGGGACGCACCTTCTGGCCGCTGATCGAGGTGCGGACATCGACGTAGTCGCCGCCCAGGGCCAGGGCCAGGCCAAGCTTGGGGAACTGGTAGCGGGTCCAGAAGCCGGCCTTGTGCTTGGGCGCGTTGGCGAAGCGGTCGCCGACGCTGTTGGTGATCACCGTCGCGCCGTTGGTCTTGGTGATGCGGGTGTCGTTGTAGGCGTAGGAGCCGGTCAGCACCCAGTTGTTGGTCAGGTCGGCGGCCAGGTCGAACTCGACGCCCTTGCTGGTCACCTCGCCGAACGCGACCAGATCGTCGATGCCGTCCCCGTCGACGTCGCCGCGCGGATCGCTCTGCAGCATATTGCCACGGACGATCCTATAGATGGCCATGGTGGACTGCAGGCGCCCGCCCAGCAGCTCGGTCTTGACGCCGCCTTCCAGGATCTCGCCGTCGGTCGGGGCGAAGGGCCCGCCCGCCCGCGGGTCCTGACTAGACACGCTCTGCGGCTCATAGCTCTGAGCCCACTGGCCGTAGACCGAAACGTCGGGACGCGCGCGCCAGACCAGACCCGCGCGCCAAGTCGCCTTCTCATCCTCGAAGGTGCTGGCGTCGGACTGGTCCTCATAGCGGTCGAAACGCACGCCGGCGGTGGCGATGAATTGGCCGATCGTGGCCTCTTCCAGCAGGTACGCGCCGGACCGCTCTTGAATGGCCGAAGTGCGCACGCGGGGTTTGAGGTTATAGGTCTTGGGGTCCGTGACGCCGTAGACCGGATTGGTCAGACTCAGCGGCGCCGGCAGTCCCGCCACCGCGGTGAAGCCGCCCAGCAGAGAGGGCCGGTTGTTGTTGATCAGTTCGCTGCGATAGGCGTCGACGCCGACCAGGACGCGATTGCGCACCGCGCCGAAGTCGCGCGACCAGATGGCGTTGGCGCCGAAGCTCAATTGCTCCAGATCGCGCTCCTGATCGCGGAACTCGCGGCGTGACAGGTCCAGCACGCCGTCACGGTTGCTGTCGGTCAGGCCGCGCGGCTCGTGATACTGCTGGCGCTCCACGCTTTTCGAGTAGCGCAGCCCCGCATCGACGGTCAGGTTTTCACTGACCGGCCATGCCACGCGCGCCTGCAGCACGTTGGCCGTCAGGTCGAGGAAATCGCTCTTCTCGTTGTGGTTCCAGCGCCGGTCGGCGAGAAAATTGCCCAGATTGTCGGTTGGCACGCCGCGCAGGCGGTTGCCCTGCAGGTTCTGCTCGTAGCGGGTGGCCTGCAGCGTCAGGGCGGCCGGGCCGAGATCGGTCTTGATCCCGCCGTCCAGGATCAGCACCTCACTGCCGGAGTTGCGGCGGGGAGTGTTGCGATCCTCGTAGAATACGCCCAGCCGCGTGGCCGGAGCCTTGTCGCCCGGCAGGAAGCCCTCGACCTCGACCGAGCCACCCTTGCGCGCCTCGGTCCCGACCACCGCCGTGGCCCGCGCCGAGAACTCGTTCTTGGGCGTCTTGGTGATGTAGTTGAACAGTCCGCCCGGCGCGCCGGGGCCATAAAGCATGCCGGCCGGCCCCTTCAGGAACTCCAGTCGCTCGACATTGAACAGCTGCGGCACCGAAAAGGCGACATAGGGGTCGCCGCGAAGGCCGTCGAAGAAGATCTCCTCCTGACGGAAGCCCCGAGCGGTGACGCCGGCATAGGAGAACAGGCTGACGCCGGCGATGTTGCGATAGAGGTCCTGGGCGTCGCGCGCGCCCTGGTCGCGGATCAGCTCCTCGTTCAGAACCTGGATGTTGAGGCTGGACTCCAACGGCGGGGTCTCCAGCTTGCCGCTGGTGGTCTCCTGGGCGCGGTAGAGCTGGCGAGCGCGGGCGGTGATGATGATCGTCAGATCCGGCTCGTCTTCGGATGACGCCGTCGGCGCCTCGTCCGCCCAGGCAAAGCCAAGCCCGCCCAGGCCCGCGACGCTGATCAGCGTCGCCATGGCGACCGCCGACACTCTACCCATACCCACAACCCGACTCCGTAGCGATCAACCTGGACGGCCGCTCTACAGAGAATGAGAACCAATATCAAATTTAAATGCGAACGATTCGCGATTGGAGGCGCGGATCGTTCCTGCGGCGTGCGGTCACCCTGGCGGCTCGTGGCGCTCGGCGGAGGCATCGCCGCACGGTCTATCCCGCCCCCTTCAGGGCGGGATAGAGGGAGAGACGGCGCGCCTCCGCTAGCGCCGCGCCGCGCGACCGGCCCGCACCGCCGCCGCCAGGTCGTCGAGCATCCGGACCGAGGTCTCCCAGTCGACGCAGGCGTCGGTGACCGACTGGCCGTAGGTCAGGGGCTTGCCGGGAACGATTTCCTGGCGGCCGGCGACGAGGTGGCTCTCGATCATCACGCCCATGATCGGCGAGGCGCCCGTCGCCACCTGGGCGCAAACGTCGGCGACCACCGCGGGCTGGTTCTCGTGGTTCTTGCCGCTGTTGGCGTGGCTGACGTCGACCATGATCCGCTCGGGCAGGCCGGCTTTCTTGAGGACCTCGGCGGCGGCCGCGACGCTGGCGGCGTCGTAGTTCGGGGTCTTGCCGCCCCGCAGCACCAGGTGGCAGTCGGCGTTGCCGGTGGTGGTGGCGATGGCGGCGCGACCCTCCTTGGTCACGGCCAGGAAATGGTGCGGCTGGCTGGCGGCCATCACCGCGTCGACCGCCACCTTCACGTCGCCGTTGGTGCCGTTCTTGAAGCCGACCGGGCACGACAGGCCAGACGCCATCTCGCGGTGGATCTGGCTTTCGGTCGTGCGCGCGCCGATCGCGCCCCAGGCCACGAGGTCGGCGATGTACTGCGGCGTGGTCACGTCCAGGAACTCGCAGGCGGCCGGCAGGCCCTGGGCGCTGACGTCCAGCAGCACCCGGCGCGCCAGGCGCAGGCCCTCGTTGATGCGGAAGCCGCCGTCCAGGTCCGGGTCGTTGATCAGGCCCTTCCAGCCGACCGTGGTGCGGGGCTTTTCGAAGTAGACCCGCATGATGATCTCCAGCTCGCCGGCGTGACGCTCGCGCTCGGCCGCCAAGCGGTGGGCGTACTCCAGGGCGGCCTTGGGGTCGTGGATCGAGCACGGCCCGATCACCACCGCCAGGCGATCGTCG
Source organism: Caulobacter segnis ATCC 21756 (assembly GCF_000092285.1). Lineage (NCBI taxonomy): Bacteria > Pseudomonadati > Pseudomonadota > Alphaproteobacteria > Caulobacterales > Caulobacteraceae > Caulobacter > Caulobacter segnis. The sequence goes on along the minus strand of NC_014100.1, from coordinate 600,841 downwards.
CGCCCCTGCAGGATCTCGTGCACGGCGCGGCGACCGGCGCCGACGACCTCGGCCACCGACGAGGTGGCGGGCGCCTCGCCGATCACCCGGGCGGGCGGGCTGAGGGTCTGGAGTTTCTCGATCCGCAGGTCGTCGGTCGGGACGGGCAGCGAGACGATATGGGCGGTGGAAGACGGCATGGATGGCTCCGGAGAAATCTGGGAAGGTCCGGCGGCCATCAAAAAAGCCGCCCGGGGGTCCCCTGGCGGCTGGTGAAGGTGTTCTTGAATGGCCCTGATCTCAGGCCGAACGAAACCCTCCCGGCGCCAGAGGCGTCGGATAGCTAAAATACCAAAACAGCGTGTGGCTGGCGGCGAGGGTCATCGGAGGAAAGGTAAGGCGAAGTTGGCTGGGAGTCACCCCCGGATTTCTGGGAACGCTCTCACCGCCACTCATCCTTGGAACAACCCGTCGTCATCCCGGGCGGCATAGCCGACCCGGGACCCAGGGGCCGGCGCACCGTGGTCGCCCCTGGGTCCCGGCGCTCCGCTTCGCTACGGCCGGGATGACGAGAGATGAACGCCATGAAAAACGCCGCCCGGATCGCTCCGGGCGGCGTCATGTCTTTTAGCGAAGAGACGAGACCTTACGCCTCGGCCATCGCCTGGCCGCGCACCAGCGCCGCGTAGGTGTCCATCAGGTCCAGCGACAGTTTGGCCGGCGTGAACTTGAACTCGCCGATCTCGGAGACCGGGGTCACCTCGGCGGCGGTGCCGACGATGAAGCACTCGGAAAAGCCCGAGAGCTCTTCCTTCTGGATATGGCGTTCGACGACCTCGATCCCCTTGTCCTTGGCGATGGCGATCACCGTGCGACGGGTGATGCCGTCCAGGAAGCAGTCGGGCTTGGGCGTGTGCAGCACGCCGTCCTTGACGAAGAAGACGTTGGCGCCGGTCGCCTCGGCCACATAGCCGCGATAGTCCAGCATCATCGCGTCCGCGTAGCCGTCCTTCTCGGCGGCGTGCTTGGAGATGGTGCAGATCATGTAGAGGCCGGCGGCCTTGGCCGCGACCGGGGCGGTCTTCGGGTCCGGACGCTGGTACTTGGCCCAGGTCAGCCGGATGCCCTTGGCCTTGGTGGCCGGGTCGAAATAGCTGGGCCATTCCCAGACGGCGATGGCGACGTGGATCTTGGTCTGCTGCGCCGAGACGCCGATCATCTCGCTGCCGCGCCAGGCGATCGGGCGAACATAGCAGTCCTTAAGGCCATTCTTCGCCGCCGTCGCCTTGCAGGCCTCGTCGATCTCGGCCACCGTGTAGGGGATCTTGAAGTCGAGGATCTCGGCCGACTTGAAGAGGCGCTCGGTATGCTCGGTCAGCTTGAAAATCTCGCCACCGTACATCCGCTCGCCCTCGAAGACGGACGAGGCGTAGTGCAGGCCGTGGGTCAGGACGTGCACCTTCGCTTCGCGCCAGGGCACGAACTGGCCGTCCAGCCAGATCCAACCATCACGATCGTCGAAGGGAACCAGAGACATCGGCCCAAGACCTCCTTATGGAAAACCCGGCCCTTAGACGCCCCGAGGGTGGGCGCGTCAAATAAAATGGACTCCGCGCGATGATAGCCCCGCTGCCGCCCAGTTCGGACGATCCCCGTCTGATCCTTCGCGAGGAGGAGCTGGACGGCGGGCTGGAATTGATCCTGCTGGCCGAGGCCTCGCTGTGGGCCGCCGTGGACGCCGTGCTGGAGAGCGAAAGCCTGGGGCTGGGCCGCTCGCACTGGCGCGCGGCCTTCCTGCTGCGCCGCCGGCCGGGCATCGGGGTGCAGGACCTTTCCAAGCTGACCAGCCTGTCCAAGCAGGCCGCCAGCCGCACCCTCTCGGACCTTCAGAAGGCCGGGCTGGTCGAACGCGGCGCGGGCGAGCTGGATGGGCGCCGCCGCCCCGCCACCCTGACGACGGAGGGCGTGGCCTTCGAGCAGCGCACGGCCGAACGGCTGCGGGCGCTGCTGGCCCGCGCCTATCGCACCGGCGGCCTGGACGGGGTGGCCGGCGCCCGGCGAATCCTGGCGGCGCTGGCGGGCCCTCGCCAGGGCGTGGGCGTCGCGCGGCGCCAGAACGCGTGAGGCCGGAACGCGTGAGGCCAGAATGCGTGAGGATAGCGCCATGACCCCGGACGAGCGCCGCGAACGCCACCTCCTGGTCGTCGATGACGACGACCGCCTGCGCAAGCTGATCAAGGAATTCCTGGGCCGAGCCGGCTTCCGCGTCACCGCCGCCTCGAACGCGGCGGGCGCCGACAAGCTGTTCGAGGCGCTGGACTTCGACCTGATGGTGCTGGACGTGATGATGCCGGGCGAGGACGGCATGGCGTTCACCAAGCGCCTGCGCGCCAAGGGCGGCGAGGCCGGCCGCACGCCGATCCTGATGCTGACCGCCCGCGACCAGACCGCCGACCGGATCGAGGGCCTGTCCAACGGGGTTGACGACTATCTGGGCAAGCCGTTCGAGCCGCAGGAGCTGCTGCTGCGCATCGAGGCGATCCTGCGCCGCTCGACCGCCCGTCCGGTGGGGACGCGGACCGCCACGCTCAGCCTGGGTCGCTGCACGTTCGAGCCCGAGCGCGGCGAGCTGACCTGCGACGGCGAGGTGGTGCGCCTCACCGAGGCCGAGGTCACGCTGATGCGGCGCCTGGCCCGATCGGCCCACGACCCCGTCGACCGCCTGGAGCTGGCCCGCGACACCGCCGACGCCACCGGCCGGGCCGTCGACGTCCAGGTTACCCGCCTGCGCCGCAAGATCGAGCCTGACCCCAAAAATCCGCGCTACCTGCAGACCGTGCGCGGGATCGGGTATCGGCTGGCGCCGGATTGATGGGACGCCTTTCGAAAATCCTCCCCCCAGCGGGGGAGGTGTCGCCGAAGGCGACGGTGGGGGAAGTCAGCCCGCGGCGGGAGGTTCATCTTCCCCCTCCGGCGCTTCGCGCCACCTCCCCCGCTGGGGGGAGGATTTAGATGCCGCTCTCCACCCGCCTGCACATCCCGCCCGCGCTGAAGCGCCTGCTGCCGACCTCGCTGTTCGGGCGAAGCCTGCTGATCATCATCCTGCCGGTGGCGGTGATGCAGATCGCCGTGACCTGGGCCTTCTTCGACGCGCACTGGCAATCGGTGACCAGCAAGCTGTCCGAAGGCCTGGCCGGCGACATCGCCTGGGCGGTGCAGTCCTACGAGGACGACCCCAGCCCCGCCGCCGTCGAAAAGCTGGCCAAGCGGGCCGAGGACTCGATGTCCCTGTCGATCGCCTTCCAGAAGGGCCGCAAGCTGCCAACCAGCCGCAGGCCGTCGCTGTTCGCGGCGCTGGACCGCTCGCTGCAGCAGGCCTTGGACGACCGGCTCGACAACCCGTTCTGGTTCGATACCACCCGCTACACCGCCTATATCGACATCCGCGTGCAGGTGAAGGACGGGGTCCTGCAGATCTACGCCCTGCGGGACCGGGCCTACGCCACGCAAGGCCACATCTTCATCCTGTGGATGGTGGTGGCGACCATGCTGCTGACGGCGATCGCCATCCTGTTCATCCGCAACCAGGTGCGGGCCATCGAGCGCTTGGCCGACGCCGCCGACGCCTTCGGCCGGGGCGAGGACCACGACTTCAAGCCGCACGGGGCGCGCGAGGTGCGCAAGGCCGCCCGCGCCTTCCTGGCCATGCGAGCCCGTATCGTCCGCCACATCGAGCAGCGCACCGCCCTGCTGGCCAGCGTCAGCCACGACCTGCGCACGCCACTGACGCGCCTGAAGCTGGAAATGGCCATGGCCGAGCCCTGCGAGCAGTTGGAGGCGATGAAGGGCGACCTGGCCGAGATGGAGCACATGATCGACGAGTACCTGGCCTTCGCCCGCGGCGAGGGCGGCGAGGAGGCGCGGGCGGTCGATCTCTCGGAGCTGATCGAGGGCGTCGTCGCTGACGCCGAGCGCGGCGGGGCCGTGGTCGAGACCGAGATCGCGGCTGGGCTGGAAGCGCGGGTGCGGCCGCTGGCCTTCCGCCGGGCCCTGGCCAATCTGGTCGACAACGGCGTCGCCCATGCCGACCACGTGAAGGTCACGGCCACCGCCCGCCAGACCGGGGGCGTCGAGATCGCCGTCGACGACGATGGTCCAGGCATCCCCGAAGACCGCTACGAGGAAGCCTTCAAGCCCTTCTCGCGCCTCGACGAGAGCCGGAACCAGAACGAGAAGGGCGTGGGCCTGGGCCTCGCCATCGCCCGCGACATGGCGCGCGGCCTGGGCGGCGATCTGATGCTGTCGCGCTCGGCGATGGGGGGCTTGCGGGCGCTGATCCGGCTGCCGGGGTAGGGGCTCCCCAATCCTCCCCCTAGCGGGGAGGTGTCGGCTCGAAGAGGCGACGGAGAGGGAAGAGGCGGGGTCGGCAGAACTTCCCCCTCCGGTCCTTCGGACCACCTCCCCCGCGAGGGGGAGGATTTATGCCCGCTCCCCTAAAACCCCGCTCCGATCATGCCCAGCCGCTGAGCCATCTGCTTCAGGCGCTTGTCGAGCTCGGCCATGGTCCGGTTCAGGGCGGCGTCATCCTCGCGCCAGACCTGGACGACGCGGCCCCACACGACCGCCATGGCCAGCAGGCGCGGCGGGGTGGCGGGAACGCCGGCGGCCTCCAGCAGAGCCCGGGCGATCATCGGGAAGCGCGCCGCGGCGATCACGGCGCCTTGCGCCTTGGCGATGTTCAGCAAGGCCGTGCGATGCGGCTCCATCGCCTCGAGCCGGGCCATGACGGCGTCGAACAGCCGGTCCTGGGCGTTCGAGCCCTGCGGATAGTCGATCGCCAGCGCCGCGCGGTCGAAGCGCTCGGACACGCGGGCGAGCACGGCGAGGCGGCTCTTGGCGCGCGTGTAGAGGTCCGGGAACGGAATCTCGGCCTTCACCGCGATATCGCGCAGCGAGACGGTCGGCCAAGGCTGATCGGCGGCGAGGGTCAGGGCGGCGTCGGCGGCGCGGTCGAGGATGTCGTCGGTCATGCCGACTCAGATGAGCCGAAGATCGCCCTGAAACAACCCCTCTCCCTGAGGGAGAGGGTTTCTCTAGCCCCCCAGCTCCTTCGAGCGCGCCACCGCCGCCGCCAGCGCCTTGGGCAACAGATCCCCAAACCCGCCCTCGCCCATCAGCACCGCCAGCGCCGCGGCCGTGGTGCCGCCGGGGGACGTGACCTGCTTGCGGAGTTCCGCCGGCTCCTCGCCGCTCTGCTCCATCAGGGCGGCCGCGCCGATGATCGTGGCGCGGGCCAGGCGCGCGCTTTCGGCGGGATCCAGCCCCTGGGCCGCGCCGGCGGCCTCCAGGGCCTCGACGAAGGCGTAAAGATAGGCAGGGGCCGAGCCCGAGACGGCGGTGGCCGCGTGCATCAGGTCCTCGTTGGGTAGGACCGAGACCGCCGCGACGGGTTCGAACAGGGCCTGGGCGCGGGCCAGGGCCTCGGCGTCCTCGGCGTAGAGGCTGGCCGCGCCGCGACCGATGGCGACGGCGGTGGTCGGCATCACCCGCGCCACGCGCCGGCCTTCGAAGGTTTCGGAGATGTCGGCGGCGCGGACGCCGGCTGCGATCGAGACGATCACGGCGTCGGGCGCCAGGTGCGGGACCACGTCGTTGACCGCCTCGCGCCAGATCTGCGGCTTGACGGCCAGCAGCACGGTCTTGGCCGCGCCGAGCGTCTCCAGCGGCGGATTGATCACCGCGCCCCGGAAGGCGCCGGGGGAGATGTTCGGATCACGGACGATCAGGTCGGCGGTCGCAAAGGCGCCGGCCTCGCGCCAGCCCTGGACCAGCGCGCCGCCCATGCGCCCGGCGCCGAGGAGGAGGATGGGGGTCATGGTCGTCACCTCGATCTCACCCCTTCTCCCCTTGCGGGAGAAGGTGGCCTGCGAAGCAGGTCGGATGAGGGGTCTCTCGGCGCAGCGAGCGCGAACCAAAGAGGCGGTCGCCGCGCGACCCCTCATCCGTCGCCTCGCGACACCTTCTCCCGCAAGGGGAGAAGGATTTAAAGCCTTAAGCTTGGCCCACCGTCTCGAACATGCAGGCCGCCATCGCCTGGTCGGGGGTCTTGGCGCCGTGCAGCAGGAAGTCGAAGGCCGGATAGAAGCGGTCGGCCGCCTCCACCGCCGCGTCGATCATCGAGGCGGCCTGGGCCATGGTCGGACGCTCGCCGGCCGGCAGGGCCAGGGCGTGGCGGAACACGACCTCGCCGTCCTCGGTCCAGACCTCGAAGTGGCCCAGCCAGACGCGCTGGTTGATCAGGGCCAGAAGTTCGTAGGCGTTGGTCCGCTTGGTCTTGGACGCGCGCAGGTCCAGCGACAGGCACAGCTGCAGGCAGTCGGCCTCGGGCCGCCAGGCGAACCACAGCTCGTAGTCCTTCCAGTCGCCTTTCAGCGCGAAGGCCAGGTCGCCGTCTTCGGTGCGGTCAAAGGTCAGGTTTTCGGCCGACAGCACATGTTCGACCACCTCGAGGGGATCGAGAGCCATCAGGACGTCGTCTTCTTCCGGTTGGGTGTCCATGAGAATCCTGCGTCCCCGTCAGCGCGGGCGGGGGTTAGCCCCGCCGTGATTCGCTTCCGTACCAGGGACAGTAATCTGCTTCGCGGCGTTCGTCTCAACTCGCTTCACGCCGGGGGCGAGCTGTTAAGCCTGTTATTCGCCCGTCGCCGCGCTCTTCTTGGCGGGAGCCTTCTTGGCTTCCTTAGGGGCCGCCTTGAGGCTGGCGATCTCTTCGCGCAGCGCCGCGACCTCGGCCTTCAGGGCCTCGAAGTCATCGCGGCGGATCAGGTCAAACTCGGCCGCCAGACGGTCCGCCTGAGCCCGCATCGCGGACTTGGCTTCCTCGCCGGCCGTCTGGGCGATGCCCATGGCCGCCTGCGTCAGCTTGGCGAATTCGTCGAGGATCGGGTTCTGGCTGTGCATCGGCTTTCCACGCGCCCGCGGATGGGCGAGCCCTCCTTATATGGGAAACAAGAGGTGAAAGCGAAGAGCCAACGACTCCTTAGGCGCGCGCCGGAGCCTCGAAACCGCTCACACTTTCGCCTGACCAGCTCTTCCTAGACGCGCGTCCGAGCGGCGAAACCGCTCACACTTTCGCCTGACGCGGCTTTGCTAGGCGCGCGTCCGGGCGGCGAAACCGCTCACACTTTCGCCTGACGCGCTTTATACGGTGCGACGATCTGTCCCGAGCGGAGCCCGAGCGCGTGATCTTCCCCGACATTGATCCGGTGGTTCATATCGGCCCCTGGGCCCTGCAGTGGGGGCCGCTCGCCCTGCGCTGGTACGCCCTGGCCTATGTGGCGGGCATCCTGCTGGGCTGGCGCTACGCGGTTCGCCTGGTGAAGACGCCCAGCCTGTGGGGCGGCCGGACCCCGACCGCCACGCCGCTGCAGATCGACGACCTCGTGCTCTGGATCACCCTGGGCATCATCCTGGGCGGACGCCTGGGCTACATCCTCTTCTACATGCTGCCCAACGACGCCCAGCGGACGTGGCTGATGGCCAATCCCTTGGACGTGCTCAAGATCTGGGAAGGCGGCATGTCCTTCCACGGCGGCTTCCTGGGCGTGTGCGCGGCGATCGCCCTGTTCGCCCAACGCAACAAGATCGACATGCTGAAGCTGGGCGACCTGGTCGCGCCCGTCGCCCCGATCGGCATCTTCTTCGGCCGCATCGCCAACTTCATCAATGGCGAGCTGTGGGGCCGGGTCACCGACGGTCCGTGGGGGATCATCTTCTGCAACGACACGATCCGCGCCACCCATCCGCAAGGGATTTGCCCCGCGGGAGAGCTGCCGCGCCATCCCAGCCAGCTCTACGAGGCTGGCCTGGAGGGCCTGCTGCTGTTCCTGATCCTGGCCCTCGCCATCTATCGGCTGAAGTGGCTGCAACGGCGCGGCGCGATCGTCGCGACCTTCCTGCTGGCCTATGGCCTGTTCCGCCTGTCGCTGGAGAACGTGCGCAATCCAGACATCGGCATGCCCGACTTCCCGCTGGGCCTGACCATGGGGATGATGCTGTCGGCGCCGATGATCCTGGTCGGCGGCTGGCTGCTGTGGCGCTCGCTGCGCGCGCCCGTCGAGACCGCCGCCTGACCGCATGAGCCTGCTGGACCGCCTCAAGGCCCAGATCGCCCAGGACGGGCCGATCGGCGCGCCAGAGTTCTTCACCCGCTGCCTGCACGACCCGCGCGACGGCTACTACGCCACGCGCCCGGATCTTGGCGCGAGCGGCGACTTCATCACCGCGCCCCTCGTCAGCCAGATGTTCGGCGAGTTGATCGGCCTCTGGGTGATCGAGACCTGGACCCGCATGGGCCGCCCCGCCCCGTTCCGCCTGGTCGAGATGGGTCCCGGCGACGGCGCCCTGATGAGCGACCTGCTGCGCGCCGCGCGCTTGGCCCCGGACTTCCTCGCGGCCACCGACGTCTGGCTGGTCGAGGTCTCCCAGCCCCTGAAGGCTCGCCAAGCCGAACGGCTGGGCGAGCGCCCCCGCTGGGCCTCGCGCCTCGACGAGGTCCCAGGCGGCGCGCCGATGATCCTGGTCGCCAACGAGCTCCTGGACTGCCTGCCCGCCCGCCAGTTCGTCCGGACGAAGGACGGCTGGGCCGAGCGGGTGATCGGGCTGGGCGAGGACGGAGACCTGGCGTTTGGGCTGCGGAGTTTAAGTCCTCCCCCCAGAGGGGGAGGTGGTCGCGGAGCGACCGGAGGGGGAAGTTCGTCTGGTCCTGCCTCTTCCCCCTCCGACGCTTCGCGTCACCTCCCCCCTCAGGGGGAGGATTTCCCAGTCGGCGCGGTCGTCGAGACCTCTCCCGCCCAGGCGGCCCTCGCCTCCGAGATCGCCCATCGCCTCGTGACAGACGGCGGCGCGGCGCTGCTGATCGACTATGGCCGGGCCGAGCCCGAGGCCGGCGACACGCTGCAAGCCGTCCAGAACCACCAGAAGGTCGACCCGCTGAAGACCGCGGGCCTGGCCGACCTCACCGTCTGGGCCGACTTCCCGTCGGTGGTAGCCGCCGCGCGCGACACCGGAGCCAAGGCCGGGCCGATCCTGACGCAAGGCCAGTTCCTGGTGGCGCTCGGCATCCTCGACCGCGCCGAGGCGCTCGCGGCCCGTCAGCCCGAGAAGACCGACCAGATCGGAAGACAGCTTGATCGTCTGCTCGGCGAGGCGCAGATGGGGACCCTGTTCAAGGTGGCGTGCCTGTGCGCGCCCGATCTTTCGCCCCCCCTCTTCGAGGACGCGACATGACCCACACGCCCGACCTGCCCACCGTCCAGTCGCCGCTGCTGGCCAGCCTGCCGGGCGTCAAGCACGCCTTCTTCACGCGCCAAGGCGGGGTCTCGAAGGGGATCTACGCCAGCCTCAATGTCGGCCGCGGCAGCCAGGACGAGCCGGCCGACGTCGAGGAGAACCGCGCCCGCATCGCGCGCTGGTTCGGCGGCGGGCCCGAGGATCTGAACGTCTGCTACCAGATCCATTCGACCATCGCGATCACGGCCGACGGCTCGTGGGGCGACGCGCGCCCCCAGGGCGACGCGGTGGTCAGCAAGACGCCGGGCGTGATCTGCGGCGCGATGGCGGCCGACTGCGCGCCCGTGCTGCTGGTCGATCCCGACGCCCGCGTCGTGGCCGCCGCCCACGCCGGCTGGCGCGGGGCGCTGGACGGCGTCATCCAGGCCGCCGTCGACCGGATGGTCGAGCTGGGCGCGAACCCGGCCAACATCACCGGCGTCGTCGGCCCCTGCATCGGGCCCAAGTCCTACGAGGTGGGCCTGGATTTCCTGCACAAGTTCGAGGCCGACTGTCCCGGCTCGGGCCGGTTCTTCAAGCCCGGCGTCTCGGACGACAAGCGCTTCTTCGACCTGCCCGCCTTCGTTCTGGATCGCCTGGAGACCGCCGGGGTCGAGCGTCGCGAATGGGTCGGTCGCGACACGCGGGCGGAGGAGGAATGGTTCTTCTCCAACCGCCGCGCCTTCCTGAACAACGAAGGCGACTACGGCCGTCTGCTGTCGGCGATCATGCTGGAAGCGTGAGGCGCGAACGACACGGCGCGGATCCTCCGTCCACGGAATCGAAAAAGTCTAGCCGTTAACACTTGTTTCCAGAGCTTCGCCTGCTAGAAGGCGCCGCATCGGCCGCCCCCATCCCGAGATATCTCCATGAAGCTGCTGTCCGGCAACTCCAACCGCCCGCTGTCCCAGGCGATCGCGGAATATCTCGACATGCCGCTGACCCGCGCCCAGGTGCGCCGGTTCGCCGACCTCGAGGTTTTCGTCACCATCGACGAGAACGTGCGGGGCGAGGACGTCTTCGTCATCCAGTCGACCAGCTACCCGGCCAACGACAACCTGATGGAGCTGCTGATCTGCATCGACGCCCTGAAGCGCGCGTCGGGCAAGCGGATCACCGCGGTGCTGCCCTACTTCGGCTACGCCCGCCAGGACCGGAAGACCGGGGGCCGCACCCCGATCTCGGCCAAGCTGGTCGCCAACCTGATCACCCGCTCGGGCGCCGACCGGGTGCTGACGATGGACCTGCACGCCGGCCAGATCCAAGGCTTCTTCGACATCCCCACCGACAACCTGCTGCCCTCGCGCCTGATGGCCGACGACATCCGCAAGCACTACAAGATGGGCGATGATCTGCTGGTCGTGTCGCCGGACGTGGGCGGCGTGGTCCGCGCCCGCGCCCTGGCCAAGCGTCTGGACGACGCCGACCTGGCCATCGTCGACAAGCGCCGCTCGGGCCCCGGCCAATCGGAAGTCATGAACATCATCGGCGACGTCAAGGATCGCCGCTGCATCCTGTTCGACGACATCGCCGACTCGGCCGGCACCCTGTGCAACGCCGCCCAGGCCCTGATGAATCACGGCGCCAAGTCGGTCAGCGCCTATATCACCCACGGCGTGCTGTCCGGCGCGGCGGCCGACCGCGTCGCCAATTCGGTGCTGACCGAGCTGGTGGTCACCGACTCGATCGAGGCCTCGGACCCGGCCAAGGCCTGCCCCAAGATCCGCTACGTCTCGTGCGCCCCGCTGATCGGCGAAGCCATCCGCCGCATCGCCAACGAAGAGTCGGTGTCGAAGCTGTTCGACTAGGAGCTTCTTCCCCATCGCGGCCGTCGTGGTTAACCGGCGCAAGCCAAAACGACCCAAAACCACGGCCACGCTTGTCAAAGCTTGGTTAACGGACCGACAGTCACAATGTCGCCCGCCCAGGCTGCTATGGGCTCCGCCAAGACCTGATGGGGAAGTTCGAGAATGCGTTCCTTTTCGCGTGCGCGCGTCGTGCTGGCGACGACCGCCGTGGCGCTGACGGCGATCGTCGCCGCCTGTAGCTCCCCGCCGCCACCGCCGCCGCCGGTGGTCCAAGCCCCGCCGCCGCCGCCGCCGATCACCTTGTCGTCTCAGGTCATCGAGCGCGCCAGCGCCTTCCGCGGCTACATGGCCCGGGCCGCGGCCATCTCGCCGACCTTCCAGAACGGCGACCAGATCCAGGTCTCGCTGAAGGTCGGAGCGGCCTACGAGCCCAAGTCGTTGATGAACGGCGCGGTGGCCTACGCCGCCGTCATGGCCTTGCAGGACCCCACCTTCGTGGCCTCGGTGCGCGAAGTCGCGGCCCATCCCGCCCAGCGTCAGGAGATGATCAACAACATCTTCTCCAACCCTTCGTACGCGACCGTGTTCAAGGGCGCCGACAGCGCCGCGGGCCTGATCATCGACCAGCTCGGCGGCGACGGCCTGAAGGTCTATGTGGCCGGCAAGGCGGTGAAGCAGGCCGCCTACGACGTGCAGCGTTCGTCCTGGTCCAAGAGCTCGGTCAGCGACCGAGACGCTCGCCTGGCCTCCGCCAAGACCCTGTCGACCGCGCCGGCCCTGGCCGAAAGCGCCGACGTCGCGGTTCTGCAGCAGGCCTCCCTCGGCGGCCAGACCCTGGGCCTGACCCCGCGCGCCGCACCCGCGCCCTATCAGCCCGTCGTGATCCGCGGCCTGGCCGTGGCGGCGCTCGCCGCGCTCGGCGCGGCCGGCGACAACAACCTGACCTCGATCGACGCTCTCAGCGTCGACCCGGCTACCGGCTCGTGCCTGAACATGGCCAAGCTGAACCTCTATCAGTGCCTGGCGGTGTCCAAGCCCCACTACGAGGACATCTTCTGCCTGGGTCAGCACATCCTGATGGACACCGGCGCCTGCATGGCCAAGGCCGCCGGCGCGGCCCTGCCGCCCGAACCGCCGCCGCCCCCGAAGATCGAGACCACGGTCAAGACCAAGGCCAAGAAGGTCGTGCGCAAGTCGACCACCAAGAAGAGCTGATTTTCCGCGCGATCACGCCGAAAGGGCCGGGCGTTGCGTCGCCCGGCCCTTTTGTGTATGTAGCGCGACCCCAAAACGACCGGGCGAGCGTGGCGATACGGCCATAGGCGCTGGGTCATAGCGGAGAGCATACGGCTCTCCAGAAAGACAGTCCCATGGCTGAGATCATTCTGAACGTTGAAGTTCGCGACGGTTCCGGCACCGGCGCCGCCCGCGCCGTCCGCCGCGAAGGCAAGATCCCCGGCGTCCTGTACGGCGGCGGCAAGGCCCCGGTGAACATCGCCGTGCGCGCCAACGAATTCCGCAAGTCGCTGTACACCGGCAAGCTGCTCGGCCACCTGGTCACGCTGCAGCACGGCGACGAAAAGCAATCGGTCATCGCCAAGGCCGTCCAGTTCCACCCCGTCACCGACGAGCCGGTCCACTTCGACCTGTACCGCGTCGACGAGCACCAGCTGATCAAGATCGAAGTGCCGGTGCACTTCAAGAACCACGACATCTCGGTCGGCCTGAAGAAGGGCGGCTCGCTGGAAGTGATCCGTCACACCGTCGAGCTGGCCTGCCCGGCCGACAAGATCCCGGAAGAACTGGTCATCGACCTGGCCAGCCACGACATCGGCGACACCATCCGCATCTCGGAAGTGAAGCTGCCGGAAGGCGTGAAGCCGGCCGTGGACCGCGACTTCGTGATCGCGACCCTGAAGGCCTCGTCGGCCTCCCAGTCGGACGCCGGCGACACCACGACCGAAGCCTAATCCGCTCGGTCTTCGGATCGAACCGATTTAAAGAGCGGGCGGACCTTCGGGTCCGCCCGTTTTTGTTTGTCCCCTCGAGACCTCCGCGATGCTGATCCTCGCCGGCCTGGGCAATCCCGAGCCCAAGTACGAGAAGAACCGCCACAACGTCGGCTTCATGGCCGTCGACGCCTTGGCGCGGAAGTGGGGCACGGCCCCGTGGCGCGCCCGCTTCCAGGGCCTCGCCTGCGAGGGCCAGGTCAGCACGCCGGACGGTCCGGTGAAGCTGCTGCTGCTCAAGCCCAAGACCTATTACAACGAGAGCGGCCGCGCCGTGGGCGAGGCCATGAAATTCTTCAAGCTCAAGCCGGCCGACGTGATCGTCTTCCACGACGAGATCGACATGGCGCCCGGCCGCTTCCGCATGAAGGCCGGCGGCGGGGCGGCAGGCAACAACGGCATTCGCTCGGTGACCAGCCAGGTCGGCGACGCCTTCCGCCGGGGTCGGATCGGCGTCGGCCACCCGGGCCACAAGGACGCGGTGATGCACTACGTGCTGGGCGACTTCCACAAGGTCGAGCACCAGTGGCTGGACCCGATGCTGGACGCCATCGCCGACGCCCTGCCCTTCGCGGCGGTCGGCGACGACGAGCGCTACCAAGCCGAGGTCATGCGCCTGGCCCCCGCGCCCAAGGCCGATCCGAGGAAGCCCTCGAAAACGGACGATTGACGCCGTCGGCCGCTCGGGAGAAGACGCCAGCATGTTCTCGCTTCCGTTGCCGCTGCTCGGCCTGTCGCTGCTGTTCTCGATCGCTCTGTGCGTCCATGTCGTTCGGACGCACCGCGAGATGTACTGGCTGTGGATCATCCTGCTGTTCCAGCCGGTCGGCGGGGTGGTCTATCTGGTCGCCGTGATCCTGCCCGAGCTGATGGGCGGCAAGGCCGCTCGCACGGTCGGCGCCGCCGCCCGCCAGGCGCTGGACCCGCAGCGCGAGTACCGCGAGGCCGCCAAGGCCGTCGACGACGCCCCCACGGTCGCCAACCGGGTCCGCCTGGCCGTCGCGGCCACCGAGCTTGGCAAGCACGCCGAGGCCGAGCGGCTCTACGCCGACAGCCTGGCGGGGATGTACGCCGATGATCCGCAGCTTCTGCTGGGGCGCGCCAACGCCCTGATCGAGCTGAACCGTCCGGCCGAGGCCCTGCCGCTGCTGGAGAAGCTGGGCGAGACGCCCAACGCCGGTCGCACGCCCCATACCATGCTGGCCCTGGGCCGCGTCTATCAGGCGCTGGCCCGCGACGAGCAGGCCGAGACCGCCCTGCGGTGGGCCGCCGATCACTATCCCGGCTTCGAGGGCGTCGCGCGCTACACCGTCTTCCTGGCCCGCCAAGGCCGCAAGGACGAGGCCCGCGCTCAGCTGGCCGAAATCGACAAGCGCCTCGCCAAGACCCATAGCCACTTCCGCAAGGAGGCCAAGCGCTGGCGGGATTTCGCGGCGGCGGCGGTCGGCGGCTAGGGAACCAAGGGCGGCCCCGCGACGCCTTCGACAAGAATAACCTAAGTCTTTGTTTATAATATAAATCCGCGAAACTGCGTTTGACCCATTCGCCGCGGCGCCGGGCGTTCTGCTAGGCTTGAGGCTGCATTGACTTCCCCCGACATTCGCCCAAAAAGTGTAGGAAAAGTCGGCGATTCCCGCTTGAGAGGAGGTCGATCGCTTTGTCGCACGAGGTCGTCAGACGCGCCCACGCCTTCTCCGAGCGCGAAGAGGCCATGCTCAAGGCGCACGCCATCAGCGAGATAGGCGCCGGCGAGCCGCCGCTTGTCCTTCTGCACGGCTTTGGCACCGACCAGACGATCTGGGGGAAAATGGCCCCGGAACTTTCCGCCAAGCGGCGCGTGGTCCTCTACGACCACATGGGCTCCGGCGCCTCGGACTTCGCCCACTACGACGCGGATCGCTACCGGACGCTGGAGGGCTACGCCGATGACCTGGTGGAGATCCTGGACGCGCTGGACTTGCGGGACGTCAGCGTGGCGGGTCACTCGGTCTCGGGGATGATCTCCCTGCTGGCCAGCCTGCGGACCGATCGGATCGGCAGGCTGATCATGATCGGCGCCTCGCCGCGCTATCTGAACGACGGCTCCTACGAGGGCGGTTTCGAGCCCAAGGACGTGGAGGACTTCCTCGGACTGATGGAGCTGGACTTCCAAGGCTGGGCCAGGGCGTTGGCCCCCAGGGTGATGGACCAGCCCGACAACCCCTCCCTGACCCAGGAGCTGGTCTTCAGCTTCAGCCGGGAGAACGCCGAGCTGACGCGCCGTTTCGCGGAGGCGACGTTCACGTCGGACTATCGCGCGCATCTTTCCGAGTGCAGGGTCCCGGCGGCCATCCTCCAGGCCAAGGCCGACGTGGTGGTTCCGCTGGCCGCGGCGCGCTTTCTGGCCGATCACATTCCCCGCGCCCGCCTCGAGATCATGAACGTGCGGGGACACTATCCCCAGCTCAGCGCCCCGGACGTCGTGGTCGACGCGATCGAGCGTTTCCTGGCGGAGACGCCCTCTTGAGCTCTGGCGACGACAGGGGGCTGGCCGAGACCGCCCCCGTAGGCCTCTTCGAAACCGACGGCGACATGATCATCCGGGCGGCGAACGCTCGGATGGCCAAGATGGTCGGCCTGTCTCGCGACGATCTCGTCGGTCGCCCCCTCCGGACCCTGCTCACCCGCTCGTCGCAGTTCGTCTACGCGTTGAAGGTCGAGCACGCCCTGCTGACGGACGGCGCGGCCGAGGAGATCTTCCTCGAACTCGATCATGCCGACGGCAGGTCGCGCGCGGTGCTGCTGACCGTGACGCCCGACCAGGACAATCCGGATCGACGCCATGGCGCGCTGTTCTCGGCCCCCGAGCGCCGCGCCTACGAGCTTGAGCTGATCGCCGCCCGTCAGGCCGTGGTCGAGAAGATCAACGAGCAGAGCCTGGCCAAGCGGGCCTTGAGGGAAGCCAACGAGCGGCTCGAACAGTTGGTCGCCGAACGCACCGCCGCGCTCGGGCAGCGGGACCTGCTGCTGCGCGAGGTCTACCACCGGGTGAAGAACAACCTCCAGGTCGTCGACGGGCTTCTGTTTATGCGCGCGCGCCAGTTGGGCGACCCCGCCGCCAAGGCCGCGATGGAAGAGATACGCAAACGGGTCTTCGCCCTGGGACTGGTGCATCACCAATTGATGGGCTCGAAGGACCTCAAGACCTTCGATGTCGGGGCCTTCCTCAAGGAGCTGATCGCGCATCTGCGAGCCGACGCGCCCGAGAACGTCAGCCTGGCCCTCGACGTGGCGCCGCTGGCCGTCGATCTCGACTTCGCCGTCCCGCTGGGCCTGCTGGTGACAGAACTCGCCACCAACGCTCTGAAGCACGCCTTTCCGGGGAGATCGGGCGAAATCAGCGTAAGCTTGAGCGCAACGAACGATGGCGAGGTTTTGCTGCGCGTCGCCGACAACGGGGTCGGCTTGCCCGAGGGCTTCCAGAAGCAGCGGACATCCGGACTTTCCATCGTCGATGGGCTCGTCCGACAACTCGGCGGGCGCATCGAAGCGATTCAGACTAAGGGCGTCTGCTGGGAAGCCCATCTTCCCGCGCCGAGAACCGCATGATGCTGCACCCCAACCGCGTCCTGATCGTCGACGACGAGTTCATCATCACCGAGACGCTGCGCATCTATGTCGAGGACATGGGGCTCGAGGTCTGCGGCACGGCCGCGACCGCCGACAGCGCGCTGGAGATGGCGCACGCGCACCAGCCCTACATCGTGCTGATGGACGTCCGCCTGCAGGGCGAGCGCGACGGCATCGAGGCCTCGGAAGACATCAGCCAGCAGGTGGGCTCGAAGGTCATCTTCATCACCGGCTCACGCGAGCCGGCGACGCTGGAACGCATCGAAAGCCACCACCCCGCCGCGGTGCTGTTCAAGCCGGTCTCGGAGGGCCAACTGGGCTCGGTGGTCCAGAAGGTGCTGAAGGACGCCCCACCGTCGCAGGCTTAGGGCGCGGTCGAAGTCGACCTCGCTATCTCTGAAGCCAATTCTCGTGTCATCCCGGAAGCCTCGCAGAGGCTATCCGGGACCAAGGGGGTGCGTGAACGCCGTGCGAGCCGCCCCTGGGTCCCGGCTCTACGCTACGCTTCGGCCGGGATGACACTGGGATTGGAGCGGCATGGAATCCAGCCCCTAGAACCGGCCGCGCTGGAAATCGTCGAACGCCTGCATGAGCCCCTCGCGCGTGTCCATCACGAACGGGCCGTGCCAGAAGACCGGCTCACCGATCGGCCGCCCGGCCAGCAGCAGCACCCGAGAGTCGGTGACCGCCTCGACACGGACCGTGTCGCCCCGCCCGAGGAAGACGCCCGACAGCGCGCCCACCGTGTCATGGGCGACGCGAACCTGGCCCTCGTAGACAGCGAGCATGGCGTTGCGATCGTCGCCGACCGGCTCTTCGAACACCGTCCCCGCCGGCAGCACGACGTCGAAGTACAGCGCGTCGACCGCGCCGCCGCCGATCGGGCCCGCCGTGCCGGCGCCCCCATCGGGAGGAGATGTCGCGCCGGAGATCACCTTGACCGAAACCCCGCCGTCGCGAGCCTCGACCGGGATGCTGTCGGCCTCGAACTCCTGATAGCCGGGCGCGCTCATCTTCAGCTCGGCGGGCAGGTTCACCCACAGCTGGAAGCCGCGCATCCGGCCCTCGGCCTGCTCGGGCATCTCGGAATGGACGATGCCCTTGCCGGCTCGCATCCACTGGATGCCGCCCGGCCCGATCACGCCCTCGCGGCCGGTGTTGTCCTTATGGCGCATCCGGCCTTCCAGCATGTAGGTCACGGTCTCGAAGCCGCGATGCGGGTGGTCGGGAAAGCCGCCCATGTAGTCCGACGCCTGGTCGTTGTCGAAACAGTCCAGCATCAGGAAGGGGTCGAACATCTGGGCTTCCGGCGTACCCAGCATGCGGGTCAGGCGCACGCCCGCGCCATCCGAGGCGGGCAGGCCTTTCACGATCTTCAGGACGGGTCTAACGCTCATGGCGGGCTCCTTACTCGGCGATCGATATCAGATCTTGTTGCGGTTGGCGCAAGGGGGGCGCGTCGGTTCGCCTTTCGCGGCCATCCGTGCTAAGCGCGCGCCAACGAAATTCATGAGAGTTCCATGGCCCTGAAAGTCGCCATCGTCGGCCTGCCCAACGTCGGCAAGTCCACCCTGTTCAACGCTCTGACCCAGACGGCGGCGGCCCAGGCGGCCAACTACCCGTTCTGCACCATCGAGCCCAACACCGGCGACGTGGCCGTGCCAGAGCCGCGCCTGGAAGCCCTGGCCAAGATTGCGGGCTCCAAGGAGATCATCCCGGCCCGGATCACCTTCGTCGACATCGCCGGCCTGGTGCGCGGCGCGTCCAAGGGCGAGGGCCTGGGCAACCAGTTCCTGGCCAACATCCGCGACTGCGACGCCATCGCCTTCGTGGCCCGCTGCTTCGAGGACGACGACATCACCCACGTCGAGGGCCGCATCGACCCGCTCAGCGATCTCGAGATCATCGAGATGGAGCTGATGCTGGCCGACCTGGAAAGCCTGGAAAAGCGCCTGCCGGCCATCGAGAAGAAGGCCAAGTCGGGCGGCGACAAGGAAGCCGCCAACACCCTGCGCCTGATCAACCTGGCCCTGGCCCAGCTGCGCGAGGGCCGTCCGGCCCGCGCCGCGACCGTGGACAAGGAGGACGAGAAGGCCTGGCACATGCTGCAGCTGCTGACCTCGCTGCCGGCCCTCTATGTCTGCAACGTCGAGGAAGGCAGCGCCGACAAGGGCAACAAGTACAGCGACCTGGTCGCCGAGCGCGCCGCCCGCGACAACGCCAAGGCCGTCGTCATCTCGGCCCAGATCGAGAGCGAGATCGCTCTGCTGGACGCCGAGGAGCGCACCGAGTTCCTCGAGACCCTGGGCCTCTCCGAGCCGGGCCTGAACCGCCTGATCCGCGAGGCCTACACGCTGCTGGGCCTGCAGACCTACTTCACCGTCGGTCCCAAGGAAGCGCGCGCCTGGACCATCCACGTCGGCGACACCGGCCCGCAGGCGGCCGGCGTCATCCACACCGACTTCGAGAAGGGCTACATCCGCGCCGAGACCATCGCCTTCGACGACTTCATCAAGCTGGGCGGCGAAGCCGGGGCCAAGGAGGCCGGCAAGATGCGGGCCGAGGGCAAGGAGTACGTCGTCAAGGACGGCGACGTGATGCACTTCCGCTTCAACGTCTAGGCGTTCAAGATGTCAGCGGCCGGAGCGGAGACGCCCCGGCCGTTTCTCATTCGGGAGTAGGCGTATGGCCGAGATCATCACCCTGACCGCCGCCCACGACGGCTTCGGCTTCACCGCCCTGCACGCCCAGCCGGAAGGCCCGCGCCCCCAAGAAGGTGGGAGGGGCGGGGTGATCGTGATCCAGGAGATCTTCGGCCTCGACCAGTACGTCCGCGAGGACGTCGCCCGCTGGTCAGCGCGTGGCTTCGAGGTGCTGGCGCCGTCGATGTTCGACCGGGGCGAAAAAGGCTTCACGGCCCTGCATGACGAAGCCGGCTTCGCGCGCGGCAAGGAGCTGGCGCTGGCCAACGGCCCCGACAACGCCATGGGCGACATCCAGGCCTGCATCGACTTTCTGAAGGACCGCGGCCCGGTGTTCCTGGTCGGCTACTGCTACGGCGGGACCATGGCTTGGCTGGCGGCGGCGCGCTGCGAAGGCCTCGCGGCTGCCGCCAGCTACTATGGCGGCGGCGTCGCGGGCATGGCCAAGTTCGACCTCCGCGCGCCCGTGATCGTCCACCTGGGCGCCACGGACCCCCACATCCCCGCCGAGGAGGTCAAGGCCGCCATCTGGACGGCGCACCCCGAGGTTCCGGTCCACGTCTACGAGGCCAGCGGCCACGGCTTCAACAACGACGGCCGGCCCGACTCCGATCTGGCCGACGCCGAACTGGCCCGCCAACGCACGGTCGAGTTCTTCGCCCAGCACGAGGCCTCGTGATGGGAGAAAAGATCGCCCTGGCCACGCGCGGCGGCGCGCCGTTCTCCGCCTGGCATGAGCCCGCCCGGGAGGCTCGGCGCGGCGGCGTCGTCATGCTGCACGCCATCTGGGGCGTCACCCCGCATATCCGCGAGCTGTCGGGCCGGCTGGCCGAGCAAGGCTACGAGGTGATCGCACCCTCGTTGATCGACGCGGCCGACGCCGACTTCCCCGACCATGACACCAAGCCGGAGATCCTGGACGCGCGCATGGAGATGGGCCGGCTGACCGGGTGGGGCGTCTCGACCCTGCCCCGGGTGCAGACCGCGATCGAGGCGATGGAAGGCCCCGTGTTCGCCATGGGCTTCTGCTATGGCGGCACGACGGCCTGGCTGGCCGCCTGCCGCTGCGAAGGCCTCAGCGCCGTGTCGGCCTTCTATGGCGGTGACATCGCCGCCTACAAGGACGAGACGCCGAAGACGCCGACCATCCTGCACTTCGGCAAGACCGATCCGATGATCCCTCTGGCCGACATCGAGGCCATTCGCGAGATCCATCCAGACCTGCCGATCTATCTCTACGAAGCCGGCCACGCCTTCGTCGCGCCCAGCGGCCACCACGCCGACAGCGCGCACTTGGCGCTCCTACGGACCTTCCAACTGTTCCAGCGGTCTGGAGGCGGCAAGGGGGAGGCCTAGAGCCTGTCTGGCGCCCCACCCTATTTCGGCGGGATCGCGCCCGCCGCCGGCCAAGCGCTGTCGCCAACGCGGCTCAAGGTCATTTCGAAGAATCTGAACGGCGGGCGGCCCTCGACCACCCGTTCGCCGACCTCGCGCCAGACGCCGTCTCGGATCACTACGCTGTAGCGGATGGTCGCCGGACCCGATGGGATTTCCCAGTCGTAGCCGTCAGGGGTCGGGGTGAGCTTGAAGTCTCCGGCGCGGCCCATGGCGTGCGAGCGCATCGTGTAGACCCCCGTATCGGGCTCGAAGGAAATTACCCCAAAGGCGTTGAAGCCGAGCGATCCGTCGGGGTTGTAGCCGCGCCCTTCCAAAATCTTGATCGCGCCGTCCAGCATCGGCCCGATCCGCTCGGTCTGGATCACCTCGCGACGCCCGCCGGGCGTGATCGTCCAGGCCGGGCCGCGCCAGACTCCGTCCAGACGAGAGAGCTTCTTCATGGCCTCGGCCTGAGCGGCCAGGCGGGCGGCGGCGTCCGGCGGGACCTGGGCGCTGGCGACGCCGGCCCAGAGGGCCAGGGCGCAGGCGATCGCTAACTTCAACATCATGACGCGGCTCCTTCAGGCGCGGGTTTGCGGGCGAGCCACCGGCCTATCGGCTGGCGCACAGCGATCATCAGCGGGATCAGCCAATAGGCCAGGCCTGGCAGCCAGGGCGTCTTCGCCATCGGCCCGAAGGTCAAGGCTGCAGACAACAGCCCCGCTCCGCCCGAAAGGCTCCAGATCTCGAAGCTTGCGCGGACGTCCGCCCGATCGGCGGGCGCGACGCCCAGGCGATCGGGGTGGCGCAGAGCCCGCAGGTAGAGCGAAGCGAACAGCCCCGCCAGGACCGCGAAACCGACCCCGTAGATCCGGAAAAGGTCTCTGAGGTCGCTCAGGGTGCGGATCATCTCGGCGCCCGATAGCCAGCCGCGCGACGCCCAGACGAAACCGGACTCGACCAGCATGCGAAGCGGGAAGACATAGACCAGCACGGTAAACACGATCGCCAGGGCGTTCAGGGTCGTCAGCGTGTCGCGACGCGGTACGAGCCGTCCGAACTGGCGATAGGCCAGCCAGAACATGACGATCAGGGCGAAGGCGCCCAGCGAGGCCGGAATACGGCCCAGAGCATCCCACAGGGCGGCGATGCTGGTCGTCCGATCCGCGCTAGCGATGATGAGCAGCGACACCGCGAAAGCGAAGGCGGCGTCGACGAACGCGTCCAGCCGCTTGCCCGCTTCGCGATCAGAAGCCTCGTCGCCGGCCATGCTCGCCCCTCCTACCCGGGCCAAGAATGAACGGCGTTCTCCAAGAATGTCGAGTCCATCGCGCGGAGGTCATGCCTGAGCTAAGCTGGCGCCATGCCTCGTCGCCCCCCCGCCGTGATCCCGCCCGTCGCGCTCGCCGTGGTCCTCGCCTGCGCGGGGCAAGCTCGGGCGGGCGAAACATCCTGCTGGTTCGAGAACGGCGCGGTGGTGGCGCCGGCGGTGATCGGGGTCATGGCCGGGGATTACGTCATCGACCTCTCGGCGCCGCGCACCTTGTTGCACAACACCAAGGCGGAGATGGAGGGGATCCTAGAGCCCGAGATCACCACCTCGGTCCAGGTGGCTGGGCTGAAGGCGTCGGCGGTGTCGGTGAAGGTCGCCGACCTGGACGCCCGAGGCGCGGGCTTCGTGACCCCGATCGCCGGAGTGATCGGCATGGACGTCCTGGCCGGCCACAGCGTCGAGATCGACTTCGCCCGCTGTTGGCTTCGCATCGACCGGCCCTGGCGCCCGAGTCGGCAAGTGGTGTTTCCGGTCTCGATGATCGAAGGCCTGCCGACGGTGGCGGCCGGCGTCAGCGACGGCCCGCGCGCCTTCTACGGCGCCTTCGCGATCGACACCGCCTCGAGGGCCATGACCCGCCTCTCGACCCGCGACGCCAACGCCACGGGCAAGCTGAACCCGGCCGCCCGCCACCAAGCGCCGGCCAAGCTGCGCGCGCTGTCGATCGGCGGCGTACTGGCCGAGAATGTCCCCGCCACGCTGGCCGACGATCTCCCCCAGGGGATCAGCGGAACCCTGGGAACGGGCTTATGGGCTCGTCATCGGCTCAGGCTCGACGCCGAAGCGCGGACGCTGTCGGTCGCGCCATAGATCCGCGAGCCCCAAAAAGAAAAAGGCCCGGCGTTTCCACCGGGCCTTTCCATTTTCAGGTCGGAACGAAAATCGCTTAGTGCGACTCGTTGCGCCACACCGTCTTGTAGCTGGCGTACAGCAGGCCGCTCAGCAGGACGAGGTAGATCAGCACGGCGAAGCCGGTCTGCTTGCGCTCTTCCAGCTTGGGCTCGGCGGCCCACATCAGGAAGGCCGAGACGTCCTTGGCCTGCTGGTCGAGGGTCGACTTGGTGCCGTCGTCGAACGTCACCAGGTCGGCCTTCAGCGGCGGAGCCATGGCGATGAAGCCGCCCTTCGGGACAGACTTGTGATCGCCGTGCCAGGCCGAGGTCAGGTCGCCCGGGAAGTACGGGTTGTAGTGACCGCCGGTCGGGACCGTCAGGCCCTTCGGCGGCTCGGCGTAGCCGGTCACCAGCGAGTAGATGTAGTCCGGACCGGCCTCGCGAGCCTTGGCCAGCAGCGACATGTCCGGCGGCAGGGCGCCGCCGTTGCTCGCACGGGCCGCGGCTTCGTTGGCGAAGGGCGACGGGAAGTGATCGGCGCTGGTGGCCGGACGCTTGATGGCGTCGCCGGTCTCGCTGTCGATGTCATTGACCTCGTAGTCCTTGGCGATCGCCTTGACCCACGGGTTGTCGTTCGAGTTCGGGTACTTCTCGCTATAGAACGGAGCGCCCTTGTCGCCCAGGTTCCGGAACGCCACCAGCTTCAGCGAGTGGCAGGCCGAGCAGACCTCGCGATAGACCTTGAAGCCGCGCTGCAGCTGGGCTTGGTCGAACTTGCCGAACGGACCTTCGAACGACCAGTGGACGTCCTTGGCTTCCAGCGCGCCGCCATTGGCGAGGGCCGGACCGGCGGCGCCGGCGACCAGGAGACCCGCCGCCGCCGCGATAACCGAGAGTTTGCGGAGCATCGGGATCAACCCTTCTTGGCGTCGGCCGAGAGGGCCGGCGAGGCGATCGAGTCCGGCACGGGCAGGGTCTTCTCGACCAGACCCAGGACCGGCAGCACGACCAGGAAGAAAGCGAAGTAGTAGAGCGAGGCGACGCGCGAGAGCCACACGAAGCTGTTCAGGTCCGAACCCATCAGCTGGAACGTGGTCAGGTGCGGGATCACCGGATCGTCGGGCAGCTTGGCGCCGCAGACGCCCAGGATGCAGCAGGCCACCAGGAAGAACACGAAGTAGATCTTCGCGGTCGGGCGGTAGCGCATCGAGCGCACCTTCGAGGTGTCCAGCCAAGGCAGGGCGAACAAGCAGGCGATGGCGCCGAACATGGCCAGCACGCCCATCAGCTTGTCCGGCACGGCGCGCAGGATCGCGTAGAACGGCAGGAAGTACCATTCCGGAACGATGTGCGACGGCGTCACCAGCGGGTTGGCCTCGATGTAGTTGTCGGCGTGGCCCAAGGCGTTCGGCATGTAGAAGACGAAGAAGGCGAAGAGGATCAGGAAGACGCTCATCGCGAAGCCGTCCTTCACCGTCGCGTACGGCGTGAAGGGCAGGGTGTCGGCCTTCGACTTCGGCTCGACGCCGGTCGGGTTGTTCTGGCCCACCACGTGCAGCGCCCAGATGTGCAGGATCACGACGCCCGCGATCATGAAGGGCAGCAGGTAGTGCAGCGAGAAGAAGCGGTTCAGGGTCGGGTTGTCGACCGCGAAGCCGCCCCACAGCCAGGTGGTGATGCTCTCGCCGACCAGCGGCAGGGCGCCGAACAGGTTGGTGATCACGACGGCGCCGTGGAACGACATCTGGCCCCAGGGCAGGACGTAGCCCATGAAGGCGGTCGCCATCATCAGCAGGTAGATCACGCAGCCCAGCAGCCACAGCACTTCGCGGGGCGCCTTGTAGGAGCCGTAGTAGAGGCCGCGCAGCATGTGGATGTAGACGGCGATGAAGAACATCGACGCGCCGTTGGCGTGCATGTAGCGGATCAGCCAGCCGTAGTTCACGTCGCGCATGATGTGCTCGACCGACGCGAAGGCGCCCGAGGCGCTCGGCGTGTAGTGCATCACCAGGATGATGCCGGTGATCAGCTGGGAGGCCAGGCACAGCGACAGGATGCCGCCGAACGTCCACCAGTAGTTCAGGTTACGCGGCGTGGGATAGTCGACGAACGAGTCGTAGCCCAGACGCACGATCGGCAGACGGGCGTCGAGCCAGCGCTCGAAACCGGTCTTGGGTTGATAGGTCGAATGTCCGCTCATCTCGCTTAGCCGATCTTGACCTTGGTGTCGGTGAGGAAGGCGTATTCCGGAACCACCAGGTTCGTGGGCGCGGGGCCCTTACGGATACGACCCGAGGTGTCGTAGACCGAGCCGTGGCACGGGCAGAACCAGCCGCCGTACTCGCCGCCGCCGAAGGTCGGCACGCAGCCCAGGTGGGTGCAGTTGCCGCCGACGATCAGCCATTGGGCCTTGCCCGGCTTCACGCGCGAGGCGTCGGTGGCGGGATCCTTCATCGCCGCGCTGTCGTCGGCGACAGCCTTGGCGATCTCGGCCTTGGTGCGGTTGCGCACGAAGAGCGGCTTGCCGCGCCACTTGATCGTGACCTGCTGGCCCTCGGCGACCTTGGTCAGGTCGAACTCGGTCGAAGCCAGGGCCCGCGTGTCCGCGGACGGGTTCATCTGGTCGATGAACGGCCAGACCAGGGTCGCGGCGCCGCCGGCGGCGGCCGCGATCGCGGCGATGTGAATGAAGTCGCGCCGGGAGGGATCGCTCCCGTGTTCCGGCTCGGTCGTTGCGCCCACGGCGGTGTCGGCCACCTTACGTCACCCTTCGATTCCGCCGGGCCGCGGAAGCGACCGGCTTGGAGAAGCGTCATTCGACGCCATATCTTGCTCGACCCGCAAGCGGATCTCCGCCACAAGGCAGCGGTCGGATCGTCGTATCGGACGCGCGGACGGAGTCCGCAAGTCCTTTCGATTCGTGGCAAAGCCCCTGCTGCCCCTGTGGTTGGTTCGCTTATTATGCGCATCGCACTTTTTCAACCAGGCATTCCCCAAAACGTCGGGGCGGCCATTCGTTTGTCCGCCTGCTTCGGCGTGGGCCTCGACGTCATCGAGCCCTGCAGTTTTCCTTTGGATGACAAGAGCTTGAAGCGAGCGGCGCTCGATTATGGCCCCCTGGCCCACCTCAAGCGGCACGACAGTTGGGGGGCATTCCTTAAGGCGCCGGAGCGCGTTGACGGACGGCTGCTGCTCTTCACGACCCGGGGTGCGACACCGTTTCACAGGTTTGAGTTCGCGCCTGGCGACACCCTGCTGTTCGGCAACGAGAGTCGCGGCGCGCCGGAGGAGGTCCACGCCGCCGTCCACGGACGGATCATTATCCCGATCCGCCCCGAGACCCGCTCGATGAACCTGGCGACCACCGCCGCCATGGCCCTGGGCGAGGCGCTCCGGCAGACCGGCGGCTTTCCGGAATAGGCTCATTCCCCGAAGTCGACGTCGCGCCGGGCGGCCACGATGGTGACGATAAAGCCGGCCAGCACGTCCAGCAGCACCATCAGGGCCAGCAGGAAGAAGGTCGAGGTCGCGAAGGCTGGCAGCAGCAGGAACTCGACCAGGCAAACGATGAACAGCACCATCGACAGCGAGTGATTGACGATGGCGAGACGCTTGCTGTTGGTCGATTTCAGCAGCTCGACGAACAGAACCACCAGCGCGCCGGCCAGCAGCAGGTCGGAGAGGCTGACGGCCCACCCCGCGCCAGAGGTCATGCGGATGGTGAAGAGCGGCTCGGCCAGGCGCAGGGTGGCGTCCGCCGCCTTGAAGCCGCCCGGCAGGAGCAGGACGATCAGGTTGTAGACCAGGACCGGCAGGGCCAGCAGCGGAACCGCGGCGAACATCGAACTTTCCCCTTCGACGGCGCCCCCGGCGTCGTGGTGGTTAAGGCCTAACGGGATTTCCTGGCCGGGTGAAGCCGGCGCGACCTTTCGACTCGGGTCCTCGGGCCTAGACCTCGTCGACGCCCTGGGGATTGCGGGCCCGCGATTGCAGCCACATCACGCCCAGGAGATCGGAGATCGAGGCCTTGAGGCGCCCGAGGTTCGTGTACTTGGACACCCCCGTCTCGCGATGCCGGTGATTGACCGGCTGGAACGCGACCTCGTAGCCCTCGCGCAGCATCAGGGCCGGGATATAGCGGTGGATGTGATCGAAGTACGGCAGGCGCAGGAAGGCCTCGCGGCGGAACGCCTTCAGCCCGCAGCCGGTGTCGTTGGCGGTGTCCTTGAGCAGGCGCTTGCGCACCCCGTTTCCGAACTTGGAGGCGAAGCGCTTGGCGTTGCTGTCCTGGCGCTTCACGCGCTCGCCGCCGACCAGCGCCAGCGTTTCGGGGCCGGCCGCCAAGGCCTTGGCCAGGCGCGGCGCGTCGGCCGGATCGTTCTGGCCGTCGCCGTCGAGGGTGATGACGATCGGGCCGCGAGCGGCCAGGACGCCGCTGCGCACGGCGCGGCTCTGGCCCGAGTTCTTGCGATGACCCAGCACGCGCAACTGCGGAATTTCGGCCTTCAAGGCCATCAGCCGCGCCTTGGTGTCGTCGCGGCTGGCGTCGTCGATGAAGATCATCTCGTAGTTTTCGCCGGCGAAGGCGGCGGCGATCTCGCGCGCCAGCTTCGGCGCGGCCTCGCCCTCGTCGAAAACGGGGACGACGACGGAGAAATCGGGCGTCGGCGAGACGATGTCGTTCATCGCCTCCTCATACAGCAAAAGTTGCTTCGGGAAAGATCGTGCTATTCCAGGCGCCATGACGCTTGAATCTCGCCTGGATGACTGGAGCCGGGGGTGGCGCGGCCCTCTGTTCGCCGCCCTCGTCGCCTTGATCGCCGGACTGCCCGGCCTGCTGGCCATGCCGCCGTTGGACCGTGACGAGTCGCGCTTCGCGCAGGCCACCTCGCAGATGCTGGAGACCGGCGACTACGTCGTCATCAAGTTCCAGGATCAGCCGCGCTTCAAGAAGCCGGTCGGCATCCACTGGCTGCAGGCGGTCAGCGTCAAGACCTTCTCCGACGCCGAGGACCGCCGGATCTGGGCCTATCGCATCCCCTCGCTGCTGGGCGCGATGCTTGCGGCGGCGGCCTGCGCCTGGGGCGCGGCCGCGCTGCTGGATCCCCGCACGGGACTGATCGCCGGCTCGATCCTGGGCGCGACCTTCCTACTGTCGTCGGAAGCCTTCATCGCCAAGACCGACGCGGCGCTTTGCGGGACCACGACCCTGGCCATGGGCGCGCTGGCGCGGATCTACGCCGCCCAGCTGAAAGGCGAGTCGGCGAGCAAGCTGACCAAGTTCGCCTTCTGGATGGGCCTGTCCTTGGCGGCGCTGATCAAGGGGCCCGTCGGCCTTCTGACCGTATTCCTGGCGTTGGCGGCTCTCGCCCTCTGGGACCGCAAGGCGCGGTGGATGAAGGACCTTGGCTGGACCTGGGGCCTGATCCTGTTCGCCGCCGTGGTGCTGCCCTGGGCGATGATGATCACCGTGGCCACCGACGGCGCCTTCTGGGGCACGGCGATCGGCGGCGACCTGGCCCCCAAGATGGCCGGCGGCCAGGAGGGACACGCGGGGCCGTTCGGCTATCACGCCCTGCTCTCGCCGCTGTTGTCGTTCCCCGCCACCGTCCTGCTGCCGGCCGGCCTCGCCGTTGCGTGGACCCGCCGCAAGGATCCGGGCGTACGCTTCGCCGTGTGCTGGCTGGTCCCAACCTGGCTGATGTTCGAGCTGCTGCCGACCAAGCTGGTCCACTACGCCCTGCCCGCCTATGGGGCCCTGGCCATGCTGATGGCGGCGGCCGTGCGAGAACCTCTGGGTAAGCTCGTCCGCTGGTTGGGCGGAGGACTGTCGGTGCTGATGGGCGCGCTGCTGGCCGCGGTCGCCATCTACGGCCAGAAGGAGTTCGGAACCGCCCATGATCTCGGCTGGACCGTCGTGGCCGCGGCCTTCGCCCTGGCCGCCGGGAGCGCCGGGGCGGGGGCGGTTCTGGTGGCGCGGCGTCATGCGGTGCGGGCGCTGTTCGTCGCCGGCGCCCTGGGGATCGCCGCCCACATCGCCCTGACCGCCGGTCTGATCCCACGGCTGGAGCCGCTCTTCCTGTCGCGCGACCTCGCCCAGGCCCTGAACCAGGCCCGGCTTTCGCCGCGCTCCGGCGCGCCCGGCCCGGTGGCCGTGACCGGCTACGCCGAACCTAGCCTGATCTTCCAGCTGGGCACGACCACCCAGCTGACTGACGGCGAAGGCGCGGCGGACGCCATCGCCGAGGGCCGCCCCGCCATCGTGGAGGGCCGCGAGGAAAAGCCGTTCCGCGCCGCCATGGATCAACTGGGCCTGGCGCCGCGCCCCGTGACGACCGTCGAGGGCCTGAACTATTCCGACGGGGATCGCGAACGGCTCACCGTCTATCGCGGCGAACCCCTGCCCCCCGCCGAGGACGCCGTCGAACCGACCGAACCCGCCGAGGAGTCGCAGCGATGAGCCGCTTCATCGAAATCGTCGAGGTCGGGCCGCGCGACGGCCTGCAGAACGAGAAGATCTCGCTGTCGGTCGCCGAGAAGCTGGACCTGATCGGCAAGCTGGAAGCCGCCGGCGCGCGGCGCACCGAGGTGGTCTCGTTCGTCAATCCCGCCCGCGTCCCGCAGATGGCCGGCGCCGAGGACATCATGGCCGCCCTGCCCGCCGATCCGAGCCGTTCGCGGATCGGTCTCGTGCTGAATCTGCGCGGTTGGGAGCGCTGCATTTCGACCGGCTGCGACGAGGCCAATGTCGTGGTCTGCGCGTCGGACGGTTTCGGGGTCCGCAACCAGGGCGCCACGGTGGCCCAGCAGATCGACACCCTGGCCGCCATCGCCGAGCGGCAGGCGATCGACGGCGGCCCGCCGATCACCGCCACCATCTCGGTCGCCTTCGGCTGTCCTTTCGACGGCGAGGTCAGCCAGGACCAAGTCGTGGCGATCGTTCGCGAGGCCGCCGCCCTGGGCGTGCCGGAGATCGCCATCGCCGACACGATCGGCGTCGCCGATCCCTGGACCGTGCGCAAGCGGATCGAGGCGGTCCGCGCCGCCGCGCCGGACGCGCGCCTGCGCATGCATTTCCACGACACCCGCAACACCGGCCTGGCCAACGCCTACGCCAGCGTCGAGGCCGGCGTCGACGTGCTGGACGCCTCGGTCGGCGGCCTGGGCGGCTGTCCGTTCGCCCCCGCCGCCACGGGCAATATCGGGACCGAAGACCTCGTCTACATGCTGGAACGCGCCGGCTTCGAGACCGGTTATGACCTGGCGGCCCTGATCGCCATCGGCCGCGAGATCAGCGACCGCCTGGGCAAGGCTCCCGCCTCGTCCCTCGCCCGCGCCGGAGGGTTCCCCGCATGACACGCCTAGCCGCCCTGCTCGCCCTCTCCTTGAGCGCCTGCGCGGCGGCCGCGACGCCCGAAGCCTCCCCCGGGGGCGCGGGGCGCTGCGACGTGACGATCAAGTTCGGCAGCTATGGCGCCGGCATCGATCGGCCGCTGGCGGACAAGGTTGCGGCGGCGATCAAGGCGGACCGCGACGTGGCGCGCTTGGAACGCAGGCCCTGGGGCCGGGAGGGCGAGTACGACCTCTGCCTGACGGCGAAGCCCGGTCGGGACATGAAGGCGCTGTATGAGCGTTATCGCGCGCTGCTGCCCGCGCGGAATCTGCAGGCGCCGACCTCGATCGAGGGGCCGGAGGGGCTGCGGTTCGAGACGATCGCGCCGATGTAGTCCTCTTGTCGGCCGCGCCTAGATCGGCCGGCCGGTCATTTTCCACAGCAGCGGGCGGAACACCGACATCAGCATGATGGCCGGGGCCAGCAGGACGGCGGCGGCGAAGAGCTGAAGGCTGTCGGCGCGCTTGATGAAGTAGCGGGTCAGGCCCACGCCCTTGTGGAACTCCACCTTCACCGGGTGCTCGAGGCTGGTGTGGCCCAGGTGCACGACCCGCGCCTGGGGCTGGAACAGCACCTGGCCGCCCGCCCGGCGCGCGCGCCAGCACAGGTCGATGTCCTCGACGTGCAGGAAAT
Organism: Caulobacter segnis ATCC 21756; assembly: GCF_000092285.1. NCBI lineage: Bacteria > Pseudomonadati > Pseudomonadota > Alphaproteobacteria > Caulobacterales > Caulobacteraceae > Caulobacter > Caulobacter segnis. The sequence goes on along the minus strand of NC_014100.1, from coordinate 569,835 downwards.
AGGCCTCGTCGAAGCCGTTCAGGGCCTCGAAGTCCCGGCGACGCATGGCGAAGCAGGCGCCGGAGATGGTCGGCATCGGGACGGGGGCGCGCGGCAACGGCTCGTGCTCGCGATGGATCTCGAAGGCGGCCAGCTTGGGATAGCGGCGGGTCAGTTGGCCGAAGCTCAGCACCGTGGTGATCGGCGTGACCTCGCCCCGACGGCCGCCGCGCTGCTCGGTGCCATCGACGTTCAGCACCCGGGCGCCGACGATGGTCGGGGTCGCCTGGCCCTTGAAGGCCGTGACCAGGGCGCCGACACAGCCCGGCTGCAGGTTGGCGTCGGGATTGAGGAAGACGATGTGCTCGCCCCCCGAGGTCTGGGCGCCCAGATTGGCCCCGCGCGCGAAGCCGATGTTGCCATGGCCCTGCTTGAGGATCACCCGCGGTTCGGTCAGGGCCAGGGAGCGCAGAAGGTCACGCTCGTGCGCGCACGAGCCGTTGTCGACGATGACGAACTCGTCGACCAGCGGCTCGGCCAGAACGTGCTTGATGCTTTCGGCCAACGCTTCTCCCGTCCGGTACACGACCATGACCACCGACACATTCGGTCGGGCCGGGCGGGCGCCCGCGGTCAGGGTCGAGACGGACGGGAGAATGCTGTTCATCAGGCGGTCACCGCCTCCGGAACGGCCTTGGCGGCGCGGGCGCGCGCCACGTCAGGCGGGGTGGCGTCGGAGGTCAGCACGGAGATGGCCTCCTCGAGCGACAGGATGCTCTGCCCTTCGCCGCCTAGGCGACGCAAGGCCAGCTGCCTCGTCTCCGCTTCCTTACGTCCGACCACTGCGATCACTGGCACCTTGGCGAGGCTGTGCTCGCGAATCTTATAGTTGATCTTCTCATTTCGCAGGTCCAGTTCCGCGCGCATACCTAGTTTCGTCAACGTCTCAACGACCTCGCGAGCATAGTCGTCGGCGTCCGAGGTGATCGTGGCCACGACGACCTGAGTCGGCGCCAGCCACACGGGCAAAGCGCCCGCGAAGTTCTCCAACAGAATGCCGATGAAACGTTCGAACGACCCCAAAATCGCACGGTGAAGCATCACGGGACGCTTCTTCGAACCGTCCTCCGAAACGTATTCAGCGTCCAATCGTTCCGGCAGAACGAAATCAAGTTGCAGTGTGCCGCACTGCCAGACGCGGCCGATGGCGTCCTTCAGCGAGAACTCCAGCTTCGGGCCGTAGAAGGCGCCCTCGCCTGGCTGCAACACCAGCGTCTCGCCCGCCGCCTCGGCGGCGGCCGACAGGGCGGACTCGGCCTTGTCCCAGACCTCGTCCGTGCCGGCGCGCAGGTCGGGCCGCGTCGAGAACTTGGTGTCCGCGAGCGTCATGCCCAGGTCGTTATAGACCGAGCGCAACAGTTCGATGAACCGGGCGCTTTCCTCCGTGACCTGCTCTTCGCGGCAGAAAATGTGGGCGTCGTCCTGGGTGAAGGCGCGCACCCGCATGATCCCGTGCATGGCGCCCGACGGCTCGTAGCGGTGGCAGGCGCCGAACTCGGCCATGCGCAGCGGCAGCTCGCGATAGGACTTCTGGCCGACGTTGAAGATCTGGATGTGGCCGGGGCAGTTCATCGGCTTGACCGCCAGGACCTCGCCCTCGGCGCTCTCGCACATGAACATGGCGTGGCCGAACTTCTCGGCGTGGCCCGACTTCTCCCACAGGCTCTTGTCGAGGATCTGCGGGGTCTTCACCTCCTTGTAGCCGGCCGCGTCGAGGCGACGGCGCATGTAGTCCTCGAGCACGCGATAGAGCGCCCAGCCCTTCGGGTGCCAGAACACCATGCCCTTGCCCTCTTCCTGGATGTGGAAGAGGTCCATCGTCTTGCCGAGCTTGCGGTGATCGCGCTTCTCGGCTTCCTCGATGCGCTTCAGATAGGCGTCGAGATCGGCCTCCGAGGCCCAGGCCGTGCCGTAGATGCGCTGCAGCTGGGCGTTGTTCTGGTCGCCACGCCAATAGGCGCCGGCCAGCTTGGTCAGCTTGAAGGCCTTGCCGACATGCTTGGTCGAGGGCAGGTGCGGACCGCGGCACAAGTCCTTCCAGTTCCCCTGGCGATAGACCGTGATCGTGTCCGTCGGGGGCAGGTCACGGATGATCTGCGCCTTGTACTGCTCGCCGATGTCATCGAAGTGCTTGATCGCCTCTTCGCGATCCCAGACCTCGCGCGAGATCTTCTCGTCGCGGTCGACGATCTCCTTCATGCGCTTTTCGATCTTTTCCAGGTCGTCCAGGCTGAACGGCTCGTCGCGGGCGAAGTCGTAGTAAAAGCCGTCTTCGACGTTCGGGCCGATCGTCACCTGGGTGCCCGGGAACAGCTCCTGCACCGCCTCGGCCAGCACGTGGGCCGTGTCGTGGCGGATGGTGTCGAGGGCCTCGGGCGCCTCGCGCGTCAGGATCTCGAACTTGCGCTCGCCGGCCAGCAGATCGGGCGTCAGCGGACGGTCGAGGTCCAGCAGCTGGCCGTCCAGCTTGATCAGCAGGGCCTTCTTTTCCAGCGACTTGGAGATGGCGGCGGCGACATCGCGGCCCGTGGCGCCGTCCGGATACTGTCGCGAGGAGCCGTCGGGGAAAACCAGATCGATCATTCTTCACATTTCCACTTGCGTGGCTGGTGTCGCGGCGGCGGCGGGTCATAGCCCGAACCACCAAACGGATTGCAGCGGCAAATCCGTCGCAAACCCAGCCAGGAGCCCTTGAGCGGGCCATGTTCCTTGAGAGCGGCGGCCGTGTACTCCGAACAGCTCGGCGTAAAGCGGCACTGACGCCCGATGAGAGGCGAGAGCGTCAACTTGTAGGCCCGAAGGCCCAAATCGACGGTGCGTTCGTAGAGGGTCATGCCGGCGCGCGACTGTTAGTCCAGTAAAGTACTAACCCCCTGATCGGGACGATCAAGCCGCGCCGGCGGTGCTAGTTCGCGTTTCGGCGGCGCCTGTGGCCTTGCGGACAGCCTCGACCGTCGCCTCGAACGCCAGCAGCGTCGAGGCGTGACGGGCGGGATAGTCCTTGACCGGCTCCAGCACGGCGAGCTCCGCAAATCGGCCCGCGGGAGGCGAACCGTTCGTCTTCAGCATAGCCGTAAGCGAGTCTCGCGCCAACTCGATGTCGGAAAGATCGGCCCCGATGACGTTCCGGCCCAGGATCGCGGCGGCCGCCTGCCCCAGCGCGCAGGCGCTGACGTCCTGGGCGAAGTCGACCACCTTGCCGTCCTCGACCACGACGTCGACCGTGATCTTGCTGCCGCACAGCTTGGCGACCTTCTCGCTGCTGGCGTCGGGCGCGGGCAAGCGTCCGGCGCGCGGCATGTTGGCCACGAGCGTCAGGATCTTGGCGCTGTAGAGGTCGTCGATCATGGCGCGCCTTAGATGGGAGCCCCGCCGCGCTCGGACCAGAGGGCCTCGGCGCGGTCGCGAACGGCCTCGCCCATGGCCGTGAAGGCGGTCTTCAGCTTGCGACGCTCTTCGCGGCTGACCAGGCGCACCAGCATGCCCATGAACAGCTCGCCGTTCGAGAAGGTCGCGTTGGCCGGGCCCATGTTCTCGATCTCGAGATAGCGGATGGCCGTGACCAGCCCGCCGATCCGGCTCGAGCGCCAGTGAAGCTGCTCGTAGGGCACCCAGTCCTGCACGATCGGCTGGATGACGCGCGGCGCCTCGCCGGGCAGATGCTGCTCCAGCACAAGCGCCGTGCCGATCTTCATCTGGCCCTCGGCGCGCCGGTAGAGTGGGTTCCAGTGGGTCCAGGTCTCGAATTCCGAGACGACCTCCCAGACGATCTCGGCGGGGGCCTGGACCCCGATGCGGTGTTCGACGGCGCGTTGCATGGGCCCTACTTAATCCCTGACCAGGCCGCCATCCACCACCAGGTTCTGGCCGGTGACGGCGCGGCTCCAGGGGGAGGCGAAGAACAGAACCGCGTCGGCGAACTCGGCTGGAGTCGTGACGCGGCGCAGGGGCGTGCTTTGGGCGATCAGCTCGAAGATCGCCTCGGGGGTCGCTGCGCTGGCGTCAGTCACCCGTAGAAGCCCGCCCGAGACCATGTTGACGGTGATCCCGCTGGGTCCGAGATCGCCGGCCGCGGTGCGGGTCAGCGACAGGAGGGCGGCCTTGGCGGCCGTGTAGTCATGGTAGGGCACCACCGGGTTCTGGAAGAGGTTGGTGCCGATATTGATGATCCGTCCCCAGCCCGCGGCTTCCATCGCCGGCGCGGCGGCCTGGATTAGGTTCAGCGACCCATGCAGGGCGACGTCCATCTGCCCCAGAAAGTCGTCCCAGCCGATCGTCTGAATTTTCTCGCGCGCGTCGCCGTTGAAGCTGAAGTCGCCCAGGGCGTTGTTGACTACCGTCGTGACGTGATGGCCGAACGCCTCGGCCGCGTCATTGACCAGGCGACGCGCCTCCAACGGATCGGAGACGTCGGCCTGTATGGCCACCGCGCGCTGGCCAAGCTCCTCGACCAGCGCCTTGGCCTGAGCTTCGCTGCGGCGATAGTTGACGACCACCTGGGCGCCGTTCTCGATGAAGGCCCGCGCGATGGCCGCGCCCAGCCCCCGGCCCGCGCCGGAGACGAGGACGACCTGCTTCTCGAAGGTCATCAGATCAGTCCTTCATCCGCCAGGTCGCGCCCGACGGACCATCCATGACCACGACGCCCAGGGCGTCCAGCTCGGCGCGGATGGCGTCCGCGGCGGTCCAGTCCTTGGCGGCCCGCGCGGCGACGCGTTGCGCCAGCAGGTCCTCGACCTTGGCCTTCAGCTCGTCGGAGGCGTCGCCTTCGAACCAGCTGTCCGGATCGGCCTGCAGGAAGCCCAGCAGGGCGCCGGCCTCCAGCAGGCGGGCCTTGTTGGCGGCGATGGCGACGCTGTCGCCGGCCGTCACGGCTTTTTCGATCAGGCTCGACACCTCGAAGAAGGCCGAGGTCGCCAGCGGCGTGTTCAGGTCGTCCATCAGGGCGGCGATCACTTCGGCCGGAGCCTCCATGGCCTGGTCCATCGGCACGTCCTTGGCGCGGCGCAGGGCCCCGTACAGGCGGTCCAGCGACTTCTTGCTCTGCTCCAAGAGCTCGGGCGTCCAGTCCAGCGGCTGGCGGTAGTGGGCCGACAGCAGCGCCCAGCGGATCACCTCGCCCGGAACCGTCTTCAGCAGCTCGTGCGGGATGATCACGTTGCCCAGGCTCTTGGACATCTTCTCCCCGCCCATGTCGAGGAAGCCGTTGTGCATCCAGTAGTTGGCCAGCACCGCCGTCTTGTGGGCGCAGCGGCTCTGGGCCACTTCGTTCTCGTGGTGCGGGAAGGTCAGGTCGATGCCGCCGGCGTGGATGTCGATCGTCTTGCCCAGCGCCTTGTCGATCATGGCCGAGCATTCGATGTGCCAGCCCGGACGGCCCGCGCCCCAGGGGCTTTCCCACTCGGGCTCGTTCTCCTTGGAGGGCTTCCACAGCACGAAGTCGGCCGGGTGGCGCTTGTAGGGCGCGACCTCGACGCGGGCGCCGGCGATCATCTCGTCCAGCGGCCGGCCCGACAGCTGGCCATAGTCGGCGAAGCTCTGGGTGTCGAACAGCACATGGCCCTCGGCGGCGTAGGCGCTGCCGTTGTCGACCAGCTGGCCGATCATCTCGAGGATGGCGTCGATATGCTCGGTGGCCTTGGGCTCGAGGTCCGGCCGCAAAGCGCCCAGGGCGTCGGCGTCCTCGTGATAAGCCGCCAGATAGCGCTCGGTGATCACACTGATCGGCACGCCCTCGTCGGCGGCCTTCTTGTTGATCTTGTCGTCCACGTCCGTGACGTTGCGGGCGTAGACCACCGCCTCCTCGCCGTAGAGGTGGCGCAGCACGCGATAAAGCACGTCGAACACCACCACCGGCCGGAAATTGCCGATGTGAGCGTAGTTGTAGACCGTGGGTCCGCAGACATACATCGTCACCCGCTTGGGATCGGCGGGGACGAAGTCGCGCTTCTCGCGCGCCAGGGTGTCGTGGATCTTCAGGGTCATCGGGTCGCAGTGCTGTGACGTAAGGAGAGGTTGCTCCGGGACGGAGCCGGCTCCATATATCCTTCGGATACGGATTGGGCCACGCCCAACGATACGTCCGCTGCGACGCATCGACCGTAGCTGTGAAACGGGTGGCACGCGTCATTCCAGGACGACCGGCGTCCTGGCGCAACTCAGCCCGTGGAAAGACCTCCCTGACATGGACGCCCTAGCCCGCGAGCGAACCCTGATCGGCAGCGACGCCGGTCTTGATCTTGAACCCGCCGAGCGCCCCTCCCGCGAGGAAGCCATGGCCGCCGTCCGGACCCTGCTGGCCTGGGCGGGCGACAATCCGGAACGCGAGGGCCTGATCGATACGCCCAAGCGCGTCGTCGACGCCTTCGAGGAATGGTTCGCCGGCTACCAGGGCGATCCGGCCAAGGAGCTGTCGCGCACCTTCGAGGACGTGCAGGGCTATGACGACATGGTCATGCTGCGCGGCATCGACGTGCAGAGCCACTGCGAGCACCACATGGCGCCGTTCCTGGGCAAGGCCTGGGTCGCCTACATGCCGACCGGCAAGGTCGTGGGCCTGTCCAAGCTGGCGCGCCTGGTCGAGATCTTCGCCAAGCGTCTCCAGACCCAGGAGACCATGACCATGCAGATCGCCGACGCCATCGAGGATCACCTCTCGGCCGCCGGCGTGGCCGTGCTGATCGACGCCGAGCACCAGTGCATGAGCACCCGCGGCGTCCACCACCACGACGTCTCGACGATCACCACCCAGTTCCGCGGCGTCTTCAAGACCGACAAGGTCCTGCAGCAGCGGTTCATGGACCTGGTGGTGAGGAAGTAGGATTTGAAATCCTCCCCCTAGCGGGGGAGGTGGTCGCGAGGCGACCGGAGGGGGAAGCATGGCCGATCCGGCCTCTCCCCTCTCCGTCGGCTACGCCGACACCTCTCCCACGGGGAGGGGATTTGTCCCCTAAGCCGCCACCCGGATCCCCTCCCGGAGCCGCGCCACGCAGGCGTCCACCGGGCGGTGGACCAAGGTCACCAAGACAAAGCTGATCAGCATCAGCAGGTACCAGGCGCCCATCTTCTCGATCGGCACCATGCGCCAGCCCGCCGCCTGGCTGGGATAGATCCAGGCCCCGGCGAAGGTGCCGAGGTTCTCGGCGAACCAGATGAACAGCGACACCAGGAGCGCGCCCATCAGCATGGGCATGCGGCGCGGCGTCTGGTCGGGCGTGAACAGGAACCAGGTCCTGCCGAACAGCACCGCCGACAGGGCGAACAGGCCCAGGCGGATGTCCGTCACATAGTGGTGCGTGAAGAAGTTCGCATAGATCAGCACCGCCAGGATGTGGGTCGTCCAGAACGGCGGGTAGCGCACGAACGTGACGTCGAAGAGCCGCCAGATGCGGGCGATGTAGCTGCCGACACACGCGTACATGAAGCCGGTGAACAGCGGCACGCCGCCGATCCGCAAGACGCTGGGCTCGGGATAGATCCACGAACCGTGAGCGGTCTTGAACAGCTCCATGACCGTGCCGACGACGTGGAAGATGAAGATGACCAGCGCCTCGTCCCAGCGCTCCAGCTTCAGCGCCAGCAGCAGACCTTGGATGGCGACTGAGGCGATGACCAGAAAGTCGTAGCGGGCCAACGGCGCGTGTTCGGGCCAGAAGAGCTTGGTCCCGACCAGCAGGGCCAGCATCAGGCCGCCGAACAGGCACGCCCAGGCCTGCTTCAGCCCGAACAGCAGGAACTCGTAGGCGTAGCCGCGCCAACGCGAACGCCGCGCCCAGGGCCTGGCCCAGACGTCCAGCGCCGCCACCCCGCCCTTGATGCGATCCTTCAGGTTCATCCGACTCCCCGCAAGCCCCGGGACGCTAGCGCGCACCCGGCTCCTGCGCCATATGTCGGCCCATGAGCACGCCCCTCTTCCCGACCGCCCCCGACAAGCACGCCCTGGAGCACGGAGCCGAGCTTTCGCCGCGCTTCAACGCCGACGGCCTGGTCGTGGCGGTGGCGCAGCACGCCGACACCGGCGAGATCCTGATGCTGGCCTGGATGAACGACGAGGCGCTGAAGCTCACCGTCGACACGAACATCGCCCACTACTTCAGCCGTTCGCGCAACGAACTCTGGAAGAAGGGCGAGACCAGCGGCCAGTTGCAGGACGTCGTCGAGTTGCGCGTCGACTGCGACCAGGACGCCGTGCTGCTGAAGGTGCGTCCGCGCGGCGACGGCGGCGCCTGCCACGTCGGCTTCCGCTCGTGCTTCTACCGGGTCCTGGAGGACGGCAAGCTGATCGAGCGGGACGCGCCCTTGCATGACCACGACTGAGGCCCTCGTCGCCTTTGCCCTGGCGGCGGGCCTGCTGACCCTGACGCCGGGACTGGACACCGCGCTCGTCATCCGCACGGCCGCCGCCGAGGGGCCCCGTCGCGCGGCCGGGGCGGCGATCGGGATCGGGATCGGCTGCCTGATCTGGGGCGCGGCGGCGTCCTTCGGCGTCGGCGCGCTGCTGACCGCTTCGGAGATGGCCTTCACGATCCTCAAGTGGACCGGCGCGCTCTTCCTGGCGTGGACCGGGATCAAGATGATCCTGAAACCGCGGGATCGGTTCGAGCCCGGTGAAATGAGACCGGTGGACGCCGGCCCCATCGCCGCCTTGCGTCGGGGCCTGCTGACCAATCTGCTCAATCCCAAGGTCGGGGTCTTCTACGTCTCGTTCCTGCCCCAGTTCATGCCGGCCGGCGTCGATCCGGCCCGCTTTGGCCTGCTGCTGACGTTGATCCACGTCGTTGAAGGCCTGCTGTGGTTCGCGGCCCTGATCGCCGCGACGGTGCCAATCGCCGGCCTGCTGCGCGTCCCGGTCGTGGTCCGGTGGCTAGACCGGGTGACCGGCTGCGTGTTCGTGGCGTTCGGCCTGAAGCTGGCGCTGGAGCGGCGGTGAGGAACATTCTCTCCTCCCCATTAGGCGGAGGTGGATCGCCGCGAATACGCGGCGAGACGGAGGGGGTCCGCGTAGCGGCGGTGAGGTCGCCATCGCACAGGGCCCCTCCACCGGCGTTCGCCGGTCCCCCTCCCCCAATGGGGGAGGAAGGACAAGAAGCCCTACCCCTCCTTCAGCGCTTCGACGCCGCCGTCCGCCGCCGGGGTCACCACGAAGCGCTTCAGCACGCTCGTCTCGTACTTCGGGTCCAGGATCGTCGAGACCGTCACCAACTCGCCGGTCGCCTTGCCGCGCTCCAGGGTCAGCAAGACGAAGCCCTTGGCGCTGCCGTGGCTGTAGCGGACTTCCTTGTTGCGTTGGACAAAGGCCTCGCCGATCGGCGCGCCGGGCAGGATGTCGCCATAGCCGGGAGAGGTGATCGAGGTCGCGCCGAACTCGGCGGCGACGCGCTTGTCGCCCGCGTCGTTCCACAGCTCGTTGACCCAGAACATGTGGCTGTCGCCGGCCAGAACGATCGGCTGCGCCTTGGCGGCGGTGAAGATGTCGTAGACTCGCTGGCGATCGGCCGGATAGCCGTCCCACGCGTCCAGGTTCGACGGGATGTCGTAAGCCGACATGCTCACCGAGCGGGCGACCGGCTCCTTGGCGTAGTCGGGCAGTTGGGCGAACAGGGCGGCGAACTTCTCGTCGCCCATCGTGGTCTTCAGGTTGGGCGTTGCGACGCGGGCCATGACGACCTGATTGCCCAGCACCTGCCAGGCCGTGCCCGCCTTGACCGAGGCCTGGACCTGACCGGCCAACCACCGCTCCTGATCCACGCCCATCATGCGGCGCGACGGATCCTTCCACTTGGCCACGAAGGCCGCGACGTCGGGCTTGCCGTCGACGATCGGCATGTCGGTCCCGTAGTCCAGCGCCGCCGTCCGTCCCGTCAGGCGGGTCTCGGTCATCAGTAGCGTCGCCACGTCGCCGAACTGGAAGTCGCGCCAGGCGGCCTCGGGGAGGGTCCCGGCCGCAGCCTCGCGGATCGGCATCCACTCGTAATAGGCCTTGAGCGCCGCGGCCTTGCGCGTGGCCCAGTCCCCTTCGTTGGGTTGATGGTTCTCGGCCCCGCCGATCCAGCTGTCGTTGGCGGTCTCGTGGTCGTCCCAGACGACGATCCAGGGCGCGCGGGCGTGGGCCGCCTGCAGCATCGGGTCCGACTTGTACTGGGCGTGGCGCTGGCGGTAGTCGGCCAGGGTGACGATCTCGTGGGGCGGCAGCGGGCTGCGCGTCTTGGCCGTCGGCGAGTTCATGCCGTAGTCGCCGGGCGCGGCGCCGTACTCATAGATGTAGTCGCCCAGGTGCAGCACCGCGTCGACGCGGGCCAGCTTGGCGATCGCGTCGTAGGCGTTGAAGTAGCCGTTCGGATAGAGGCTGCACGAGGTCACCGCCAGGACGACGTCCTTGGTCGCGCCGGCCGGCAAGGTCCGCGTGCGACCGATCACGGCCTCGCCCACCGCCTCGCCCGCGCGGCTGGCGCGGAAGCGGTAGTGATACTCCGTTCCAGGCTTCAGGCCCGTGACATCGACCTTGACCGTATGGTCGCGTCCGGCGTCGGTGGTGGCGTGGCCCTGGCGGACGATGGTCTTGAAGTCCGGATCGATCGCCACGTCCCAGCGCACGCCCACCGGCAGCTTGGCGTCCGGCGCGGTCACGCGGGTCCAGAGGATCACGCGGTCCTGCAGCGGATCGCCCGAGGCGACGCCGTGCTCGAAGCGCACGGGACCGTCGTGCAGGCCCTTTACGGTCGCGGCGGCGGCCTCGCCGGCGGCGGCGCCCGACAGGCCCAGAAGGCCCAGAACCTTACGGCGGTCTATCGTCATGATGCGCTCTCCCCGGGTAAGCTTGTCAGCCAGGCCGCGGCGCAGGCCCGGCCAGAGCGACACCGTCTAATGCCGGAATGTGACACCTACGCCCATGAAGCGTGGCTTCCCAGCGATGAAGGTCGGAATGCCGAAGCTGTCGCCGACATTGCCCGCGTCCTTCAGGTAGCGGACGTCGCCGAGGTTCTCGACAAAGGCCTCGACCTTCCAGCGCTCGTCGACGGCGCCAAAGCCCACACGCACGTTCAGCAGACCGTAGGCGTTCTGGAACTCGTCGACCTTGGTGTCGGGGAACAGCGCCGAGCTCGACAGATCGCCCCGATCATTGTCGTCGTCGAAGAACATCTTCGAGCGCCAGGTGTAGGTCGGCGTGAAGGTCAGCTTGCCGCCCAGGGCCTCACGGCTGAAGGCGGCGCCGACCGAATAGGTCTGGTCGGGCGACAGCCGGAAACGGTTGCCCTTGCGCGCTCCGCTTTCCAGCCTGGCATGGTTGTAGGCGTAGGTGGTGAACAGGGTCCAGTAGTCGCCGGCCTGCAGACGGGCCTCGCCCTCGAACCCGTACGCCTTGGCCTTGCCGGCGTTCAGGGTCACGATCTGGGCGCCCTGGCGGAAGCTGGTGGCGAAGTTGTCGTAGTCGTAGCGGAACACCGCGCCGGACAGATACAGCCGGCCGTCGATCAGCTTGCCCTTGGCGCCGGCCTCGTAGCTGTCGACGGTCTCGGCGGCCACGACGTCGAACTTCGCGGCGGCCATCGGCGTCGTCGGCGCGTTGGCCGAGATGACGTCCGGGCGGCGCCCCCGGGCGTGGGAGACATAGAGGCTGGCGTTGTCGGACGGCGCGTAACGTCCCACGAGGCGCCAGGTCAAGCCGCTGTTGTCGATCGACTTGGCGAAGGTGTCGCCGTTGTTCGTCGTTGGCTGGGTGACCAGGCCCGTCATCGGCAGCAGCGGGTTGTTCACCGCATTCGGTTGGGCGGCTAGGAACAGGTTGGTCGGCGTCGGCGCGGTCAGCAGGATCCCGACAATCGAGCGACCGTTCAGCACCGTCGAGCGATAGGCCGCCCAGCGATCCTCGCGGGTGTAACGGACGCCGCCCGTGATCTCGAACCGGTCGGTCAGCTGGACCGTGCCGTCGGCGTACAGGTCATAGGCGGTGTTCTCGCCGTAGTTGGCGAACTCCTCGCGGTGGACCGCCTTCAGGTTCGCGGCGACGCCCTGCGCGATCGAGGCCGGCGCGCCGAAGCCCAGCTGCAGCACCTGAGCCAGGAAGGCCGGACTGGTCAGATAGGCCAGCGGCTGCGGGTTCGGCCGGCTCATGGCGCCCGTTAGCAGGACCAACGCCAGGCGTTCGTCGAACTGACCCGGGATGCGCCATGAGCCGGTCTCGTGGAAGTAGTTGGCGCCGACAAAACCGGTGAAGCGCCCGCCGTCGTCATAGCGCAGGCGCAGCTCCTGGCTCTGCTGACGGCCCTGCGCATCCTCGGCGAAGGAGAGCATCGGCAGCGAGGTCCCGTCCGCGTCGAAGACCTCGACCGAATGGAAAGCGCGACTGGCGGTGATCGACGACAGGGTCAGGGTGTCGCTGATCTTGTATTCGGCCAGGACCGTCAGGCCATAGACCTTGCGGTCCAGGCCCAGGGGCGCGCCGCCCTCGAAGCCCGCGCCCGGCGACAAGGTCGCCGCGGAGGCGACGCCGGTGTCGCCCAGCACTTGGCCGGTGACCGGATTGGTCGGGTTGAAGGCGTGGCTCTTGAACGAAGTGCCTGTGGTCGAGTCTTCCTGATAGTTGCCGATCAGGTCCAGCTTCAGCGCGCCCGGCTCCAGGTGATAGGCCATTCGGACGGCCTTGGTGTTGGTCGAGTTGTAGGCGTCGCCCCCGGCCGCGTCCTTGACGTAGCCGTCGTTCTTCCGCGCGCGGGCGGCGATGCGCAGCGCGCTCCCGTCGCCGAACGCGACATTGACCATGCCCTCGCCGACGAAATAGCCGCGCGTGCCGCCCTCGGTCCTCAGCAGCCAGTCGTTCCTGCCGGGATTGGCCTTGTTCTGCACCAGGTTCACCGCGCCGATCAGGGCGCCGCGCCCGAACAGCGTCGACTGCGGTCCCTTGGCGATCTCGATCCGCTCCATGTCGAACAGCTCGACATAGGATCCGCGCGAGCGCGAGATCGGCACGCCGTCCTGATAGATCGACACCCGCGTCTCGTCGGTGGCCGAACCGGAGTCGGAGGTGACGCCACGCATCACGAAGCCGGAATTGTTGTTCGACTGGTTCTGGACCAGGAAGCCGGGCGTGAACGCCGACAGCTCGTCGAACGCCTTGACGCCGATGGCCTCCAGGAACTTGCCCGAATAGGCCGTCACCGCCATCGGCACCTCGACCGGATCCTGGGCGCGCTTCTGGGCCGTGATCACCACCTCGCCCAAGCGCGTGTCCTCGTCGGCGGCGACCGCGGTCAGCGGCGCCTCGGCGGCGGCGGAGGGTGCGGCGACGACCAGAGCCAGGACGCTGGCGGTCAACAGCGTGGTGGTGCGGAATGCGCGCATCGACTATCCCCCAGATGCGAAATTCGATCTTGCCGGCGGGCGTAGCCCTCGCCGTAGGTGCGATGGAGTTATGAAGGAGCGATGAAACCCCGGTGACGCATGCGGAAGAGAGGCTGGACGACGAGGTCCTCGACGATGCGGGGTCCGACGAGGCCGGCGAGGCTCTGACGGCCGTCCTGCCCGCGGAGCTCGCCGGCCAGCGGCTGGACAAGGCGCTGGCGCCGCTGTTCCCGGACCTGTCGCGCGCGCGCCTGCAGGCGCTGATCGCCGAAGGCCGGCTCTCGGCCGAGGGCCAGCCGGTCACCGACGCCTCGCGCAAGGCCAAGGCCGGGACCTACGTCCTGCTCGTGCCGCCGCCGATCCCCGCTGATCCGGAGCCGGAAGCCATTCCGTTGACTGTTCTCTATGAGGACGCGCACCTGATCGTGGTCGACAAGCCGGCCGGCATGGCCGCGCACCCCGCGCCCGGCAGCCTGACCGGCACGCTGGTCAACGCCCTGCTGCATCATTGCGGCGACAGCCTCTCGGGCGTCGGCGGCGTCGCGCGCCCCGGCATCGTCCACCGCCTGGACAAGGACACCTCGGGCGTCATGGTGGCGGCCAAGAGCGACGCGGCGCACAAAGGCCTCTCGGCCCTGTTCGCCACCCACGACATTGACCGTCTCTATATCGCCCTGACCCGCGGCGCACCCTCGCCGCCCGCCGGCACGATCACGACCCAGCTGGGCCGCTCGCCCGGCGATCGCAAGAAGATGGCGGTGCTGCGCTCGGGCGGGCGCGAGGCGGTCACCCACTATCGCGTCGAAGCCGCCTTCGGCCCGCAGGAAAAGCCTCTGGCGGCGCGCGTCGCCTGCCGGCTCGAGACCGGCCGCACCCATCAGATCCGCGTCCACATGGCCAGCAAGGGCAGCCCTTGCCTGGGCGATCCCGTCTACGGGACGGGGCAACCGGCCGCGGCGGTGCGCGAGGCGATCCAGGCCGCGGGCCTGAAGCGTCAGGCGCTGCATGCGGCGGTCCTGGGATTCGTCCATCCGATCACCGGCGAGGCCCTGCGCTTCGAAACTCCGCTTCCCGAGGACATGGCGGCGCTCCAGAAAAGTCTCGAAGCGCTCTGACGCCCTTTCGGCGGTCGCGCGAGGCAAGCTTGCGTCGACGCAACAAAAACGCCCTAATTGCGCTGGCTTGGCGAACCAGTGTGGTAGCGCGTCATTCTGGAGCTTCGCCATGCGGCGTTTTGTCGTGGTCCTCGCCATCAGCCTTTCCGCCGCCGCGCCCGCCTTCGCGACGCCGAACGGCGACGACGAGGTGATCGCCACCGCCCAGGCCAAGCCCACCCCCGAGGCCCTGAAAGCCGCCGCGCAGGCGACGCCGGTCGCCGCGCCCGCCGCGTCCAAGCCACTGACGACGCAGGAGCAGATCGCCGCGTTCCTCGCCGAGACCCCCACGCCCCGTTATGACGATGGCCCACGCGGCCTCTTGCCCGCCGATCGGGACGAGGACGGCAAGCGCAAGGTCCATGGTTCGATGGGCGTTTCGGTCGGCACCGGCGGCTACCGCAGCGTCTATGCCTCCGGGCTGTTCCCGGTCGGCGAGAACACGACGGTCGGCGTCGCGGTCTCCAAGACCGATTTCGGCAAACACGGCGGATTCTACGCCGATCCTTATTATGGCGGCGGCTATGGTTACGGCGGGTATGGCTATGGGCGTGCGCGCGGCGGCTCGCAACAGTCGGTCGCCCTGTCGATCATGACGGGGAATTCGGGCAGGGGCGACAACACGCCCGAAGGCTGCGCGCCCGGCTTCCGCGCCGGCGGCCGCTATGTCGAGCCGCTCTGGGTCGAAGGCATGCGGGACGGCGCCCACCCCTGCGACGCGTCGTCGCGCTAAGACCCATTTCGGGTCTTCGAGGCTTCACAAACAGTATTTAGCCGTCTTTGAAAGCGTCTCCGTCGTCTCGGATACGTTTTTTCAAGGGTTGCCGTTCGCTGATGTTTAACGGCTTGGCGGTCAAGGTGGCCGCCTCGGGGCTAGGGCTTACGGAATGCAGCCGGAAATCATCGCTTATCACCATCCCGCGACCGGGACGGTGACCTACCTCATCATCGACCCCGCGACATTCCTCTGCGCCATCGTCGATCCCGTCCTGGATTTCGATCCCGAAACCGAAGCCGTCGAGACGGGCTTCGTCGACAAGATCATCGCCGACATCCGGGCGCGTGACCTCGGCCCGACCTGGGTTCTCGAAACGGGCGTGCATACCGGCCACCTGTCGGCGGCCGGCCATGTGAAGTACGAAACCGGCGCCTCGATCTGCATCGGCGCGCGCGTGGTCGAAAGCCTGAAGCGGCTGGTCCCGGCGCTTGGCGAAGACGGCGTCGATCTCGAGGGCTGGGATTTCGACAAGCTGGCCAAACACGGCGAGTCGCTGCCGATGGGCGGCCTGAAGATCACGGCCCTGGCGCTCGAAAGCCGCCTGCCAGGCGCGGTGGCCTACCGCGTCGCCAACGCCATCTTCACCGGCGACGTGCTGCTTTCCCCGGCCGAGGGCTCGGGCCGTTGCGACGTGCCAGGCGCCGACGCCGGCAAGACCTTCGACGACGTTCGCAAGATCCTCAGCCTGCCGCCCCAGACCCGCGTGATGCCGGGCGTCTGCGCGGCCCCGCCCTGCGAGGCGACGATCGCCGAGCACAAGGCCTCCAACATTCAGCTGAACGACACGGTCGACCGGCTGAACTTCATCGCGATGCGCACGACCGCCGACGCCCTGTTGCCGGAATCGACCGTCGCGGGCGCGGCCTTGCGGGTCGCGGTCCGGGCCGGACGCCTGCCGCCAGATCTCGGCGCGGGCGGACGCTTCGCCCCGGTCGACCTCGCCAAGCTCTAGACGTTAGTTTTCTTTCGCAATTGACTTGCGCCCCGGCGCGGCCGCATAGGGTTTCAAGACCTTTTGCGGAGCTTGTTCATGGCCGAGGATTTCAGCGCCGCCCTGACCGCCGCCCAGGCGGGCAGCCTGCCGGATCTTTTGGGCCTGCAATGGCTCGAAGCGACGCACGGCCATGTGAAGGGACGCTTCGACGTCGACAAGCGCCATATGGCCCCCAATGGATTCCTTCACGCCGCCAGCGTCATCGCCCTGGCCGACTCGGCCTGCGGCTACGGCTGCATGACATCCCTGCCCGAGGGCGGGACAAGCTTCACGACGATCGAGCTCAAGTCGAACTTCCTGGGCACGGCCCGCGAAGGCGGCGTGGCGGTCGAGGCCAAGCTCGTCCACGGCGGCCGCAACACTCAGGTCTGGGATGCGGTCGTGACCCACGAAACCACGGGCAAGACCATCGCCCTTTTCCGCTGCACCCAGATGATTTTGCGGCCGAAAGTGTAAGGCGAAAAAAGCCGGGAAGAGGGGGTTGCGTCCCGGCGGCGACGCCGCTAGTTATCGCGCCCTCGACCTCGGGCGGCCCCTAAAGCCCCCGGAATTACACCTGTGGAGAGGTGGCAGAGTGGTCGAATGTACCGCACTCGAAATGCGGCGTGCCTGGAAGGGCACCGTGGGTTCGAATCCCACCCTCTCCGCCACCCCCTCCTTCGCCAGCTTCCGCAGACGCCCGCCGAAGCGCGAAAATCTCAATAAACTAAAGCCAGACGCCGCCGATAAGCCCGGAGAGCGCCGGGTTGCCCTTCCCTAGCCGGCCGAGCACGCGAGGCGTGGCTCCAAGCCGCCGAACGCGGCGACCTGGCCGGATGACCGGCGTCCTGTAACGCGGACAGCCCTGACCAGTCGTAGCGCCCGTGGTCGGCGCGCAGGGCTATGCGGGCTCAGCCAAGACGACCACGTCCTGGCGACAGCCGCCAACCCGCGCGCACTAGGGCCGCGCGTGCGTCACTTGGAGTACGGCGCCGAACTCTCGACCGGCGCGCGGCGCCTATGGTTCAGATGATTTTCCATTGCCCGCCCGAACCCAGTCTGATAGCCAACGCCCCTCTTCGCCAACGCTCTGCGTTGACCCGGATGGCCCGGTGGCGGAGTGGTGACGCAGCGGACTGCAAATCCGTGCACGCCGGTTCGATTCCGGCCCGGGCCTCCACCACTTTTCAAGCACTTAGCAACCACACCTACCCGGCATGCCGGCAGATCAGTTTGCGAAATTCATTCTAGTTTTGCTTGCGACACACCTCGCCTCTTATCTGCAACGGCGGCGACCAATTTCCCCACAGCCTCCTGCCAGACATATCTATTGACTAGAGTAAGGATTCTTCTTGCAGCCCTCCCCTAGCATCTGACGGATCCGCTCGACCATCCCCACCACAAGCGCGCCCGCTCACGAAGAATAAGAAGCTGCTCTCGCATCAATATCCTAAACGTCCGCGAGCCTGGCAGAAGACCTTCGCCCAGTGATTTGGCCGAATACGACCGTGGTCGTGCTCTCGGAGCTTGGCCGCACCTTCAAGCAGAAAGGCGGAGGGCACCGACCATGACACGAGAGCGTCTACTGGGCGCTCGGCGAGGCTGTGAAGGGGGTGCCTTGCTGGAGTGCAGGCCGCCATCCGGCCTGAGCCGCTCAACGGCGGAATGGATCGGAAGGTTCTTACTGACTAGAGGTCTTTAATCACCAAGCTCGTTGTGTGCCTCTACGCCGTGGCACGCCATCCCCGAACGCGATATTCCCTGGACGCCCCTCTCTGACCTTCGTTTGATTTAGCGGCACGCCATATCGAAGCATTAATATTAATAACGACGGGTGCCTAGCATCCACAATAGAGGTCAGAGTACACCGCGCTTCGCGCGCTATCAGATTCCACCGCAGCATCCCCCGAAAATATAATCCTGTAATGTAGCGTGAATAAGATCACAGACGGCTTATGGTTAGCGGCGCCTATCTGACGCCCAAACTGAATTTTTTGACGCGCCAAGGCTATTACGAGGGTCGCGTCGATCAGCAGCTTACGCTATGACGCGGCTACGCAAGCGGAATAGCTGCGTTCTCGAAGGTGGGGATCTAATGACGGTTAAAAGCAATGGTAAGGTTGCGCTCATCACGGGCGTGACCGGGCAAGATGGCGCGTACCTGTCGGAGCTGCTGCTCTCGAAGGGCTATACGGTACACGGCCTGAAGCGACGCTCGTCGTCGTTCAACACCGGCCGGATCGAGCACCTCTATCAGGACCCGCATGAAGCCGATCAGCGCTTCATCCTGCATTACGGCGACATGACCGACAGCACGAACCTGATCCGGATCGTGCAGCAGACCCAGCCGGACGAGATCTACAACCTGGCGGCCCAAAGCCACGTCCAGGTCAGCTTCGAGACTCCGGAATACACTAGCAACGCCGACGGCACTGGCACCCTGCGCCTGCTGGAAGCCATCCGCATCCTGGGCCTGGAAAAGAAGACCAAGTTCTACCAGGCCTCGACCTCGGAGCTGTACGGCCTGGTCCAGGAAGTGCCGCAGAGCGAAAAGACCCCGTTCTATCCGCGCAGCCCCTACGCCGCCGCCAAGCTCTACAGCTATTGGATCGTGGTGAACTACCGCGAGGCGTATGGCATCCACGCCAGCAACGGCATCCTGTTCAACCACGAAAGCCCGCTGCGGGGCGAGACCTTCGTCACCCGCAAGATCACCCGCGCCGTCGCGGCCATCAAGCAGGGCTTCCAGGACAAGCTCTATCTCGGCAACCTCGACGCCAAGCGCGACTGGGGTCACGCCCGCGAATACGTCCGCGGCATGTGGCTGATGCTGCAGCAGGAGACGGCCGACGACTACGTCCTGGCCACCGGCGAAACCACCCTGGTCCGCGACTTCGTGACCAAGGCCTTCTCGGAAGTCGGCATCACGATCAACTGGTCGGGTACGGGCGTCGATGAAAAGGGCACGTGCGCCGAGACCGGCAAGGTGCTGGTCGAGGTCGACCCGCGCTACTTCCGCCCGACCGAGGTCGAGCTGCTGATCGGCGATCCGACCAAGGCCAAGACCAAGCTTGGCTGGGTCCACGAAACCAAGTGGGAGCAGCTCTGCGCCGAAATGGTCGCGGCCGACATGATCAATGTCGCGCGGGAGAAGCGTCGCAATGCCGAATGACGTGATTTTCCCCCTTGAGGGCAAGCGCGTCTGGGTGGCTGGCCATCGCGGGATGGTCGGTTCGGCCATCGTGCGCCGGCTCGCATCCGAAGGCTGCGAGATCCTGACCGCCGGCCGCGATGTCCTCGATCTCGAGCGCCAGAGCGCCGTCGAGGCCTGGATCGCCAAGGAAAAGCCGGACGCCATTTTCATGGCCGCGGCCAAGGTCGGCGGCATTCTGGCCAACGACACCTATCCGGCCGACTTCCTCTACAACAACCTGGTCATCGAGACGAACATCGTCGACGCGGCCTGGCGCAACGGCGTCGGCAAGGTGCTGTTCCTGGGTTCGTCGTGCATCTATCCTAAGTTCGCGCCGCAGCCGATCACGGAAGACGCCCTGCTCACCGGCCCGCTGGAGCCGACCAACGAATGGTACGCGATCGCCAAGATCGCCGGCATCAAGCTGGCCCAGGCCTATCGCAAGCAGCACGGCTGCGACTTTATCAGCGCCATGCCGACGAACCTCTATGGCTTAGGTGACAACTATGACCTGAACAGCAGTCACGTGATGCCCGCGCTTATCCGCAAGGCACATGAAGCGAAGCTGGCAGGCGCCGACAGCATCACGATCTGGGGGACGGGGACACCGCGACGCGAATTCCTGAATGCCGATGACTGCGCCGACGCCTGCGTCTTTCTGATGAAGACCTATTCGGACTTCGAACACGTCAATGTGGGATCTGGCGAAGATATCACAATCTTGGAACTGGCCGAACTGGTTTGCGAAGTTGTGGGCTTCACAGGCCAAATCGCCAAGGACACGTCAAAGCCAGACGGCACCCCTCGCAAGCTGATGAGCGCAGACAAGCTTCGTGGCATGGGATGGCAGCCGTCCATCGCCCTAGAGGACGGCGTGAAAAGCGCCTATCAAGCTTTCCTCTCTGCCAATCCAGGATCTTAGAACGCCCTAAAATATTGGGCGGCGATAGATCCCATGGTGCTCCTCGAGAGGTGAATGGCCATTCACCTGAAAGCGGCTGATAAATTCAATGATTGATGCGTCGCGGAACATCTCCACCGGCGCATCACCAAACCTCCACCAGGCGATCCTGGTTAGCTCGCTTACGACATCCTCATCAAATCTGGGGCGCAGTGGCCGGGCGGGTACACCAGCAACAATTGTGTAAGGCGGCACGTCGTGGGTCACGATCGAGCCCGCGCCAATGATGGCTCCGTCGCCCACTTCGACGCCCGCTACGACGACGACGTTGTCGCCAATCCATACATCATTGCCAATCTTCGTCTGGACGTCGGACTCAAATCCGGACGGGGCCCCGAATGGACTGGTTGTCAGACCCACAATGTGATGCTTGGCGGCCCCTAAGGTGCACCGACGGCCAATCGAGCAATATCGACCGACCGACACGTTGCGGAATAAACTGAAGTTCGCGTAGCTACGATAACCAATCCGAACCGGACCGATGAATTCACATCGATCCAATTGAACATTTTCCTCAACATAGACGCCGCGGATGGCACGCTTAAATCCAAACAAATATATCAAACGCCTCAACATGGCGACACCTTCGCTGAATATATAATCAATTTCACACGACGGAGATCTTCTTTCGCCCAGACACCATCTGGCGACCAGTCGATATCATAGACTTCAGGAAGTGTCTCCCCCCCCTGGAAACGCAATAAGCAGAGAGACCCAATGCATAGGATAGGGGCACGCATATTAATAGAGTGATGTACATTGGCCCCCAAGACGAAACGATCCTTGACAATAGGATCGTCACCAGCGCACACGCCATCGGCTCTACTTGCACCGCATAGAGATCTAGGGCCCTAACACCGGTCCCCTTCACACACCAGGCAAATAGCAAAGGCATACGAACAAGCGCCGTCCAGAACAGGGCAGCAGCGACACCCACAGCCCCCCACTGGATTCCCACGGCGAAGCCAGCAAGTGTGACCACGGCGGAGAATACACCCCAATGGAACATTGCATTCGTGCGCCCGCTGCTGAGAAAGAGCCAACCGGTCGCATTGGCCAGAGGTTGTATAAGACCCGTGAGACTTAGCCAAAAGAATATGGGGCTAGCGGCTGCCCACCGATCGCCTAGCAGGAAAGGGATGAGGCGGTCACTTAGGGCGACCGCCACCGCTAGGCCTGGCGTCAATATTAGGAGCATGGCCCGGGTGGCCGTTAGAAATGCCCGCCGATATCTGGCTTGATCCCCCTGCAGGCGACTTAGAACTGGCATCACTACGCGGGCCAAGGGCGCGTTGATTGTCTGCATCGGCGCCATCATCAGCTTGTATGATTGATCATAAAGGCCGACGGCCGTCGCACCTGAGAAGCGAGCCACAAGGACGTTATCCAGATTCCGCACCAAGAAATTGAGCAGGTTGAAACCTGTAACCCCCCCTCCAAATTTCACGAAATCACGCGCGCCACTGAACGCCACGCCAGCAGGCCGCCACTTCTCAAACCTCCAGAGTAGGGCCGCCTGCACCAACACGCCCGCCAAGGTGCCGCCCCATATCGCCCAGTAGGTCTTCAGCGTGAGCGCCACCGATACCGAAACTAGAAAGTTGGCCGCCGCACTGGATAGATCCACAAAGGCCAGTTGCCGGAAACGCAGTTCTCTCGCCAGGAGCGCCGAATGCTGCAACGCCGTGCCAGAAATCAGCACATTTAGCGCGGACGCAGCAACAATCCAGCCCACC
The DNA here is from genome assembly GCF_000092285.1 of Caulobacter segnis ATCC 21756. Classification (NCBI taxonomy): domain Bacteria; kingdom Pseudomonadati; phylum Pseudomonadota; class Alphaproteobacteria; order Caulobacterales; family Caulobacteraceae; genus Caulobacter; species Caulobacter segnis. Next base: position 547,663 of record NC_014100.1, on the reverse strand, counting down.
CGAACATCTGAATAGAAAAGACCCACAAAGGGAGATGCAATTATTAGGATTACCATAATAGCGGTGGACGTCAGGATATTTATCCAGAAGAGACTATTTAAGACGACCATCCTTACGCTATTAGCCTGAATAACAGCTTGCGATAAACCGAGGTCCTGAAAAAGTATGATAAATGCAGTAACAGGGGCGGCCATGGCAACGACCCCAAAATCTCCGGGAGATAAGACGCGCGCGATTATAAGACTCGACACCAACATCGAGAATGCTTTGAAAATTTGAGCCCCGCCAATCCAAAACACACTTTTGGTGGCTCTTGCGCCCAACTGTCCCTCAGCAGGCTGAGCCTCATCGCCTCTGACAACCATTCGAAAGAAGGACCTTCTCATTCAAAAGCTCCGACGCCCTTTGCGAAAAGGAGGCCTAGCGTGTACAGTTAATCGAGACTTATATCATTATCGCGAGAGCGAGTAGAGATGACGGCGAAGAAGTGGATTAAAAGAATCGCTCCATGGTCCGTTTCGGCAAAGAGATCTGTTAATCAAGGCATTGCGTCGTGGCGCGCAAATCGCGCCCTCAACGCTTTAAACGCCTTTATGCCACCATCTTCGCAATCCGATCATGGACTGTCGGCCCCACTAGTTGTATCGCTGACTTCATATCCACCGCGCTACCCCGTTCTCGCATGCACCATCAAAAGCCTTCTGCTGCAAAACGTAAAAGCCGACAAAGTCGTGCTTTGGCTTGCGGAGAATGACCAGCACTCTCTGCCTGACGATGTCCTGGAACTGGTGAATTTTGGCCTACAGATACGGATCTGCAAGAACCTGCGATCCTACAAGAAAATTATCCCGTCTTTAAGCGAGTACTCAGATTCATACATCGTCACAGCTGATGATGACGCTTACTATCCGCCGAACTGGCTCAAAACGATCGTCGATCAAGCACGCCTGACCCCAAGGGCAATTGTGGGCACACGGGGCCATATCGCCAAATTTGCACCGGACGGTCACGCGAAGCCTTATGCTGAATGGACGTTCGACACCCGGCGCCGGTCAGACGTGGATAGCCACAACCGGCTGTTTCTGACAGGGATAGGAGGAATAATTTACCCTCCCGCCGCCCTACCGAAAGAGACCTTAAATGAAGCGGCATTTCAGCGACTTTGCCCGATGGCTGACGATATTTGGCTGTTCGCCATGTCCGAACTCGCCGGAATACAGCGCATTCGCACGCCCGCCCGGTTTGACTTTGTAAACTGGCCTCGATCTCAGGAGTGCGGCCTAGTCCATGAAAACGTGGTAGCCGCAGGCAATGACAGCCAATTCAGCGCGCTCGAAGCCGCCTATCCAGCACTTTCGCCCAGAAACCGTTCATTCCGAGCGTAATAATGCCCCCAAGGAAAAGGCTCGACAGCCTCTCGTTATACACACTGTATTATATGGCAGTGGTGATAATATCCACCGTTCTCGTAGTGTATGTGGCGAGGATTCAAGGCTTCGCCCGCATTCCATATATCAACGGAATGATATACGCATCTCTGGGCTTAGGAGCCCTATTTTACCTTTTCACCAGGAAACGCGTAATTAATGCCCCGCGCGGCGCTCTAATAACGGCCCTTGCAGCACTCCCCGTGCTTTGCTCCACCATTATCGGCATATTCAATCAAAACTCAATTATATATATAATTTCCTGGACAATATACACATACGTCGGAGCCCTGCTTTTCTTTACATCTTACACGGATCGCAGTTCTGACGAAGATTCGCGCTCTATTCTCACGTCACCATGGCTTTACATATTTGCCTGCACCCTATCCATCGTTTCAAGCATATCGCCCGAGCCCTTACTACCCTATCCCCTAATGGCGGCCATTTTCATTTTTGGCGCATCGCAGAACGGTAGCAACACGAATCGTTTGGCCAGCCTATTGGGGTTGGTGTTCCTGCACCTCGACTTGACGAGTTTCACGCCGAAACTGGCAATGTCTAGAGCGTCACTACTTTCTCTTGTCGCAGCTATAGGCGTTGTGCTTCTATATCGGCGTCGTTATGGAATCTTGCTCGGGCTTATTACCTGCATCTTTCTGGCCTATGTCGCAGCTGTAACTGTGGATGCATCCGCCTTAAAGCCACTCCCAAGAAACCTGCGCGAAGGCGCGATGCTCCTACGCGGCGCTAGACTTGAAGACAATATCGCTACTTTTCAGCGCTTCTATGAAGTCGAAATGGTGAAGCGCGACTTCGAAGGCGCGACTGTTGCAGAAGTCGTATTCGGGAAAGGCCTGGGCCGGACGATTGACATGTCAGGCTCTCTAGACGCCTCCGTTGGCAACAACGCACTGCAAGGCATGAGGTCCGTCAACAATATTCACTTTCTACCCGTCGCCGTATTTCACAAGTACGGGCTTGCAGGTATATTTGTCATCATATTCATGATCCTTTACCCGGCCAAATCCTTCATCAAGGATGCACTAAGCGGAAGAATTGATGACAGCGCGCTATATCTATATATATACATATTCACAGCGATAGTTTTTAGCGCGTCAGCATCAAATTACTTTATCGCAAATCCCTATCTGCCACTGGCTATTGGCGCGCTGGCTGCCGCGAGAAGAAAGCTGATTTCCGCGAACGGTTATCGCCTAACCCGTGCTCACCCCTCCTCTAGAAAGGCCCCGCTCCATGCCTAATCGCGCCTCAACCGCGAAGCTCGCTGGAGCTTGGGAACAAGACTACAGCCAGTCCATGATCAAGGCGGCTTCACAGATAGGTCCGACCGACAATTCGAACACGCATTGGAAAGGTGTGTCGTGAGGCTTCTTCACGTCATTCCGTCGTCCAGCCCCGCCTACGGCGGGCCGATCGAGGGCCTCATCCGGCAGAATGAGACCACTTTGGGCATGGTAGAGCGCGAGCTCGTAACCCTTGATCGTCCTGAAGATCCATGGGTTGGGGGCTGCCCGATGACAGTTCACCCTATGGGCAAGCGACGCCCGACCAAAGGTTGGCCGGCGCACTACGGCTATACGCCCGACCTTATTCCTTGGCTTCGCGAGAATCTCACGCGCTACGACGCCGCGGTTGTCCATGGACTCTGGAATTATGCGAGCTTTGCCGCCTCCCGTGTCCTTCCCCACTCGTCGCTTCCCTACTTCGTGTTCTCGCACGGCATGCTGGATCCTTGGTTCAAGGCTCGCTACCCGCTCAAGCATCTCGCCAAGCAGGCCTTCTGGACAGTGGCGGACGGCCCTCTGCTCTCTGGCGCCCAGGCTGTGTTCTTCACCACCGAAGAAGAAAAGCTGCTCGCGCACAACCAATTCTTTGGCCATCGCTATAGACCCAAGGTCGTGGGCTATGGCACCGCTCGCACGCCCATAGCGACGCCTCTACAGAAGCAGGCTTTTGAAGCGCTGACCCCCGGGCTGGCCGGACAACGGTACTTGCTGTTCCTTAGCCGCATCCACCCCAAGAAGGGATGTGACCTCCTCATTCGCGCCTTCGCCGAGACGGCGCATCTGGACCCAACCCTTCATCTGGTCATCGCCGGCCCTGACGAGATCGGCATCGTCAACGACTTGAAGGCTCAGGCCGCGGCGGCCGGCATCGCTGATCGAATCCACTGGCCAGGCCTGCTGAAGGGCGACGCCAAGTGGGGAGCCTTCCATCATTGCGAAGCGTTCGTTCTGCCTTCGCACCAGGAGAACTTTGGCATTGCCGTCGCTGAGGCGTTAGCCTGCGGCCGCCCTGTGCTAATTACAGACAAGGTGAATATCTGGCGTGAGGTTAGCAACGCCAATGCAGGCCTCGTCGAGACAGATGATCAAGCTGGGACGACAAGGCTGCTTCAGCGATGGGCTGAGCTGACGCCTGAAGAGAAGAACGTCATGGCATCCTCCTCAAGTAGGCTTTTTTTCGAGAAGTTCGACGTAAGCCGAACAGGTCCCGCGCTGATCGAACTAATCCGCGAGCAAGTTGTCGCGCTGCAAGTAGTCTAGGTCAGCGAATAAGCCGCACAGAAAGGTGAGGCCCTCACGCTTTCAATATCGACCGACCTGAACGCCATTTGATGGCGAGAGTTGCCGGGTTTCGCCCAGAAAGATCCAAGATTCGTCCGGATTATCTCGTGTAGCCTGGTGGATCCGTGCCAAGTATTTAGCTACTGTTCCAAAATCCCAAGATCGGACCGTCTTGGAGACACTGGAGTGGCGGGGGATCCAGTGTGGACGTAGTAGGGGCGCGTGGATTTGGTAACCACCGAACGCGCGCCCACGACAGAGCCCCGTGCAATCGTCACGCCTGGATGCACGAAAACATCGGCGGCGACCCACGCCTCATCTTCAACCGTGATGGACTGAGCGAAGATGTCAAAACCTACCGCACGGATATCGTGACTGCCGGTGCACAGATAGCTGTTTTGGGAAACGACCGCGTCCTGGCCAATCACAATTTCCCCCAGGCTATAGAGTTCCGCCCGATCACCCACCCAACTGCGGTCGCCGATCGTAACCTTCCAGGGATAGGTGATCCTGGCGCTGGGTCGGATCAGCACGTTCTTGCCGATCCGAGCGCCAAAACAGCGCAGAAGCCATCGTCGCCATCCGTATAAGAATTGGGGCGACGCCGCGAAAGCCGTGGCTTGTACTAGCCACCATAGCTGCACCGTGATCGCCGATCGCCCCCTGAAACCCGCAGGCAACTCGAACCGAGATAAATCTTGAACGCGCGACACAGCAGCCTCCAAAGTTCCTAAAGACAATATTCGCCAGCTACGTGGAGCCAGATGGATTTCAAGGCGCCCACGTTTTTGGCCTTGACCAAGAACTGCATCTTTCCGCCGGCCACCCTCAGACTCGGCTCCAAGACCTCTAGGTCCCCGCTCGTCTTCTTCAACACCCGCTCGACGGTCACAGTCCTACCGTCATAAAAAACGTCCGCCGACCAGTACATACTCCCCTGGCCGAGCGCGCGGACTTTCACACGGGCGTTCATCAAAGCTGGCGCGGCAAAGAGATCAATCCACATACCGCTGGGGCCGCTGGCCTCCCTAGGAATAGGGCCAAGAGCCGGGCAACTGAACTCTGATACGCAGGCGACGCTGCGGCGGGGTTCAATAGAAGGCTGGATGATCTTAAGCGGTGCGCTGTCTAGTTGGTGGAAGGCGCCAGCCTCCGCCCCACCTCCCCTGCCACCCTCCTCCCGCAAGAAGACCTTGGCCCCCTCAGAGTAAACGACTGAAGAGAGCGCTTTGCCCATGGAAGACAAGTGAAGAACGTTGGTTGCGCCGTCCACCGAGACATAGCCGACAGAGAATAACTCAGGGCCATTTAGATACAGCCCTGTTTCATAGCCCTTGAAGTACGCGGCGACGATGGGTGAACGCCCCTGAGCGCCCTGTGCGTCATAAGCATTATAAAAGCCGCTGCTTCCCGCGAAGCCGACCCTTTCTGCTCGCGCGGCAGCGAAAGCAGAAAAGACAATTGGTGTCCCTTCGCCCCAGTTTTTCCCCGACCGATAGTGACGGATACCCTCTGTCCCCGTCTCGTTCAGGACGAAGGCGCCGAGGACACCCAACGAGGACCCATCCTCTACATGGACACCCTCGTTGGACGAGCCAATAGACACAAAACCGCCAGCTACGAAGGATGAGCAGTGAGCCAGCCCTAGGGAGAACCCCGATGTCTTACGGTCGGCTGGCCTTGCTTGAAGGTGCCCGCCCCAAATGACGGTATTGATCTGGGCGGCGTAAGGCGCGTTCAGTTCGATCGCGTCAGAGCCTGCGGAGATCGAGAAGTCCATGAGGCGCATGTTGCTCGCCCCGCTCACGCCGGAGGGCACATTCGTCAAGAAGCCGTAGCCAGCGCTGTCGATGGCGAGGTCCCGGAAACTCCAATTCCGAAGACCGCCGACCGCCAGGTTCACGCCGTGCAGCGTCCTTACGCCTACGCCACCCAGTACCACAGAGCGCACATGGACGTTCGATAGCCCGCCGACGGTGGAAGCTGCCCCGATAAGCTGCGGCGCCAGTGTATCTCCCGCGATGCGTACATCGTCCACGCGGGCTCCGTCGCCCGCGATGACAAGCGGTACGCTGCCGTTTGGCATGTTGATGAGCTGTCCGGCGCGAACCATCTGACGCTTGCCGACGACAGTAGGCTTAGAAGACACTGCGGTCGCAGCACCGCTCCCCGGTTCAGAGTCCTGCGCACCGAGCATGGCGAGCGTCACTCTTTTTTCGTTCAACTCCCACCAGGCTCCATCTGCGGAACGGGACCGAAAATGCGTCTCCCCGACATTGCTGGAGCGCCGGTATACCGCCGCTCCGACACCCGCCACCTGGAAGCCGCTTGTTTCGATCAGTTGCTTTCCCGGCGGTACGCTCGTGTCCCGCAGGTCGGTAAACAGACCGACAGCGTGAGGTGATGCGGGACTGGCCACGGCCCAACCCGTTCCCAGCGCCGCGGCGCCGAACGCGCTCGTCTTCAGGAAGGATCTGCGGTCTGGCGCATCGGAGGAGCAAGAGAACATGGCTTGTCTCACGAGAAGGCGGCGATCTCTTGGCGACTCGAACTAGATGGAACTGTGGGGATCAGATACGGAACGCCAAGCTCGGATTTTTAGTGTTGAGCGCGCGCTTAAATCATAAGGCTCTATGAGGTAGCCAACTCGTCGGCTCTCCGACGTCAATGAGCCTCATTGACTTCGGTCCATGTCATCACATCGATCCTAACTCGCAAATAGGGCCGAGAGCCGATCTTCAAATCCACTGATGATGGCGCTCTTGCGCCATCGCTCCTCAGCGCATCGGCGGGCGGTGGAGCCGAGACGGGCCCTAAGTGCAGCGTCCCGGCTTAGGGTCAGAAGCCCTTCGGCCATGGCTCCGACTGTCGCCTCGACAGCGACACCGCAACCTTCAATCTCGCTGGCCAAGCCCGAGCCCTGTTGAGCCATGGCCACCACGGGGCGCCCAGAAGCGAGCATGCCTGTAAGCTTGGACGGCAACACTAGGTCTGCGGCCTCGGGTCTCTGGGGCAACAAATGAATGTCGGCGGTGTTCAGCAGCTCATTTAGTCGCTCGACCGGCTGCAGGGGCAGGAACCGAACATTGCCGAGACCCTCACAGGATACCTCCAGTGGCGCGCGGGCAGGCCCGTCGCCACAGAGGAGGAATGTGATAGGCGCGTTGCTCGCCTCCATGCGGCGGGCGACCTCGGCCAACATCTCTATGCCCTGCTTTGCCGCCATGTTGCCAGAATAGAGCGCCACGAGATGGTCGCTCGGAATACCGACCTCTTTGCGATAGGTTCCATATCCCGCCGGCATAGCTTGGATAGCATCCACATCAACCCAGTTGCGGAGCTCGAATATCCTATCGGGTTCAACGCCCTTCCGCGTTAGCAACGCCGTCATCGCGGGCGAGATGCTCGAGACCTGATCAAACTGCCGCAGAAGGGCTCGCTCAACGCCAAGCGCCAAGCTTCGCGCACCGCGATTGTGGAGCAGGCCAAGATCAAACGCGGCGTCCACCTCGAAATCCTGGATGTGAAGCCAGCTTCTTGCCTTGATCGCCCTCGCGGCGGCAAGCGCCGCGGTTGCCGACGTGAGCGTGGGCGCGACCGCGAAAACTATGTTGGGCCGGAAGCGACGAGCCGCCGCGACAGACACCGGAAGAGAAGCCGCGCCAAAAGACAAGAGGTGCAACACCCGCTTCAACCCCGTGGGTTTTGGCGGCACGTAAAGCGGCGTGCGATGCAGTTTTACGCCGTTCAGAGTCTCGGTGGTCCATCTCGCGCCCGAATACTCCTCCTGGATTGCCCACTGAGGATAATAGGGCGGCGCACAAACCACCTCGACTTCATGCCCTCGCCGGACGAGATCTTCTGCCAATTCTGTGGTGTATTTAGCGCAGCCCACCTGTTCCGGCGCGTAGTTCAGGGCGACGATCAGGACGCGTTGCGCTGGGTTCGGATCCCGCTCGGCGTTCATGCCGAGCGGGTAGGCGACTTTCCTAGAGCCTGGGCTGCTCCCGCCCTTGCCGAACATCAGCCGCGTCCGATGGAGGCGTAGGTGAAGCCGTGACGCTCCATCTCGGCCGCCTTGTAGACGTTGCGCAGGTCGACCACGACCGGCGCCTTCAGAAGCAGCTTGACGCGGTCGAGGTCGAGGGCCCGGAACTGGTCCCATTCGGTGAGGATGACCAGGGCGTCGGCGCCCTCGGCGGCCTCGTAGGCGCCGGCCTTGAACTCCACGCCCTCCAGCATGTGGGCGGCTTCCTTGGCGCCCTCCGGATCGAAGGCCTGGACCTTGGCGCCCATGGCCTGCAGGGCCGGCAGGATGTCGAGGCTGGGCGCATCGCGCATGTCGTCGGTGTTGGGCTTGAAGGTCACGCCCAGGACGCCGATCGTCTTGCCGGCCAGGTTGGTCGTGCCGATGGCGGCGGCGACCTTGTCGGCCATGGCCTTCTTGCGGGCGGTGTTGACCTCGACGGTGGTCTCGATCAGCCGGGTCGGCGCGCCGTACTGCTGGGCGGTCTTGACCAGTGCGATGGTGTCCTTGGGGAAGCAGCTGCCGCCATAGCCCGGGCCGGCGTTCAGGAACTTGCCGCCGATCCGCTTGTCCAGGCCAATGCCTTTGGCCACCGACTGGACGTCGGCCCCGACTTTCTCGCAGAGGTCGGCCATCTCGTTGATGAAGGTGATCTTCATCGCCAGGAAGGCGTTGGCCGCGTACTTGATCAGCTCGCTGGTGCGGCGGCCGGTGAAGACGATCGGCGTCTCGTTGAGGCTCAGCGGCCGGTAGAGGTCGCGCATCACCGCCTGGGCCCGCTCGTCGTCCGTGCCGACCACCACGCGGTCGGGGCGCTTGAAGTCCTCGATCGCCGCGCCTTCACGCAGGAACTCGGGGTTGGAGACCACGGCGAACTGGGCGTCGGGGCGGACCTTCTTGATGATTGCCTCGACTTCGTCGCCGGTGCCCACCGGCACGGTCGACTTGGTGACTACCACGGTGTAGCCGTCGATCAGGCCGGCGATCTCTTCAGCGGCGGCGTAGACGTAAGACAGGTCGGCGTGGCCATCGCCGCGACGGGTCGGCGTGCCGACGGCGATGAACACCGCGTCGGCCTCCTTGATCGCCTGGGCGCCGTCCAGGGTGAAGAACAGGCGACCTTCGCGCACGTTGCGCGCCACCAGGTCATCAAGCCCAGGCTCGAAGATCGGGATCTCGCCCCGCTCCAGCCGCTCGATCTTGCTCGGATCCTTGTCGATGCACGTCACCACGTGACCGAAGTCGGCGAAACACGCCCCAGACACCAGGCCAACATAACCCGTGCCAATCATCGCTACGCGCATATATCCCCCACACACTCACCCGCCCAATGGATGCGGGACAAAAAGTTCATAGACATTGGACACCAGCCCGCTCGCACGAAACTTTTCGGGCGACCTAGCAGTTTCGGGTGACACTTCGACGTTTGGAAAGTCACAGAGACGCACGCCGAGTAGGGAGCGCGTCTTTCACGCCCTAATATGCGTTCTCAGCCATCAGGAGGTGCGGGACCGTCATCAAGAGGATCTTGATGTCGCCGCTCAGCGTCCAGCGTTCGATATATTCGTTATCGGCGTCGATCCGGGCCGCCATGGCCTCAACCTCGTTGGTGCCGCCACGCAACCCCTTGATCTGCGCCAGACCCGTCAGGCCAGGACGCGCCCGGAACCGCAAGTGATAGTTGGCGATCTGGGCGCCGTAATGCTCGTCGTGCGCGAGAGCGTGAGGACGCGGCCCCACGATCGACATGTCGCCGCGCAAGACGTTCAGCAGTTGCGGCAACTCGTCGATGCTGGTCTTGCGGATAATCCGGCCGACCGTGGTGATGCGGTCATCGTCGCGCTTAGCTTGAACGACCTTGGAGCCGTTCTCCTGGCAACGCATCGAGCGGAACTTGAAGATCGTGAAGGCTTGGCCGTTCAAGCCGCCGCGGGCCTGACGGAAGAGCACCGGTCCCGACGACTCCAGCTTGATCAGCACGGCGACGAGCGCAAGCAGAGGCGCGAAAAAGAGCAAGGCGCCCCCCGCCACCAGAATGTCCATCGCTCGCTTAAGCGGATCCTTCGCCACCGGCGACGCCTGAACGGCGCATGGTAGCTGTTCCGCTGTCGGATTAGATACGATCAGCACGTGGTCCCCACCAGTCTCTGTACCGGGTCTTTTGCCCGAAATTTAAGAAGCCTTTACTAAATCGGCGCTCATCGAACAACCGCTCGCAGGGGTTGTTAACCAACCTTTTTTCGCGGCAAGCCGTTTTGTGCGCTTTCGACGGACATTTTCGCCCTAATCGCAGGCGCCGCCACAGCATTCCGGTAGAGTTCAGTTAAAAAGAATATCGTGCGCGTTCGATCGAATTGTGACGAAATGCACACGGGAAGACTCTACCTCAGCACGAACTCAGTGGAGTTCTTGGCCCCGCCAGCCACAGCCTCGCTTTAGGCGACGCGCGCCCTCGAATTCAAGCGGGAGCCGACAAGCGCCTCGCTGGTTAGCGGTCACGCCTTCCTCACGCGCCTCATCTATCGCTGGAAACTCGACTTCCGTGCCAGCGCCATGCGCTGGACAGTATCACGTTGAGATCGCGCGAGGGCGCCCAGCCGAGCATCTGTCGCGCCTTGGTGTTGTCGGCGACCAGCACGGGCGCATCGCCAGCACGGCGCGGCGCCATCTGCAGCGGCAGCGGCCTTCCGGTGGCGTGAACAACGCCGTCGACCAGCTCGCGCACGGTGGTGCCCGTTCCGGCTCCCAGGTTGAACGTTTCCGACGATCCGCCCGCTAGCAACCGCTTCAGAGCCGTGACATGGGCGTCTGCGAGGTCCAGCACGTGAACGTAGTCGCGTATCGCAGTGCCGTCACGAGTGTCGTAATCGTCGCCAAAGATCGTGAAATGGGGTCGCTGGCCCAGAGCCACCTGTATCGCCACCGGAATGGCGTGCGTCTCGGGTTCGTGCAACTCGCCAATGCGTCCTTTAGGATCGGCGCCGGCGGCGTTGAAGTAGCGCATTACCACGCTTTTGAACCCGACATAGCGGTCATAGTCGGCCAGAGCCTGCTCGACCATCAGCTTGCTGCGGCCATAAGGATTCAATGGCGACTGTGGATGACTCTCATTCATCGGGAGCGTCACGGGATCGCCGAACGTCGCACAGGTCGAAGAAAAGACCATGGCGTTGACGCCGGCCCGACGGGCGGCCTCGATCAGGGTGATGGCGCCCCCGACATTGTTGTCGAAGAAGGCGCCGGGGTTCTTCACCGACTCACCAACCTCGATGCGGGCCGCAAAATGTAAGACGGCGATAGGCGCGTGGGCCGCGAACACGGCATCCAACCGGGCGGCATCGCGGATATCGCCGACTTCAAGCGCGCCCCATTGGACGTGCTCGCGATGACCGTTGGACAGGTTATCGAACACGACAGGTTGAAATCCCGCCTCGGCCAGGGCCAAGCAACAGTGCGCCCCGACATAGCCTGCTCCGCCGGTCACCAAAACCGTCTGCATAAAATCTCTCCGAGCCGCGGCGGCGGGCCGTCGCGGTCCACTCCATAACTAGGCGCGATGATGTGCGCAGAGAGAGCCGCTTGAAGACCTCGATAACACCACCAGCGTCAGTCTCTCGACATATTCGTTCGCCTCGTTGCGTTAGCGCCGTCGAGAAGACCCTCGTTCCGGATAGTGTCGCTACGGCTTCAACACGAGTGAAAGCAAGATTGGCGGTCGCGAGGCATTTCATCGGTATGGGCCAAATCATCGCCCATCAGCGTCCGCGAGAAATGTGGGTAGAAATGGGGCGGAAACGAAAAAATGCAAAAAATACAATACTTACCACCCTTCTTAGCGGACACCCTCTCCGCCAGCGTTCAGACTTCGTCGGCTCGAGTGGATCCCGGCCGGGCCTCCACCGCTTTTCAAGCCCTTAGCGCCTGGGCGTCGAGCCAGAAGACCGCTCCGGTGGACAAGGCGCGCGAACCGGGCGGCTTGGGCATCGCGCCGTCTCACTTTCGTCAGGCAGATTTATCTTAGGCTTCCGGGCTGCGCTTGATGTGACGGAGCTTCAGCGCCAGGGTTTCCTCCAAGACGCGCCCTGCGCAAGGCGACGAGCGCGGCGACCTCGTCGGTCTGGAGCACCGAGCCTCCCATGGACAGGAGGTCCTCCACGCCTTTGTTGTCACCCCTGGTTATGCGCTGGTCGGCCTCCCCCAGGCTGTTGAGCCAGACCCGCAGACCAAGCCTGGCGATCGCGCCGCGCGCTGTCGGCGTCAGGCTTTCGATGTCGGCGTGCGCCACGGCGGCGGGTCCGGTGATCGCCAGCAAATCGGCCAGCGACACGTCCGTCGTCAAACGAACCATCAGGCGCGCCGCTGGATCCAAAGCCCGCACGTTCGCCAGGACGGCCGGATCGCTGTCGAAATAGAGGCTGGTGGCGCGCATGCCCGATGCGTTGACCGTCTCGACGATCGGCCCGAGGCGATCGCTCTTCAGGTCAAGATCGACCAGGATGCGGCCGCAGGCCAGGGCCAGCGCTCGCGCCAGGGTCGGCGGCGGCTCGTTACTGGCTCGGCCATCCCGCCCTTTCAGTCGCAGGTCGGCGATCTCCGAAGCGGTCTTGCCCTCGACAGGGCCTTGCCCCGTGGTGGTGCGCTCGACGGTCCGGTCATGCATCAGCACCGGCGTTCCGTCGGTCGTCACGGCGACGTCGATCTCGACGATGTCGGCGCCCGCGGCGATCGCGGCCTCGATGGCCGCCAGGCTGTTCTCCGGCGCCTGGCTATGGACGCCGCGATGGGCGGCGATCATCAGACCCGCCTCTGGTCTCGCCAGGCGCGCGAGCGCCGCGGTCATGGCGGGCGTCTCGGCGCAGCGCTCGGGCGGCGGTGCCCCCCACGCGGCGGCGGCGGCCATAAGGCAGAGCAAAACCCCCAGGGCCAGACGATGCATCATGGCGCGCGCTTCAGGTCGAGTTCGGCGCTCTTGGGCGCCAGGTCGATCAGCCGCGCGGGCTTGCCGCGGGCAAGCTTGCTCAGGCGGAAGGCGTCGTAGAGCGCGCCGGTGGCGGTATAGGCCTTGTAGGTCAGCTCGCCGCCGTCGACGCTGATCGCCTGGAACAGCTGCACCCCGGTCGCCTTGCGGCTGGCCCACTCGCGGTCGCCGCCCACATACTGCTTTGGCCCCGCCACCGAGACCACATAGACCGGCCCGCCCTTGCGTCCCCGCGCGTAGGTATGGTCGTGCCCCTGAAGCACCAGATCCACGCCATGCTTCTGCAGCACCGGCTCCAGCGCCGCCCGGAGCTCGGCGTTGTCGCGCCCCTTGGCGGTCGAGAAGATCGGATAGTGCAGGAAGACGACGGTCCAGACGTTCGGATTGTCGGTCAGCCTGGCCTCCAGCCACTTCAGCGTCGCATCGGCGAGCTCCGGAGAGTCGCTGATCGCATCGGCGTCGAGGGACAGGAACCGAACGCCCTGATAGTCGACCTGGTAGACGGTCTCCGACAGAGCCGAAACTCCAGCCGGGCCGTTACGTGGCAGGGTGAACTGCTGACGCCACTGCGGCGCCAGGGGCTGACGACCGTCGACGGGCGGGCCGTATTCGTGGTTGCCGGGGCTGGGCAGGGTGAGAAGCTCGGCGTGGAGATCCGGGGCCATGTCGAACCACTCCGCCCACTCCCGGTCGGCGTCCGAACGGTTGATCAGGTCGCCGGCGTACAGCGCCAGAGCCGCCTCCGGCGCCAGGCGACGCGCCATGCGCATGACCCGCGAGCCGTGACTCTCGACCTCGTTCTGAACGTCGCCGAAATAGAGGAAGGTGAACGGCTTGGCGCTCGCCGCGGCGGTGCGGACCTGGCGCCAGGCGCTGAAGGCCCGGCCATCGCCCACGCGGTAGACATAGAGGGTTTCCGGCTTCAGCCCGTCGATCACGGCGCTATGGGCGATCGCCGAGACCGGCGGGCCGTTGCGGGGGACATACTGGATCACCTCGCTGTCGGCCATCACGGTCTGGACAGCGTCCTCGAACGCCGGGCCAGGCGTGGCTTCGGCGTATTCCACGAGACCCTTGCCAGCGCCCGCCTCCATGCGCCAGGTCACCGCGAAGCCGCGCGAGGGATCCTCGGTCGGATTGACGATCAGCCGCTGGGGCTTGCCCCCGGCGATGACCGGTTCAGCCGGCGCTCGCGCCTTGGCCGGCCCCTCGGCGGCCGCCACCGCGCTCCCCAGCGACAAGGCCGCCAGGGCGGCGCCGCAGCTCAGCGTCACCGCCAGCTTGAGAGATGCGTCGAGGACGCGGGACAGGGTCTGGGTCATGGTCCACTCAGATCAAGCGTTCAGGGAAATTGGAGTCGGCGCGGCCAAGGGGAGCCGCGCCGACGTGGCGCGTCTGGGGCGGACCAGACGCGCCGGCGCCGAAGGACCGCACGGAGGCGATCCGCCGACGTAACGGTCAGAGCTTCCAGTCGAAGCTGAGGCTGATGTAGCGGCCGTTCTCGATGTAGTCGCGGATGCCGCCCTTGGCCTTGCCGAACGTGTACCAGTAGGTGTGGCTGTCCAGCGCGTTCTGCACCTTGAACGTCGCGGCCATCCGGTCGTTGAAGTGACGGCGAACCATCAGGTCGACGAACTTGTAATCCTGCTCATAGGGATCGTTGCCGTAGTCCTCGATGTCCTCGAGAGACTTCGATTGGTAGCTGTAGGAAACGTAGGCCTCCCAGCCGTTGCGCTCCCAGAAGACTTCGAGGTTGGCCAGGCGCGAGGGCGTCTCCATCAGCGGCAGCTCCAGGCCCTCCGGATGCCAGCTGACGCCGGTGACGGCGCGGGGCGCGCTGGAAGGTCATGTTGGCCGCGACGCCCAGACCATCGAACGGCGCCGGCAGCCAGTGCAGAACTTGGCGGGCGTTGACCTCCACGCCGGTCACTTTGGCGGACTTGCCGTTCATCGGCGTCGAGATGTCCACGCCCGTCCCGTCGGTGTAGTTCTCCGTCGTGCCGTCCTGGATGACGCTGGACGAGGAGCGGAACAGGAAGTTGCGGATGTCCTTGTGGAACAGGCCGACCGAATAGGCGCCGGTCTTGCCATTGTACCATTCCAGCGAGGCGTCGTAGTTCACCGCCTTCATCGGCTTCAGATCGGGGTTGCCGGTGCTGACGCTCTCAAGGATCCACTGGTCCTTGGGATCGGTCTTGCCGTCGCCGTTCGGGTCGGTGTTGTAGCCGTAGGACTTGGCCGAACTCATGCGGTTGATGTCCGGACGCGAGAAGCTGGTCCAGATCGCGCCGCGCAGGATCAGGTCGTCGCGGAACTTGTAGTTGGTGTGGATCGACGGCAGCACATTGACGAAGTCGGACTTGTCGCGCGTGAAGGTGTCGCCCTTCAGCGGGTCCTCTAGCCAGGCCTGGATGTCGTTTTCCGTACGCTCGACGCGGGCGCCCGTGATCACCTCGGCCTTGCCGAATTGGGCCTTGGCCATCGCATAGCCCGCGAGGATCGTCTCCTTGTAGTTCCAGGTGTCCTCGTTGGAGACTTCCGCCGCGCTCGGCGAGCTATCCAGGCCGCTGAAGAAGGTGGACTGGCCGGCCTGGGCCTTGCGCAATTCGGCCATCATCTTGTCGGTGTCGATGGTGACGCCCAGGCGGTACTGACCCGAATAGACGCCGCCGAACAGACTATCGATCGACGGTCCGAAATAGGGCGCGAAGTCGGCCATCGTGCCGCTGCGGGTCAGGTCGATGAAGCTGCCGCCCGTCTTGCGACGCTCGGACACCGACATCTTCACCCCCGCCTTCAGCTCGCGCAGCCAGTCGCTCGACGGGACATAGGCCAGGTTGAACTGGGCCTGCTTGAGCGTCTCCTCGTTGTCGCCAAAGCCCGCGGTCATGCCCGAGTACTTGAACGCGGTCGGGTCCTGGACGGCGGCCATGCCGGCGGCGTTGAGCACCCATTTCGGGAAGCGCGGATCGCCGGCGGTCGAGACGAAGACGCCCTTGTTGCCCAGCCAGTCATAGGCGTCGGTGCGAAACTGCAGCTCGAACTCGTCTTTGATGTTGTCGCGCGAGTTGGAGTACGAGACGTCGTAGTCGACGGTCAGGTCGCCGAAGCGGCTCTTGCCGCCCAGCGTGGCCGAGCCCAGCACGCCCTCGGTCGAGCCCCCTTCCCAATAGCGACGCAGGCGGAAGCCCTGCGGGTCCCAGAGCCCCGACGCCCCGTCCAGGCTGTAGAAGCTCTTGGTCTTGCGGTCGGCGTCGGTGATCCGGCCGTCCTTGTTCTGGTCGACGATGTCGTTGACCGAATAGCTGTAGACCCGCACGCCGTTCTCGACGCCGATGACCGCCTTGTCGGGCGTCATCAGGTCGGTGCGTGACTTGTCCTTCTGGACCAGGCGCTCGGAGATGCGGTCGGCGTAGTTGCGGAAGTTCAGCCGGTTACGGAATTCGGTCTCGTCATAGACGTTGTACTGGCCGCGCAGATGGACCTCGTGGTCGGCGTTGCGCCAGTCGAGCGAAGCGTTGACGCCCTTGCGCTCGACCTTGGTCTCGCCGGCCGAGAGCTCGACCCCGAGCGTCTGGAAGGTCGAGGTGTCGAAGTCGCGCGACTTGTTGGTGACGAACCACCGCTGGGGCATGTCGTCCCCCGATCCGCCGACTTGCTCGAACTGGGAGTTACGGCGCGAGTAGCTGGCGGTGACGAACAGGCCGAGGTTCTCGGTGAACTGCCGACCGAAGGCCAGCTGAGCCTCGCCGGATTTCTTGCGGTCGCGCTTGTCCAGCATCGTGCCTTCCAGCGACACCGCCAGATACGTGGGCTTGAAGTCGAACGCGGTGGGCGTGCGGATCTCAACCGAACCGCCCAGGGCGTCGCCGTCCATGTTGGGTAGGATCGACTTGAACACGGTGATCGAGTCGACGCCGGCGGCCGGCAGGAAGCTCAAGCGCACGCCGCGATAGAAGTTGTCGCCGGGCGAGCCCATGCCGCCCAGGCGCACGCCGTTGACCGAATAGGTGTTGTACTCGGTGGCCAGACCCCGGATCGAGATGCGGTCGCCCTCGCCGGTCGTGTGATTGCGCACCGCCGACACGCCGGGCAGGCGCGAAACCGCCTCGGTGAGGTTGGACGAGGGCAGCTTGCCCATGTCGTTGGCGCTGACGACGTCGGTGATCATGTCCGCGTCGCGCTTGGCGTCGAGCGACTTGCGCAGGCCAGCCGCATAGCCGACGACGATCAGCGCATCGACCTCATCGGCGACGGCCAAAGGGCGCTCACGCAGCACGACGGCCCCGTTGATCACTTCAGCTGTCAGAGGCGTGGCCGAAAGCATCTGCTTCAGCGCCGCTTCAGCGCGCATACGCCCATCGACCGCCACCGACTGGCGACCGCGGGTCAGAGCCGGATCGGCCGAAACAGCCACGCCGGAAATACGCGAGAAGGCCATCAGCGCGGCGCTGAGATCCTGCGCGGGGATGTCAAAACGAGCTTCCGCCGCGAGCGGCGCGGCGGGCTCGGGCTGCGCCAAGGCCACGCCAGCCCCCGCCATCACCGAAAACGCCGCCACCGCGGCGAGAAGTCGAGACTTGTAGCTCATCGAACGCCCCCAAAACCTTGAGCCCTTTTCTCGGGTCTCGAACGGGGTAGACAGCGCCAATGGCGAGATCAGACAGGCGTCGCAAAACTTTTATTTTTCCGCCTGTGACATACCCGATCGATAGGGCGTCGATATATTTTCTCTATGCTGACAATTTCACCTAGGCCTCGTCCCCATAACGGGATCATGATTTGCGATCTCTATCTTCGGTTTCACAAAACTGCAGCACAGTTGAGCTAACGCCGCCGCTGATCGAGCCCGCCTTCGGGGCGCGGCGAGGCCTGGAATCCAGGAATGGCGCAAAATGAACCCGCACCGGTCTTCGAGACGGTGCGCGCGCATGAGACCCGGCTGAAGGCGTATGCCCGCCGTCGCGGCGCGGACGGCCATGAAGCCGAGGACCTCTTCCAGGAAATGGTGCTGCGGCTGCTGCAGCGGGCGCGCCGGGCGCCCCTGCTCAATCCGCTGGCCTATGCGTTTCGCGTGCTGGACAACCTGATGCGCGACCGACGCCAGGGGCCCAGCTTCGAGGCGCTGGATGAAGGCGAGCCCTGCGAACAGCCTGGTCCGGGCGCCCTTCTGGAGGGCCGGGAGCTGGCCGAGGCGTTCTCTCGCGCCATCGCGGCCATGCCGAGACTTCGGCGGGAGGTCTATCTGCGGCGACGCCTGGAGGGCCAGGGCTACGATCGCATCGCCCAGGATTTGCGCCTGACGCCCGAGGCCGTCCAGAAGCACTACAGCCGCGCGTCGGCGACCCTGCGCAAGGTCCACCAGGATGGATTTTCAGCGCGGGGCGAAGGATAGCCCGCATGCGCCGAACCCCTATCGAGATGACAGACGATCACTTGGCGGCGCTTTGGGCCGACCGCCTGGCGGCCGCCCCACTACCCGAGCACGACGCCTCCACGCTGAACGCCTGGCTGGCTGGCGAGCCACGTCGCGAGGCCTTGCTGACCGCGCACCGCGACCTGATCGCCTCGGCCTCCTTGCGTCAGGCCATGACCAGCGCCCGCGCAGGCGTCCAGATCAAGGAGAAGCCACGCAGACCAAGCGCGGCGATATGGTTGGTGGCCGGCGCGGCGGCTACCGCCGTGGCCGTTGTCGCCGTCTGGCCGCGATACGCCCTTAGGCTCGAGACCCCTCAGGGCCGTCAGCAGATTCAGGTTCTGGCTGACGGCTCCAGCGTGACCCTGAACGGCGACACCGAAGCGCGCGTGGCCTTGGCGCGACGCGCGCGGGATGTGCGCCTGGATCGCGGCGAGGCCTTCTTCAAGGTCGCCCACGATCCGTCTCGCCCTTTCACGGTGCATGCGCGCGACGCCTCGGTCACGGCGCTGGGCACCGCCTTCAACGTCAATCGACTGGCCGACGCGACCGAGGTCACGGTGCGCGAGGGCAAGGTGCGAGTCGTCTCGGCCGCGGACCCCGACCGGTCGGCGGTCGTCGCCGCCGGCGAGAGCGTGCGCGTTTCCGCGCGCGGAATCGAAGGGCGGCTCCGCTTTGATCCCACCGCCGCCGACGACTGGCGTAGCGGCTGGATCGAGCTGAACAATGGTCGTCTTGGCGACCTTGTTATCGAGCTCAATCGCGCCAACGCCCGGCGCCCCCTAAGGCTCGGCGAGCCGGCGCTGGCCGAGCTTCGCCTGACCGGACGCTTCCGCTCGACGGCCCCGCGCGAGACGGCGCAGCTGGTGGCGGCGACCCACGGCCTGTCGTTGCGCGACAGCGCGCACGGGATGGTGTTGACCCCCTCGGACTGAAAGAGCCCTAGCGGCGCCTACCGAAGGGCGGAGGAGACCAGAGTAGCCGCCTCGGACGCGGACAACCAACGGCCACGCTTAAAGGAGCCGGCGCTCCCCGGCCCTGAAAGGCGAAACTGTGAGAACCGCGCGTCCTCGGGCTGCAGCATGGTGCGCGGATCGCCGTCCTTGCCGGTGTACCACATCTGGGTCCACCCCTCCGGAGCGATGTGGTCGTCCAGCCAGCAGTCGATGAAGGCGGACATGCCGACATACTTCGGATCGCCGTAACGGCCGTCGGAAAACTGGCTCGAAGGCCGCCAGGGGCGCCCCAGATAGACCGAAGCCGGCTTGGTTCCCGCCTCCTTGGTGAGGCGGCACTGGTGGAAGACAAAGCCGACCGGCTGGTCGATCGGCGTGCTGGGGGCGACGATATAGCCTTCGACCGGATCGACCGGGCGAGGCCGCGAGCGGATCTCGCACTGGCGGAAGAGGGCCCGCCCCGCGCCGAAGATGAAGTCGTAGCTTCCGGTGATCAGGCAGCGCTCGAAGAGGCTGGTTCCAGCGTCGGGAAACAGGGTGTCCTGGTAGCCCAGAATATCCACCTCGCGCAGGCGTGCGCGGTCGGAGCCCTTGTCCAGCATCAACGCGACCGCTTGAGGCCCCGCGCCGTCGTGCGAGTGCAGGCCGCCCGGCTTGGACATCTCGGCCAGGCCGTCGAAGGCGTTCTGGATGGTGAGGTTGCTGGCGGCGAAGTCCGGCGCCCGCACGAACAGGGTCGGCGTGCGGAACGTGCCCCAGCGCTTGCCGTCCGGCGCCGTCAGGCCCGAGGCGGCCAGGTGACTGATGACCGAGGCCCTGCGGTCCTCGCCCACCAGCTCGACGAACGGCTTGTCGATGACCACCTGCTCGTCCCAGACGCCGCGCGTGACGAGGATCCGGAACGGGCGGGTTCCGCTGGCTGGAGCCGCCGCGATGGCGGCCGAAAGGCTTGGATAGCCGGGGGCGCCGTAGGGGTTCCGCCCCGTCCCGCGCCACAGGACAGCGTCGTAGCGCGGCGCGGCCAGGGCGAGACTTGGGGCCAGCAACGCGGCGCCGGCCAGAACCGTTCGGCGGCAAGGAGGCGATGGCGACATGTGTCTTTCCGAGTCGAGAGATCAAGAAAGAGCGGGCGCCGGACGGGAAGGACCGGCGCCCCAAATTCCTCGGGAGGAGGAATGGCCTAGAAGGAGTACCGCAGCCCGAAATTGAACTGCCGGCCGGTGTGGGAATAGACGTAGACGCTGTTGCGAACACTATCCGTGTACTGATCGTTAAACTCGTCCGTCAGGTTCAGCCCCTCGAAGGTCAGCTTCAGACGCTTGTTGATCGCGTAGGAGGCCGAGGCGTCGACGGTGGTGGTCGAGCGCACGCCGTCGATGTCATTGGTGCTGGTGCCGCTGGGAACGGCGGTCAGGTACTTGTCGCGATAGGCGGCCGAGACGCGGGCGCTGAACTTCTCATCCTCGTAGTAGAGGGTGGCGTTGAAGGCGTTCTTCGACAGCCCCACCAGATCGTTCTGCACGAACCCGGTCGGCGAGCGGGCCGAGATGTAGTCGATCTTGGAGTCGACCAGCGTCACGTTGAAGATCGCGCCGGTGTTGCGCAGGACGCCCGGCAGGAAACTGAACGGCTGCTGGTAGCTGAACTCCACGCCCTTCAGCGGTCCGCCCTCGGTGTTGACCGGCTGGCTGAAGAGGAAGGTGTCGCTCGCCGAGACGCCCAAGCCGTCGAGCAGGCTGAGCGGCAGACCCGAGGCGTTGAACGGCTGAGAAATCCGCGAGGTTTGGATGTAGCTCTCGATGTCCTTGTAGAAGAGGCCCACCGACAGCAGGGCGTCCTTGGCGAAGTACCACTCGGCCGACAGGTCGTAGGTCGTGGCGCGGATCGGCTTCAGGTAGGGATTGCCGGAGCTGACGCTGAACACGCCGACCGTCGATAGGCTGCCGCCGGGGGTCAGGCTGCCCAGGTTCGGACGTGTCATGACCTTGGCCGCGCCGAAGCGCAGCAGGAAGTCGGGCGTGACCTCGGCCGTCAGGTTCAGGGCCGGCAGGACGTCGTCATAGTCGCGATTGACGGTCGTCTGCTGGGCTGCGCCGGCCACCAGCTGGTACCCGGTCGAGCTCTGCTCGGTCTTGACGTAGCGAACGCCGATGTCGCCGCGGATCGGCCAGGCCAGCCGGTCGGTCTGGAAATCCAGTTGGGCGTAGGCGGCGCTGTCCTTTTCCTCGACGCTGCGGATGTTGCCGCGCGCGTTGGAATTGCTGGCGCCGGAAAGCTCGAACAGGCCCTTGCCGCTATAGATGTCGAACAGCTTGGCGAAAGCGTCGAGGTCCGGGGCGGCCCAACGGGTGGGGATGCCCGACGCGCCCAGGCCATCGCCGAAGCCTGAGACCATCTTGGTCAGGCTCGAGAGCGTGGCGCCGGCCGGCAGGGTCGGCACCACCGACTCATTGACCCTCGCCTGCGCCCAGGAGTCGAAATTGTACTTCTTGAAATTGACCCCGACCTTCAAAGACAGGCCGTCGTTGAGGCGATAGTCGCCATCCAGCTGGGCCGTGGCGATCTTGTTGGTCACGCCCTGCGGCCGCAGCCGGATCTCCGAACGCGCGGCGCCGAAGTTGTAGGCCAGCGGATCGGTGACATCGAAGCCGAAGTTCATCGACGGCAGCTTGGCGTTGTTTCGATAATCGTACGAGAAGCCGTCCGCGTTCTCGCGATTGAGGATCACCGTGGTCTGGATCGGGTTGTCGAAATCAGACTTCGAGAATCCCACCAGACCGCTCAGCTTGAAGCGGTCGCCAAACTCGTGCTCGGCCGTGAAGGTGGCCTGGCTGTACTGGGTGTCGAGCTTGTCGAAGCGGGTTTCGCTCTCGACGTCGACATCGTCGAACAGGCCGTAGACCATGTCGCCCTTGGCGTTGACGACGCCGTCGCGGACGATGATCTCGGGCCGTCCGCCTTGCGAGGCGTTGCGGGCGAACGACAGGGCTTCGAGCCAGTTCTCCTCGCGGGTGGCCTTGAAATCGGAATAGAGGACGTCGAGGCCGATCAGGGTGCGATCGTCGGGGCGCATCTGGAACGAGCCGGTGATCCCCAGGCGCTCCTGGTTGTGGGTCAGGCGGCCATAGCGCGGGAAGCGCGGGGTGAAGACCGAGGCCGAGCTCGCCTGGACGAAGGGCGAGGCCTTGTTGAAGCCGCCCACTTCCGTCCCGTTCAGCCAGCCGCCCGAGCCGTGGCCTTCCTCAAGCAACTCACGCTTGGTGTAGGCCACCGAGACCAGGGCCCCGAGCTTGCCGTCGAACCAGGTGTTGGAGGCCAGGACCGCCAGGCGTGGGTCCCACGACTTGGAGAGATCGTTATAGCCCTCCTGGGCCGAGACCACGAAGGTCGCGCCCTTGTAGTCAAAGGGGCGGCCGGTCTGCAGATCCACCGTGGCGCCCAGCGAGCCCTCTTCGGTCTGGGCCGAGGCGGTCTTGCGCACGGTGATGCTGTTGAAGAGCTCCGAGGCGAAGACGTTAAAGTCGAAAGCGCGATTGCGGTTGGCGCCGCCCGAGCTGTCGGTGCCGCTGGTCGTGCTCTGGCCCTCGACGCCGTTGATGCGAACGCGGGTGAACTGGGGCCCAAGGCCCCGGACCGTGATCTGGCGCCCCTCGCCGGCGTCCCGAGCGATCGACACGCCGGGCACGCGCTGGATGGACTCGGCGAGGTTGGCGTCCGGGAAGTCGGCGATGTCCTCGGCCTTGATGACGTCGACCACGCCGCTGGCGCGGCGCTTGATGTTCATGGCGCTCTGCAGGCTGGCGCGGAAACCCGTGACGACGATCTCCTCGACCTCGGCGGCGGCTTCGGGCTCCTGGGCCGCGACGGGGGCGGCGGCCTGGGCGGCGATCAGCGGCACGGGGGCGGTCGAAGCCAGCTGAAGCGATGCGCTTTGTCCAAGCACCGCGGTTCGCCCGTTGTTGGAGACGACGGTCAGATCAGCTCCGCGCAGGAGACGCGCCAAGCCTTCCTCGACCGTATAGGCGCCGCGCACGGCGTTCACGCGCTTGCCCTGCACGGCGCCCTGCGGCGCCAGGATCTGCAGCTCGGCCTGCTTGCCGAACTGGGGGATCCCCGTGGCGGCGGGCTGCTCGGCCACGTCGAACTTGCGCACCTGGGCCTGGGCGCCGGCGGCGGCCAGCAGCGTGGTCGCACCGGCGGCGAGCATCAGATAGGACTTGGTGTTGTGGTTACGCAGCGACGTCCGCATACGGCCCCTCCCTCTTGGTTGTTCAAGCGGCGCTTCTTGGAGCGCCTGTCTGGAGCAATGAGCCGGAAACCGGTTTCCGTCAGAAATCCGTAAAATTTTCTGCGGCGATGTCAGCCGCCTCGCAGGACGATGGTGTCGTCGCTCAGGCTGACCCTGCCGTTGAAGGTCGTGGCGGCGGCCTCGGCGAAGCCTTCCGGATCGTTGGTGCGGAACCAGCCGACGAAGCGTTCGTCCGCCAGGCGCGGGTCGGCCACCTTGATCTTGCGGTCGTTGTAGCGATTGAACTCGGCGGCGGCCTCGGCCAGCGTCTGGCCGTCCAGCACGATCTGGCCGTCGCGCCAGGCCAACTGGCGCCCAAGGTCGGCGTCCGCCTTCGGCGAAGTCAGGGCGTCCGCGTCATTCTCGGCGAACATCCGCTCTCCGGCGGCGACGCGACGCGGCGCGATGTCGCCGTCCTTGGTCCACACCTCGACCACGCCCTCGGTGACCAGCACGTCACTGCCGCCCTCGCGCTTGCGCACCGAAAAGGCCGTGCCGACCGCGCGGACGCGCACGGGCCCGCTCTCGACCACGAAGGGGCGCTCGGGATCCTTGGCCACGGCGAACCAAGCCTCGCCCCGCTCAAGCTTCACCGCCCGCAGGTTCGGCCGCATGGCGATCTCTAGCGTGGAGTCGGTGTTGATCGCCGCGACGGAGCCGTCGGACATCGGCACACGCCGGATCTCGCCCAAGGCCGTGTCATAGCGGCGGGCCAGCAGGCGCGGCGCGACAAAGGCGGCGGTCAGACCGGCGGCCAGGGCGCCAAGGCCCGCGATCACCCTTCGGCGGCGAACCGGAGAGGCGCCGACCTCGGGCGATCGCGTCTCGACCGCCAGCACGCTGGCGCGGTCCATATGCGTCCAGGCGGCCTCGGCCCTGGCATAGGCGCCCACGCGCCGGCGATCGGCCGCGAGCCAGGCCTCCAGGTCGGAGCGTAGGTCAGGGTTCTTGCCGTCACGGTCGAGGCGAACCACCCATCGGGCGGCGTCCGCCTCGATGTCAGCGGCGCTTTCGCGTTCGACCATCGGTCTTTCCTCTCGCTCCCTGCTCTTTCGACCCCTTGGCGCGCGATGGCGCGTCCTGCTCGGTCATCGCCGCGAGGATGGCCCGCAGCCCCCTCACCGCCTCGTTCTCGACGACGTGCTCCGTGACGCCCAGGCGTCGGGCGATCTCGCGCTGGGGCACGCCTTCGATCTTGCGCATCTCGAAGATGCGGCGGCAGCGCTCGGGCAGATCCGCGATCAGCCCCCTCACCCGCTCAAGTTCGCGCCGCCCCGAGACGATGCGTTCAGCCGAGGGATCCTCCAGAGCTAGGTCGAGCGCCTCGATCTCGCTGACCGTCTCGATCCGCACCACGCGGGCGCGACGGATCTGCTCCAGCGCGACGCTACGCGCGGCCTGAAAGAAATAGCCGCGTGGCTGGTCGATGTGGTCGATGTTGGTCAGGGCGGCCAAGCGGCAATACGTCTCCTGGATGATGTCGTCGACGTCCCCGGCGCCGGCGAACGAGCGCCGCAACCAGGCGCGCACGGCGGCTTCATGGGGCAGGATCTCCCGCCCCAGCCAAGCCACGACGCGCGCGCGTCCTTCCGACAACGTTCCCCGCCCTTGTTCTTCTGGTCGTCACACACACCGATGCACGGCCGCGAATTTTCCGTCAAACAATCACGATATCGCGGGCGGTCGGAGGCCTGCGCGAGGCGCGCTCTGGCTACGACTTCACGGTGATGAAGATCGGGTTGGCGTAGAACCACAGGTCGGACCAGGGGTCCTCGCCCAGCGGATCGGGCAGCGGCTCGCCCTCCGCGCCATTCGTGCCGCGCACGCGGATGTAGGTCGGGCCGCGGACGTCCTTGATCACGTGGACCATCGACAACACCTCGCCCTCGCGCGCCCAGGAGGTCGGGGTGAAGGCGCGCACGACCCGGGTCGAGGGGTTGGCGTCGAGCGCGCGGTCGGCGGCCGGTCCGGCGATGTCGCCCTGGATCAGATCGATCCGGGCGACGCTGGGCGAAAAGCCGCCGAAGTTCTTGCCCGCCGGATCGCGCACGCGGATGACGACCGTGACATCAGACCCCGCCGGAACCTCCAGGCGGCCGCCGATCTCGGCCTTGGCGCCGGCGATCGTCGCGGTGACATCGACCTCTGAGACCAAGTCGCCCAGCGTCACGAAGATGCGGCCATTGCGCAGACCGTCCAGCACATCGTCATAGGTGTGAGCGGCCTTCACATAGGTCTTGGAGTATTCGCCAGGCCAGAAGTCGTCGCCGCCGTCGGTGTAGTGGCGATGCGAGTCCGAGGTCGATGTGACCCACCAGCGACGCCCCTCGCCCAGCATGGCGTCCCAGAAGCCGCCCAGCCTGGCGGTCATCTGGTCGAAGCCGCCCATGGTCGGCGCGCGCGAGTAACCGCCGCGGTCGCCCTTGGGCTTCAGCGACCCGTCCGGATTCAAGCTGGAGGCCTGGTGTCCGGGCGCGCCCTCCATGCCGACGGCGACGTCGGGGGCGGTGTCGTTCCAGTTGCGCAGCTCTGACGGCGACACCAGACCATAGCGACCCACGCCGGTGGCGGACCGGGACGGATGGTTGGCGATCACGACCGGCGGCCGGGGCAGCGCCTTCATGTGACGCAGGGCGTCCAGCATGAAGCCCTCCTGGTCGCGCGCGGGATCCGCGGGCCATGGCTCGCGTCGATTATAGCGGCTCTCGACCGCGAACAGCGCGTCCCGCTCAGAGTCCGTGCGCGGCAGGATCAGGCTGGAATGCTCGGCCGCCGGCGTATCCAGCTCCATGCCCCAGAATTGCAGCACGCCGGGCGTCTCGCGCCGCGCGCGCAGCAGCTCGGGATAGGCCTCGTCGCGATTGAGCTTGGAATGGTTGGGGCCGCCGTGGTCGGTGGCGACTATCCACGAGAGGCCGTGCTTGGCGGCCATGCGGGCGTTGGTGGTGATCGGGTTGCTGGCGTCGCCCGCCTTGATCAGGATCGGCGGCTGCGACGGGTCGGCGGCGGGCTTCACCGAGACGCTGAACCAGCTGTGGACGTGGTGGTCGCCGGCCAGCCAGCGACGCTCCGAAGGCTTGACGGGCCGGACGACGCGTTTGGCCGGCGCGACCGGCTGAACGGCGTGCCCGGGGTGAGCGGACGCCGCGGTCCAGCCTCCCGGGACGAGACACAGGGCGAGCGCCAGGACGGCGGTGGAGCCCATAAGACGGCGATGAGGCGAGAGCGTGCGCATCGGGACTTCCTAGCCGAGCGGTGTGACGTTTCCCACAGGCGGTGGCGGAAAGCCAAAACGGCCCGCGTCACGCGACGCGGGCCGTCCGTCTCCAAAGACGGGCCGCGTTAGAACTTGGCCCGCAGACCGAAGCTCACCGTGCGGCCGTAGTTGGTGTAGCCGCCGAACCACCCGCCCTTGATGAACTGCCACTGCGAGGCTTTCGTCAGGTTCTGCCCCTCGATCGCGGCCGTGATCTGCGGGGTGATCTTGTAGCTGACGCTGGCGTCCAGCGAGCCGAACGCCTTGTCGTTCAGAGCCGACAGGCCCGCGCCGCCGACATCCTGCAGGACGTCGTCGACCCAGCTGTAGCTGGCGCGCGCGGCGAAGCGGTCCTTTTCGTAGAAGCCGGTCAGGTTGAAGCTGTTCTTGGCGACATTGACCATCTCGTCCTTCAAGGTCGGCGAGTAGGTCGCTTCGGTGTCGGTGTAGGTGTAGTTGGCCAGGAAGCCGAGCCCGTCGAACGGGGCCGGCAGGCGCTTGAACAGGTGCTGGTAGGCCAGCTCGACGCCCTTGATCGTCGCCTTGCCGCCGTTCGTCGGCGAGGTCAGCACATAGGTCTGACCGTCGACGACGATGTTGGTGTTCTGGCTGTAAACGAAGGTCGTGATGTCCTTGTAGAAGGCCCCGCCGATGAGCGCGCTGCCCGGGGCGAAGTACCATTCCAGGGTCGCGTCGTACTGCCAGGCCTCGAACGGCTTCAGCAGCGGATTGCCGCCCACGGCCGTCAGCAGGGTCCCGGAATTCAGGGTCAGGCGCGGCGCCAAGTCGGCCAGCGACGGCCGAGTGATCACCTTGGCGGCGGCCACACGGGCCTGCAGCGTGTCCGTCAGCTCGAGCGCGAAATTGGCCGTCGGCAGGATGTCCGTGTAGGTCTTCTCGAAGCGGACGGGCAGCGCCGCCGAGCCATTGTCGGCGTGGCCGGACGAGACCTGCTTGGTCTGGGCCACCCGCGCGCCGACCTGGCCGCGCAGCGGCGCGCCAAACAGGCTCGTATCGATATCGCCGAGGGCGTAGCCCGCCGCGATCTTCTCGGACACGCGATACGAGTTGCGCTGGTCGGCGCGCGCCGTGCCCTTTTGGTTCGGGTCGCGCAGAGCCCAGAAGGCGGCCGGATCCGGCATGGCCCAGGTCGAGGGCACGCCGCCATCGGTCCCACCGAGGAAGTCGCTCACCGGGAAGGAGTCGAAATAGTCCGCGCCGAAGAACTTGCCGGCCAGATTGGTCGTGTAATTGATGTCGGCGCGATTATAGGACCGCGAGCGCTCGCGGAACTTCACGCCAAACTGGAGGCGGCTGACAGGACCCAGGCTCACCGGCCGTTCGGCGTCGAACTGCAGGGCGGTCTCGTCGTCCGTGGCGTTGTTGACCCGCCACTCGATACGGCGGAACGGCAGCAAGGACGGGTTGTTGAGATCGCCGGTCAGCAGCGTGACGTCGGGCAGCGCGTCACCGGCCTGGGGCAGGTTGAAGGTCGTCCGGCCCATCGCGCCCTGCAGGCGGGTGCGGGTGATCGGCTTGGAGGTCTCCGAATAGGCCCGCGCGTAGGCCAGATCGGCCGTGATCGTCCAGTCTTCCAGAGTCTGTCGGATCTTGCCGGCGATCATCATGTTGTCGTGCGCCAGGTCGCTGACTTCGCGGCCGATCTGGCTGTTGGTGTTCGCCGTACCGCCCGTCATGACGCCGTTCTTGATCACGGCCGAGCCAGCGACCAGGGTCGAGAGGTCCGGGTCGACCGAATAGGTCAACTCGTCATAGTGGTCGTCCAGCTTGGTGTAGCTGGCGTCCAGCGTGATTTCCGTGGCGTCGCTGGGACGGTACTGAGCCGACAGGACCACGCCTTTGCGTTCGCGGTCCTCGCGCTCCAGCGTGGGCCGGATGTTGGTCGCGTAAAGGTTCACGCCCTGGGCGATCAGGCTCCTTCCCAGGGCCGTGGTGGCGTTCGGATAGCTCCAGCCCACGCCGGTGATGCGATCCTGGCGCAGCGTGCGCTGGTCGTACACCGCGGCCGCCAGGACGCCGAACGTGCCGGCGGCGTTGGTCCAACTGGCCAGTCCCGACAGCCGCGGATCGGTCTTGCCCGCCAGTTCCGGACGGCTGGCGGTGGCCGACAGCGCCAGGGTGGTGCGGCCCAGGTCCAATGGGCGGAACGTCTTGATGTCGACGATGCCGCCGATCGCCCCCTCGTCCAGCGAGGCCAACGGCGTCTTGCCCACCTCGACCCCGGCCACCAGTTCGGACGGCAAGGTGTCGAAGCGGAATTGGCGGCCGCTTTGACCGCTATCGCGCATGTTCTCGTTCACCGCGGCGCTACGGCCGTTCAGGGTGACGATCTGGAAGTTGGGGCCCAGGCCCCGGACGCGAACGAACAGCCCCTCGCCGCGGTCGCGGGTGATGGCCACGCCCGGCACGCGCTGCAGCGCCTCGGCGATGTTGTTGGACGGGAACTTGCCGATGTCCTCGGCGGAGATGGCGTCGACGACGTTCGCGGCCCGGCGCTTCTCCGAAAGGGCGCGGGCCAGCGAGTTGGCGAAGCCGCCGGTGACGACCAGTTCCTCCACCGTGGCCGGTTCCTCGGCCTGGGCCGGCTCGGCCTCGGCGCGCGCGAGCGGCGCGGCGACGGGCGACGGCGCGGTGGAGACGCGCTGGGCGACCGGGCGCAGGATCGCCGCCCCGCCGTTGCGCACGAAGGTCAGCCCAGTGCCCCGCAGCAGCTCGGCCAGACCGCGCTCGGCGTCGAACTGGCCACGCACGCCCTCGGTGTGCTTACCGTTCAGCAGGACCGGGTCGGCCAGGACCTGCAGCCCCGTGGCTCGCGAGAAGCTCGGCAGAGCCGAGGCCAGATCGCCGGCCGGAATGACCAGGGTCGGCTTCTCGGGCGGCGCGGCCACGGCCGAACTCGCCGCCAGCAGCGTGGCGGTCGAGACGGAGCCCAACCAGATCCAGGTCTTCGCAATCATGTCGTCATCCCCGATTTCGCGCGGCGCTCAACGCCGGTTCGCCGGGGAAGACGCTGGGGGTCGCGGAACCCGGACAGGGATTTTTATGAAGTTTCCGCGACACGCTCAGCGAGACAAGGCCAGACCGTCCGGCGTCTGACGAACGGTGAAGCCGTGCATCAGCGCAAGGTTCAGCACCAGCGCCTGCGGCTCGTCCAGCCGGAAGCGGCCCGCCACCCGTTGGCGCCCCAGCGCCGGATCGGCGATGGTGATCGGCGTGGCCGAGGCGCGGTTCAGGCGCTCGACCAGTCGCGCCAGGGTTATGCCGTCCGTCTCCAGCCAGCCCGAGCGCCAGTCGTCGGCATGGAGATCGAAGGCGCGGACCGCCGACAGCCGCCCCTCCTTGGCGAAGGCGCGCTGGCCCATGGTCAGCTCGGCGGTGCGATGGATCAGGCCCGCCGGCGCCAGCCGGACGCGTCCTCGACGCACCGAAAGCTCCAGACGCCCGTCGCCGCGCTCGAGGTCGAAGGCTGTGCCCAGCACGCGGGCCGATCCCTCCGGCGCCTTGACCGTGAACGGCCGTCCGGCGTCGTGGGCGACGTCGAAGAAGGCCTCGCCGCGCACCAGCTCGACCTGCCGTCGCCAGGCGCCCAGGCGCACCTCCAGGCGGGTGGCGCCGTCCAGCGTGACCTGTGTGCCATCGGCGAGAGTGGCGACCCGATGCTGGCCCGGCGCGGTTTGCAGCACCAAGGGGTCGACGGTCATCAGCTGCGCTTGCGGCCAGATGGCCACGATCGCGAGCGCGCACGCCACGAGGCCGCCAGCCAGCGCGGTCAGCGGACCCGCGCGGCGCGGGACGGCGCGCTTCTGCTGGCTCAGCCGCATCGCCTCGGCCAGGGCCGGATCCTGGCTGGCGCGCCAGACCTCGTCGAAGGCCTGGGCGTGCGCGGGATCGGCTGACTTCCAGGCCTCGAAACCCGCTTCGTCGCGCGCCTCGGCGTCCAGCCGCCGGGCGGCCCACAGGGCGGCCTGCTGACGGGCGCGGCTCATGGGCGACCTCCGGCGCGGCGCTCGGCCCGAGCGATCTCACGATGCAGTTGCTCCAGCGCCCGCGCCACGTGCTTTTCGACCGCCGCCTCGCTGAGGCTCAGATCCTGGGCGATCTGGCGCGGCGTGTGGCCGTGCAGCCGACGGCGGATGAAGACGTCACGACGCAGTGGCGGCATGGCGTCCAGCGCCTTGCCGAAGACCTCGACCTTCTGGCGATGCATCAGGATCTGCTCCGGCGCGGGGGCTTGGCAGGGAATGTCGTCGTCCAGCGCCTGGGCGGGCCGACGGCTGGCGCGTCGGAAGTGGTCGCGGACCAGGTTCAGCGCGATGCGATAGCCCAGCGCGGCGCGGTCAACGATGGTGCGCGCCTGCTCATAGGCCAGGAGACGCTCAAACGTCTCCTGCACCAGGTCCTCGGCGGTCGCGGGATCGCGCGTCCGTCGAACGATGAATTGATAGAGATCGCGCCGCTGCGCGCGCAAGCTGACCAGGTCGCTCATCGAAGCGCTCCTGGCCCAAGCGGGGCGGCGGGAAACAAGGGCCGACGCGACATGTCTCGGCGCCTAGCACGACTTTGTGACAATCGCGCGCGGTCAGCCCTCCGGGCGAGCTCAAGGTCCGCCCGTTCGTGTTCAGCAACGCGGCCGGAACGCCAGGGTGTCTGTTAGACGCAACCAACCGGTTGGGCGCGGCTCCGCGCGATGCGAGCCTGGATGCGCTCCCAGGTGCCGAGCTTGATCGGCTCGCCTTTGCGCAGCTTGTTCCAGGTGGTCTCGCTGATGCCGTAGACGCTGAACAGGTGCTCGCGGGTGACGGCCGGCAGGCCGCCTTTCAGGCTTTCGAAGCGCTCGCGGGTGATGGTGATGGTCTCGACCACGCCAAACTCCAGAGACGATGTAGAAAGGCGCGGCCGGCGCCCGGTGGGGGGAGACGGCGCCGGCCGCTGACGATCGCTAAGGGGACGCGATCGTTATTCGCGGGCGCCGGCGTTGGCCGGCTTGCGATAGTCCAGGGCCGGCGGGCGATCACCCAGCATGGCCTTGTAGGTGAAGTTAGGGCCGCGACGCTGATCGAGCTCGGCCTTGGCCTTCTTGACGATATCGGGGTTGGCGAAGAGGTCCGCGCCGGTCAGGGCCAGGGTCTTGGC
This sequence comes from Caulobacter segnis ATCC 21756, assembly GCF_000092285.1. Taxonomy (NCBI): domain Bacteria; kingdom Pseudomonadati; phylum Pseudomonadota; class Alphaproteobacteria; order Caulobacterales; family Caulobacteraceae; genus Caulobacter; species Caulobacter segnis. The sequence goes on along the minus strand of NC_014100.1, from coordinate 515,573 downwards.
GGCGTTGACCGCGCCCTTGACGCCGATCGACGCGCCGGCGGCGGCGACGTTCTGCCAGCTATGGCCCGCCGAGCCCGGCACGAAGGTGGCGCGGTCCCAAGACCGACGGTGGGCGTCACCCAGCTGATGTCGGAGACGTCGGTCGAGCCGCCGCCGCCTTCCAGCTCGACCTTGTAGGGCTCGATCGTCTTGACCGTGTCGATCGAAGGCGGATTGACCAGAGAGGTCTGCAGCGTCTTGGCGAAGGCGATTTCTTCGGGCGTCCAGGTAATGCCACCGACCTTGCGCAGGTTGGCGTCCATCACGCGACCGAGGGTGTCGTTCGGCAGCAAGGCGTAGACGCCGCCGGTGATCTCCTTCTCGACAGTGGTGCCGGTCGCCAGGGCCGCGCCCTCGGCGGCCTTCTCGACACGCGCCCAGACGTCCTTGACGACCGCGGGGTCGGGGTGGCGGACGTAGTAGTAGACCTCGGCGAAGTCCGGGACGACGTTCGGCGCCGAACCGCCCGAGGTGATCACATAGTGGATCCGGGTCTTGTCGGGCGTGTGCTCGCGCAGGAAGTTGGCGGCCACGTCCATGACCTCGACGCCATCGAGGGCCGAGCGGCCCTTCTCGGGCGCGCCGGCGGCGTGGGCCGAGACGCCCCGGAAGCGGAACTTGCCGCTGATATTGGCCATGGAGACGCCTTGGACGGCGCTGTTGGCGTTGGCCGGGTGCCAGTGCAGCGTGACGTCAACGTCGTTGAACAGGCCGTCGCGGACGAAATAGACCTTGCCCGAGCCGCCTTCCTCGGCGGGCGTGCCGTAGACCCGCAGCTCGCCCTTCACGTTGTTCTTGACCATCCATTCCTTGAGGGCCACGGCCGCGCCGACCGAGGCGGCGCCGAACAGGTTGTGGCCGCAGCCATGGCCGGCGATCTGTCCCGGGATCGGCGTCTTCACCGGATCGGCGGTCTGAGCCAGGCCAGGCAGGGCGTCGAACTCGGCGAGGATGGCCACCACGGGGCCCACGCCGTTCTTGAAGCTGGCGATGAAGGCCGTCGGCTCGCCCGCGACGCCAGCCTTGATGTCGAAGCCGGCCGCCTTGAGCTGCCCCTGCAGCAGAGCCGTGCTCTTGGTCTCCTGGTAGCCGACCTCGGCGAAGCTCCAGATCTTCAGCGCCGCGTCCCGGATCTGGGGGGCGTCGGCCTCGACGGCCTTCAGAATCTGGGCGCGATCGGCGTCGGTGATCGGCTTGGCGAAGGCCTGGGGCGCCAGCAGTCCCGTCGCCATGGTGGCGGACAGAAGCGCAAGCTTCAGGGCGGAGATCTTCATGGACGTGTTCCCCCAAGAAAGCGACGAAGGCGCCGACCCGGTAAGGGGGCGCTGATTGTACGACGCGAGAGCGAGGCGAAACCTCACCCTGTCGAAACAATAAATTCGTCGCGGAGCGCGCCGGCGCGCGTGGGGTCAGGCGCGCGGGCGGATCAGCTCGACGCGGCCTTCATCCGCGTGGCCGATATCGACCAGGCCATAAGTCTTGAGCGCGGCCACGAAGGCGTCGACCTGGCCGGTCTTGAACACACCGCTGACCGGGGTCGCGGCCAGGGCCGGGTCGGTCACCGAAAGCTTGCGCTCCGAGAAGCGGTTCATCTCGGCGACTACAGCCGAAAGCGGTTCGCCATCGAAGACCAACCGGCCTTGCAGCCAGGCCGACTCCTTGGCGGTGTCGACGGGGCCGATCGCCCAATCGGCGGGATCGGCGGCGATGAAGCGTGAGCCGGCCGACATCTCCACCCTACGCTCGCCCGTGGGAGAGGTTCCGGCGATCCGCACGCGTCCTTCGACCAGCGTCACCGACAGCTTTCCAGGCTCCATCCTCACGTCGAACGCCGTGCCGACCGCCGTCACCCGCTTGTCGCCGGCGACGACGACGAACGGACGCCGGGGATCCTTGGCCACCTGGAAGAAGGCCTGGCCCCGAACCAGGGTCAGGCGGCGCTCGCCCTCCCAGCGATTAACGCGGACGGCGGAGTCGGTGCTGAGCGTGACCACCGAATTGTCGGCCAGGCGGAAGGTCGAGCGCTCGCCCACGCCGGTCGCGAACACCGGCTCGTCCGCTTCAGCCGGGGGCGTCTTGCTGGTCGTCAGCCAGCGCCGCCCCAGGACAGCGCCGCCAGCCAGGACCACGAGACTCGCGGCCGCCAGTCCCAGGCTCCGACGGCTCACGCTGCGTGGCCGATGGTCGACGGCGCCCAGGGCGTCGGCCCGCAAGGCCGCCAGCGCCGGATCGCGCTCGATCCGCGCCATCGCTTCCCAGGTGGCCCCCATCTCCCGCCACGCCGAGGCGTTCGCAGGTTCGGCGTCAAGCCAAAGCTGGAAGTCCCGGCGGTCCTGCGGGGACGCGTCGTCACCTTGCAGGCGTGCGAACCAGCGCGCGGCCGCGCTAGCCGGGTCGTCGTGTATCTCTTTGCCCGACGTGGTCGACGTCATCCTGGTCCCGCAGACGCTCGTGCAAATGACGCAGCGCCTTCATCACATGTTTCTCGACAGCGCTGACGGAGACACCCAGGCGCTGGGCGACGAGCTTGTAGCTCATCTCCTCGAAGCGCACGAGGATGAAAACCCGTCGCGTGCGTTCTGGCAGCGTGTTCAGCGCCGCCAGGACCCGCGCCATCTGTTCTCGTCCCTGTAGGACGCGCTCCGGCGACATTTCATCAACCGGATGATGAATATCTTGCAGTTCGCAGTGGTCGGAGCGTCGGCGCGTGCGATCGCGACGGCCGCGATCGATCAGCACATTGGCGGCGACCTCGAAGAGATAGCCTTCGACATTGGTGACCACGGCGCCGGGCTGGCGCTTGTGGATTCGAAGCAGGACCTCCTGAACGAGATCCTCGACATCGCTGGCGGGGGCGCGGCGGGAGAAAAAGGCGCGAAGCGCGGGCGTGAAACGCGCGCTGCTCTCGGCCAGGAGCCGATCCTGGTCCGCAGCCTTCAGAGGCTTCCGGCCCCAGATCATTGTGTACGCCCCGACATCGAGCATGATGCTGAGATCGCCGTTTCTGTTCTGTCAAGCCGCGCGCGCCGACGGAGGAGCCTGTCGGAAACTGCGCGACCAGTTGCCTAGTGGCTATGCAACAGGCGATCTTGTGGCGTCGGAGCGCGCCCCGAAGAAGGACCGCCTGGCGAAATGAGGCATGGTTCGCGCCCTCGCGGCGTGAGGACGAGGCCGTCGGGGAGGTCGAGAGTCGTTGTGGCCAGGTGTGGAGAGACGGGGGCGCCGGTGCGGCGCGGCTCCGTCTTGCTGTTATTGTGCGTGGCCGCCCTTGGGATGACGGCTCCGGTCGCCGCCGCCAGCGCGCGCAGGCCGCCGGCGACGTACCGCTTCGATATTCCCGCCCAACCCCTGAGCCAAGCGCTGAACCAGCTGGCGGTGCGCAGCGATCGAGAGATTCTGTTCTCGCCGGCCTTGACGCGCGCGCGCGTGAGCCCGCCGCTGGTCGGCGTCTTCACCCCTGAAGAGGCGTTGCAGCGACTGCTGGCCGGATCGGGGCTGACGGTGCGGATCGAGGGGCGCAGCTTTCTGGTCGTTCCGGCGCCTGCGCCCGCGCCCGCCGCGGAGGCCCGCGCGCCCGCGCCGATGTCCACGTCGCCGACCGCATTGGACGCGGTGGTGGTCACCGCCACGAGACGATCCAGTCTGGCGCAACAGACCCCGATCAGCATGGTCGTCGTCTCCGGCGAGCAGCTGTCGCATCTGGGCATGGTGGACCTGGAAAAGGCTTCGCCGCTCCTGCCGGGATTGAAGCTGGTCTCGACGGCGTTCGGCCGCCGCCTTGTGCTGCGCGGCGTCTACGGCGCGGGGGAAGCGACGACGGGCCTCTATTACGACGAGACCTCGATGACCGGTCCGGTCGGCACCACGGCGGACCCCGGCGTGATGATCCCGGAACTGGCCCTGGCGGACGTCGACCGGATCGAACTGCTGCGCGGTCCGCAGGGAACGCTCTACGGTTCGGGCGCGATGGGCGGGGCGTTGCGGATCCTGTTCAAACATCCCGATCTCGATGCGAACGGCGCGACCATAGGGGCGAGCTTGACGTCGGCCTCGCATGGCGGACAGGCCGGCGGGGTCACGGGAACGCTCAACGCCGTTGTCGTCCCTAAGGTCTTGGGGGTGCGGCTGACGGCCTATGATCAGCGCCAACCCGGCGTGATCGACAACGTCCGGCTGGGGCTTTCCGACGTCGACAGCTCGAAGGTCCGGGGCGCGCGGGCCCTTGTCCTGTGGGCGCCGAACGACAGGTTTTCAGCCCTTCTTTCGGCCACGCACCAGAAGAACCACCGCGACGACATACCGGCCTGGAACGATGTCGCGGGGCCTTGGCGCACGATCCACGCCGGTCGGGCGCCGTTTAATGGCCACATCGATCTGGCGTCCTCCACCTTGCGCTGGCGCGGCGACGGCGCCGAAGTCACCGCGGCGTCGTCGTGGTATCGCTGGCGCCTGACGCGGCGCTCCGACTACAGCGGCGTTCTGCTGGGCGAGCGCGCCAGCGCGGCCGGCTGCATGCGCTACTTTTCCATCGCCAAGGCTTGCAGCGAGGCTCAAGCGCAGGGCTACGCCGCTTATGTCGACAGCGTCTATCCTGCGATCCTGAATCAGCCGGCGACCTTGACGGCTCGTATCCATGAGGCGCGAGCCGCCTCGACTGGAGACGGCCCGCTCAGCTGGACGGTGGGCGTCTATAGCGAGGTGCGCCGAGACCACATCGACAGCCAGGTCCGCCATGTCGATCCGACCACCGGCGCCCTTGTCGAACCGGCGGTCCTGATCGGCCGCCGCGATATCGATAATCGTCTGCGCCAGAGCGCGCTGTTCGGCGAGGCGTCATACGCTGTCGGCTCGGCCACGCAGCTCACGCTCGGCGGTCGCCGGTTCGACTATGTGAAACGCGACAGCGGTCAGGTGCAGGTTCCCAACGTCGTATCCGGGACCTGGGCCGGCTATGCGATCGACCAGCGGACAGCCGAGCGCGGCTGGAGCCTCAAGGCGCTGGCCAGCCATCAACTCTCGCCCGATCTGTTCGCTTACGCCCAGGTCTCGCAGGGCTTCCGACCGGGCGGCGTCAATGTGGTGCCGGGATTGCCGGACATTCTGGCCGGCTATCGCTCGGACCGCCTGACAAACTACGAGTTGGGACTGAAGGCTCAAGCCGCCGCTCGAAGGCTCACGGTCAACATCGCGCTCTATCAGATCGACTGGCGCGACATGCAGTACGCCGCCCAGACCCAGAACCGAGCCTTTTCCTATCTGACGAACATCGGCGCCAGCCGGATTCGGGGGCTTGAGGCGGAAGTCTCGGCGCGACGCCTGGCGGGCTGGGATCTGGCCGCCAGCCTCACCCTGACCGACGCACGGCTCACCGCCGACCAGGTCACCAACGCCGCCATCGGGCTGGGACGCGCCGGCGATCGCCTGCCGACGGTGCCGCGGCTGGCGACCTCGGGGTCGGCCGAGCGGCGCTGGGCGGTGGGAACGCTCGAGACGAGCCTGCGCCTGGACGCCTCCTACGCCGGAACCGCGCGCTCGGCCTTCAATCCCGACAATCCCGACTATCTGAAGATGGGGGGCTACGCCGTCTTCGGGATCACCGCCGGCGTAACCGCCAAGACCTGGAGCGCGGACCTCTCGGTCGACAATATTCTGGACCGGGCGGGTCGGGCCTCGAGCGCGCGCAACACGGCCGGTCCGATCGAGTATTTCGGGGTTAGTCCGCGTACGGTGCGCTTGCAGGTCGAGCGGCGCTTCTGAACCTCTCCGCCGCCTTTTTCGCGCCTCGCGATGAGGGGCGCGCGGCGCCTTGCGTCTGATCCTACAGGCCGCCGTCGAGCGGACCGCAAAGAGGGGATCAAAAAAATGAAACTGCAGTTTCGAGGCCTGCGCGCCCTGGCGCTGGGAGCCAGCGCCCTGACGAGCCTGGCCGCGGGCCAGGCGTTCGCCCAGGAGGGCACGAGCCAAGCGAGTGACGGCGTGGCCATCGAGGAGATCGTCGTCACCGCCCTGAAGCGCTCGACGACCATCCAGACCACCCCCATCAGCATCAGCGCGGTCACCGAGAAGTCGCTGCAGGCGCTCGGCGCCTCGGGTATCCAGGACTATTTCCGCACCGTTCCGAACCTGCAGGTCGAAGGCAATTCCCCGACCAGCCGCCGCCTGACCCTGCGCGGCGTGCGCAGCGCCGGCGAGGCCACGGTCGGCCTCTACTACGACGAGACGCCGTTGACCGGCCCGGCCGGCACCACCGCCGACGCCAGCTCGACCAGCGCCGACGTCAACCTGTTCGACGCCGAGCGCATCGAGGTGCTGCGCGGACCGCAGGGCACGCTCTACGGCTCGGGCTCGATGGGCGGCACGCTGCGGGTGATCCTCAACAAGCCCAACGCCAGCCAATATGCCGGCGCCGTCGAGGTCGGCGGAACGGCGCAGAAGGACGGAGGCCAGGGTTATTCGGTCAAGGGCATGGTCAATGTCCCACTGATCGAGGACAAGCTGGCCGCGCGACTGGTGCTCTACAAGGCCGAACAGGGCGGCTACATCGACGACGTCCTGCTGAAGAAGAAGGACATCAACGACCAGCACTCCAGCGGCGGCCGGCTGATGCTGGGCTTCACGCCCACCGAGAACCTGACGATCACGGCCAGCGGCCTTTTCCAGAAGACCACGCTGGACGGCCAAAACAGCTGGTATCCGGCGCTGGGCAAGAAGGACTATTCGACCAACGCCCGCGTCATCGCGCCCACCGAGGACAACTTGCGGCTCTATAACGTGACCGCCAAGTGGGACCTGAACTTCGCCACGGTCACCGCGACCTCGTCCTACTACAAGTGGACCCTGCTGCGGAATTCGGACTACAGCCCGACGCTGTCGGCCAACCGCGCCAACGCCACCTCCTGCCGCAACTACATCGCCGGCGGCCCGGCTCCGACGGGGGCGACGAACCCGGCCTGCACCACGGCGCAGATGGCTCAATACACCGCCTACGCCGACAGCCGCATCCCCGGCGCGCTGTACCAGCCGATGGGCCTGACCTCGTGGAACCACGAGCTGCGCATGAACGGCTCGCTGTTCGAGGACAAGGTCGACTGGACGGCCGGCGTCTATCTGGAAGACCGTGACGACTACATCGAGAGCCAGGTCGCCAAGGGCGACGCCGCGACGGGCGTCATCAACCCGAACGACCTGACCGCCTGGCGCCACGTCGGCACCGACACCAAGCAGACCGCCTTCTTCGGCGAAGTGGCCTACAAGCCGATCGACAAGCTGACGCTGACGGCGGGCGTTCGTCGCTTCAAGTACGACAAGACCGTCTCCGGCCAGGTGCTGATCAGCAACTTCATCACGCAGTCCTACAAGGGCGACCCCGCCTCGGTCGACGCCAGCGCCGACGGCTGGGTCAGCAAGGTCAACGTCTCCTATCAAGTGACGTCGGACATCATGGTCTACGGCCTGGCGGCCAAGGGCTTCCGCCCCGGCGGCGCGAACAACGTGCCGGGTTTGGCCAGTGCGCTGCTGGCCTATGCGCCCGACAGCCTGTGGAACTACGAGACCGGCATCAAGAGCCAGTGGTTCGACCGTCGCCTGACCCTGAACGCGGCGGCCTATCAGATCGACTGGTCGAACATGCAGATCTCGGCCACCAGCGCGAACGGCGCCTTCAGCTATCTGACCAACGCCGGCAAAGCCAAGATCAAGGGTTTCGAAGTCGAGGCGGTCGCCCGTCCGATGCGCGGCCTGACCCTTCAAGCCACCGCCGCCTGGGTCGACGCCAAGCTGACCGAGGACCAGGCCAATTCCACGATCCTGATCACCGGCTCCACGGGCCTGCGGGGCGACGAGTTCCCGAACGTCGCCGACTTCAGCGGCTCGGCCTCGGCCGAGTATAGCTGGCCGCTGAACGGCGACCTGAACGGCTTGGTCCGCGCCGACTACGCCTATGTCGGCGAGTCCGCCTCGCAGTTCCGTCCGACCTACGTCTACTACGAGAAGCAAGGCGACTACGGCTACGCCAACCTCCGCGCCGGCGTGGAAGGCGCCGACTGGGGCGCGTACCTCTTCGTGAACAATGTGACCGACGAGGTGGGCCTGATGAGCGTAAGCTCCGCGCTCAACAACAAGCAGCAGGTCGTCAGCATCAATCCGCGTACGGCCGGTTTCTCGGTCCGCAAGCGCTTCTGACGCCAGGGGCGGAGGCGGGTGAAGGCCCGCCTCCGGCTCTAAGGCGTTATGCAGGTGGTTTGGATAATCTCGAATTTACCGCGATATAGATTCCAGATGCCTATGCAAGGTTGCAATTTAAACTCATAGTCTACAGGTAAAGAACTCGGGATTCCGGATAACTATCGACTGTCAATCCACAATTACATTGATATCCATGTGCGTCCGTCTTGGGCGCTTTAGGGCCCCGCGTCCTTTTTCTGTGATCATTGCTATGGCGATTGTTAGAAAAACTCGCCTACCAAATCCAACCAGTTTGATGGGAATAACATTCGTCCGCTTCAGTAGGCGGGCGTATGGCGGGAGCCGAGTTCTGCTTCGTCGGTGAAGGGGAACGGGGAGCGGCTCGCGCGTCGAGTTCTTGGAGGGGCTCTCATGAACATCAATCACCGCAGGCTTGTGCTTGCGACCACGGCGCTCTGCGCCGCCAGCTTCGCGGCCCATGCGTGGGCGCGTCAAACCGAACCCACGCCGCCAGCGTCGGCCGCGACCGAAGTCGAGGCGGTGGTCGTCGTCGGCTCTCAGATCAAGGGCGCCAAGGTCAACGCCGCCCTGCCGGTCACGCTGGTCGGCGAGGACCAGATCCGCGCGTCCGGCGCGGTGTCGGGCGACGATCTCTTCCGCACCATCCCGCAGATGGGCGACGTGAACTTCAATTCGCAGTATCTGCCGGGCAGCAGCAACAGCGCGCGCGGCGATGTCGGCTCGGTGAATCTGCGCAACCTCGGCATCGGCAACACGCTGGTGCTGCTGAACGGCCGCCGTGTCGTCACCCACCCCACCAGCCAGGCCAACGACAACCTCGTGCCGGTCCTGACCTACAACAGCAACGCCATTCCGGTGACGGGCCTCAAGCGCATGGAAGTGCTGCGCGATGGCGCGGCCGCCATCTATGGCGCGGACGCGGTGGCCGGCGTCGTCAACACGGTGCTGCGCGACGACATCGATGGCGTCACCGCCTCGATCCAGTACGGGACGGCTGAAGGCACGAACCTGCAGGACTATAATTTCAATGTCTTCGGCGGAAAGAACTTCGCCGAGGGCCGTGGCAACATCAGCGCCTTCGTGTCGTATGACGCGCGCTCGCACCTGCGGTCCAAGGACCAGACCTACACGGCCTCGCTGGATCGCCGCCCGCTGTTCGCCGGCACGCGCTTCGACGGCGCCACCAGCCTGGACGGCCGCAGCACCACCACGCCGTGGGTCTACGCCCAGACCACCCAGAGCTTCGGCACGGTGCGCCAGGGAACGACGGCCCTGACCAGCAGCGCCGGCTACTTCCACATCCAGCCATCCAGCTTCCCCGGCTGCCAGCTCAACATCAGCGGCGGCCTCTGCATCGACGACGGGGCGCTGGCGACCGCGGGCGTCGACCGCGACCTGCGCTTCGACTCCGCCGCGCTGAACACCACGGTCATCCCATCGGTGAAGCGTTCGAACGTCTTCCTGACGGGTCACTACGACGTGACCGACAACGTCACCGTCTTTGGCGAACTTGGCTTCTACCACGCCAAGACCAACGCACAGCAGGCGCCGATCGCGACCCTCTCGTCGGGCGTGATCAGCATTCCGGCCAGCAACTACTGGAATCCGTTTGGCCCCGTGACCTTCGCGAACGGGACCGCCAACCCCAACCGCCTGCCCAATCTGAACGCGCCGGCCGCCGGCCTGTCGCTGACCCTGCGCGGCTACACCTTCGCCGACCTGGGCCCGACGGAAGTCGACGTCACCAACGACCAGTACCGCGTGCTGGGCGGCGTTCGCGGCGAGAAGTTCGGCTTCGACTGGGAGTCGGCGTTCATCTATTCGGAGGCCAAGGCCGACGACATCAGCGACAACATTTCCAACACCAAGCTCTACGCCCAGCTCGCCCTGTCGACGCCCGACGCCTACAACGTCTTCAACGGCTCGAACATCAACAGCCCCAGCGGCGCGGACACCACCGTCAACAGCCAGGCGGCGATCGACGCCATCAAGGTGAAGGTCAAGCGCCGCACCAAGAGCACCCTGGCCTCGTGGGACTTCAAGGTCTCCAGGCCGGACCTGTTCTCGCTGCCGGCCGGCGACGTCGGCGTCGCCTCGGGCGTGGAGCTGCGGCGCGAGACCCAGCTGGACGACCGCGACAGCCGCATCGACGGCACGACCACCTTCACCGATCCGATCAGCGGCGTGGTGCTGAGCGACCTGATCAACTCCAGCATCAACCCCGACACCAAGGGCCATCGCACGGTCGCCTCGACCTACCTCGAGTTCGCCGCGCCATTGGTCTCGCCGGAAATGTCGATACCGCTGGTCCATCGCCTGGAAGTCCAGCTGGCCGGCCGCTACGAGCATTACAGCGACTTTGGCAGCACCGCCAAACCGAAGGTCGCCGCCGCCTGGGACCTGGTGGACGGCGTTAGGGTCCGGGGCTCGTGGGCGCAGGGCTTCCGCGCGCCGAACCTCGAGCAGATCAACGCGACGGTCGTGTCGCGCTCCAACACCCGCACCGACTACATCTTCTGCGAGGCCGATCTTCGGGCCAAGCGCATCACGGCCTTCTCCTCGTGCTCGCGCTCGCTGCTGACCACCGCGCGTCGAGCCGGCAATCCGGACCTTGATCCCGAAGAGTCGACCACCCTCTCCTACGGCCTGGTGTTCGAGCCGCGGTTCATTCCGTCGAACTTCGGCAAGTTCACCTTCACGGTCGACTACTGGAAGGTGAAGCAGAAGGGCCTGATCGGCGTGTTCGGCGAGGGCAACGCCCTCATCCTGGACTACCTGCTGCGACAGTCGGGCTCGAGCAACCCGAACGTCATCCGCGCCGCGCCGACGGCTGACGACATCGCCGCCTTCGCCGGCACCGGCCTCACCGCCGCCGGCCAGGTGCTGTACGTCAACGACCAGTACACCAACCTCCAGCCGCAGGATGTCGAAGGGCTGGACCTTGGCCTGATGTGGCGGCTCAACACCGACCGCTTCGGCGATTTCGACCTCAGCCTGAACGCCGCGCACCTGATGAAGTACTATCAGTCGCCGTCGCCGGGCATCGCCGAGCTTCTGAAGGCGCGCGCCGACGGCAAGATCAACGCCGGCACCACCATCACCGGTGGCGGCAGCCTGCTGAACCAGAACGGCAAGCCCGAATGGAAGGGCTCGGCGTCGCTGACCTGGCGTTACAAGCAGCTGACCGTGGGCGGCTTCACTCAGTACGTCGGCGGTTATGACGACACCGACCTGATCGACTCCGCGGGCGTTCCGTGGGCGGTCGACTCGCAGCTGACCGCCAACCTTTATGCCGAGTACGACTTGGCCAAGGCGGCCACTCAGCTGCGTCTGGGCGTGCGCAACATCACCGACAAGGACCCGCCGCTATCCTCGACGGGCTACGACGGTACGGTCTACTCACCGTACGCGCGCTACTGGTACTTCAGCATCAAGAAGCAGTTCTAGTCAGAGGGGCGGACGACGTGATGACAAGGCTCAGCGCCGGCAAGGCGCGCTGGTGGGTTTCGGGCGCGATCGTCGCTCTGGGCCTCGCCGCCGCGCCAGCGGCCTTCTCGGCTCCGGCGACGAGCGCGTCCGCGGCGTCGTCCGCCTCCTCCCCAGTCCTGCTGCCGGTCAAGACCGACGCGGCCAAGGGCGCCGTGCTTCTCACCCTGCCGGCGCCCGCCGCCGACGGGGTGTCGGGGCGTTTCCTCTATCAGCCCAGCCTCAGCGGCGGCCTCGGCTCGACGCCGGTCGGTCTGGACCGCGCCGCCTCGGGCGACACCCAGGTGCTGACCTTCCGGCGCGTGGGCAAGAAGGTGTTCATCGCGTTCGAGAACTACGGCTTCCGCGCCGTGCGCGGCGGGGCCGAGGAGGTGCGCACCGTCCAGGACAGTTTCCCCGCCTCGGTGGTCTGGTCGGGCGACGTCGTCGCGGACACGCCCGACGGCGGCTTCACCGTCGACATCGCCTCGTTCCTGCTGCGCGACGCCTTCGACATCACCAGCGCGCTCAAGCGCGGCAAGCAGGGGGCGTTCAAGGCGGCTGCCAACCTCAGCTATGTCGACCTGGCCGCCATCGGGACCTTCCCCGACAATCTCGAGTTCGAGACCCGCCAGACGTTCACGGCGGACGAGCCGGGGCCGGAGGTCAACGGCATCGTCCCCGACGGTCGGTCGGTGACCTTCGGGGTCCACCACAGCTTCATTCGCCTGCCCGCCCCCGGGTTTGTTTCGCGGGAACACGACCCGCGCACCGGCACATCGGCCCAGGTGCTGTTCGCCGACTACGCCGCGTCGCTTGACCAGCCGACCGTCCAGCGGCTGGTCCGCCGTTTCCGGCTGGAAAAAACCGATCCCGGCGCGGCGCGCTCGCGGGTCAAGACGCCGATCGTGTTCTACGTCGATCGCGGCGCGCCCGAGCCGATGCGCAGCGCCCTGATCGAGGGCGGTCGCTGGTGGGCGAAGGCCTTCGAAGAGGCGGGCTTCATCGACGCCTTCCGCGTGGAGGTCCTGCCCGAAGGCGTCGATCCGATGGACGCGCGCTACAACGTCGTCAACTGGATCCACCGCCAGACGCGCGGCTGGTCGACCGGCACGACCGTGGTCGATCCCCGCACGGGCGAGATCGTCCGCGGCGTGGTGCAACTGGGATCGCTGCGCGTCCGCCAGGACCGCATGATTTTCGAGGGACTGGTCGGGGCCGACAAGACCGGCAAGGGCGGTCCGGACGACCCGATCAACGTCTCGCTCGCCCGCATCCGTCAGCTGTCGGTCCACGAGATCGGCCACGCGCTGGGCCTGGCGCACAACTTCGCCGCCAGCACCTATGGCCGCGCCTCGGTGATGGACTACCCGGCGCCGGCGGTGAAGATCGCGGGCGATCGTCTGGACCTCTCCGACGCTTACGCCAAGGGCGTCGGGGCCTGGGACCGCTTTGCGATCAACTGGCTCTATTCCGAAGGCGCGCCGGGCGCCAACGAGGCCGCGCGGCTAGACCGGCTGGCGCGTGACGCCCAGGCCAAGGGCATGCGTTTCGTCACCGACGCCGACGCGCGCGGTGGAGCGACGGGGCAGCCGTATGGCGCCCTGTGGGACAATGGCCCAGACGCCGTCGCCGAACTCGATCACGTCTTGGCCGTGCGCAGGATAGCGCTCAGCCGCTTTGGTCTCGGCGCCCTGCCCAAGGGCGCCCCGGCGGCGGATCTCAAGCGGGTGCTCGTCCCGATCTATCTGTTCCACCGCTATCAGGTCGAAGCGGCCGTCAAGCTGGTGGGCGGGGTGGATTACGCCTACGCCGTGCGCGGCGACGGCCACGAGGTGGCGACGGTCACGCCGGCGGCGGAGCAGCGACGGGCGCTGGAGGCGCTGCTCAAGACCACCGACCCGGCGACGCTCGATCTTCCCGACGGGCTGCTGGCGCTGCTGTCTTCGGGCCAGTCCGGCGCGCGCGACAAGGCCTACGATATCGAGATCTTCCCGACCGCCGGATCGTCGGTGTTCGACCTGCCCACGGCGGCGGAAATGGCGGCGGACCAGACGGTGTCGTTGCTGCTCAACCCCGCCCGCCTGAACCGGGTGGTCGAGCAGAATCGGCGAGACCCCGCTCAGCTGGACGTCGCCGAGCTGACCACTCGCCTGCTGGCCAGCGTCGCGCCCGGCGGCGCGCAGGCCGACGGACGTTTGGGCGACCTGCGCCGGCGGATCCGCGCGCGCATCGTCGGCGACCTCGTGGATGTCCTCGGCGAAAAGGCGCTGTCGCCCACGGCGGCCGCCCAGATCGACGCGAGCCTGCGCGCTTTCGCCAAGACCCTGGCCGAATACCAGGGACGTGGCGCGGAGGCCGATCAGGCGTCGATGCTGTCGCGCGCCCTGCTCAGCGACGACCCCGCCGCGCGCCAAGCCTTGGCCGCGCCCCGTTCGGGCGCCGTCGAGACCCTGCCGCCCGGCATGCCGATCGGCGGCGAGGACTGCTGGTTCTGCGCCCCGGGCTCGAACTTGTAATGCGTACCCCAGAAGGAAACCCGCCCATGACCGCTCACTTCCGGCCGTTCCAGGCTCTGTCCCGACGGGCCCTGGTCGCGAGCCTCGCGGCCGGCGCGCTGCTGCCGCTCGGCGCCCAGGCCGCCCCGTCGACCCTGGCGATCGTCAACGCCCAGATCTTCGACGGCGTCAGCGCGGCGCCGTACAAAGGCGCGCTTGTCATCCAGGACGGACGCATCGCCGAGATCGGCCCCAACGTCCGCCCGCCGAAGGGCGCACAGGTCATCGACGCGAAGGGCGAGGCCCTGCTGCCAGGCTTCTTCGACGTCCACACCCATTGGACCCCTGCCGGCGCGCCCGCCATCACTCCGAAGATCGCCGACGCCTATGTCGCGGCCGGCGTTACGACGGTGAACGACTTCCACCAGCAGCCGGAGTCGTTCGCGCCGCGTCGCGAATGGCTTTCGACCCTGACCGCGCCGCACGTCAATTTCATCGCCCGGATCAGCACGCCCGGCGGCCATGGCGCCGACTGGGCCGACGAGGCGACGACCCGCTGGGTCGACACGCCCGAAGGCGCCCGAGCCGCCGTCGAAGGCCTGGCCCCCTACCGCCCCGACGCCATCAAGGCCTTCACCGACGGCTGGCGCTATGGCTCGGCGCCCGACAACACCAGCATGGACGGCTGGACGCTGAAGGCCCTGACCGAGGCGGCCCATAAGCAAAACCTCAAGGTCCTGTCGCACACGGTGACGACGGACCGTGGCGCCGTGGCCGCGGACGCCGGCGTGGACATCATCGCCCACAGCCTGCAGGACAGGCCGATCGACGCCGAGACCGTCGCCAAGCTGAAGGCCAACGGCACCTTCTATGCGCCGACCCTGGCGGTCTACGAGCCGGTCAAGCCAGGCCAGAAGCCGCCCGCCGATCCGGATAGCCCTCGCGCCAAGCAGTCCGCACGCAAGTTCGGCTACGCCCTAGCCAACGTGAAGACCCTGAAGGACGCCGGCGTCCCGATCGCGCTCGGCACGGACGCGGGCATGCCGGGCACGGTCCATGGCGCCTCGACCCTGCGCGAGATGGAACTGCTGGTGCAGGCCGGGCTGACGCCCGCCGAGGCGCTGATCGCCGGCACGGCCACCAGCGCGCGCGCCATGAACCTGCTGGCCGACCGCGGCACCCTGGAGAAGGGCAAGCGCGCCGATCTGGTCCTGATCGCCGGGACGCCCTGGACCCGCATCGAGGACGTCCGCAAGGTCGATCGCGTGTTCATCGACGGCCAGGTCGCCTTCGGTCAGGGCGCGGTCCGCTCGCCCGCCAACGACAAGCCGACCCTGCCCGCGCGGAAGGCCACGGCGCTGATCGACGACTTCCAACGCGCCGACGGCCGCACCAGTCTCGACACCCTGCGCCTCAACGACTTCGATGGCGGCCGCGACCGCAGCATGGAAGTCGCCCAGGTCATCGACAAGGGCGATGGCGACTTGGTGCTCAGCGTCGCGGCCAAGATGGCGATCAAGGCCGAGCCGGACGCGGGCGTCCTGCTGCCGCTCAGCCGGGGCTCGGTGCGGCCCGTCGACGCCAGCGCCTTCAAGGGCGTCAGCTTCGAGATCCGCGGCGACGGCGGTCCCTATGTGGTGACCATCAACACCGTCTCGGGTCCCTGGACCGCCAAGGTGACGGGCCAACCGACCTGGACCAAGGTCACCGTGCCGTTCTCGGCCTTCGCCCGCGCGGGCAAGGGTGACGGCGCCTGGACGGGCGCAGACCTGCTCGAGGTAGGGGTCGGCGGCTCGCGCCCGGCTGGCCGGAAGCTATGGTTCGAGCTGGACGACGTGACCTTCAACTAGGCTAGACCGCCCAAGCTCGGCCGTTCCGCCGACGGCGAACCAGCACCTTGCGCTCGAGTGGCGCAAGGTGCTCCAACCGGCTTGCCGCCGGGCGCGATCAACGTGACAGCCCGTTCCGCCTTGAGGGCCCACCCGCGCCGCGTGCGGTCAAGACGCCCGCAGAGCTTCGCGCGCCAGGACGATCGCGCCCAGAACACCAGAATTCTCGCGGAGCGCCGGGGCTACAAGATAGGCCTCAATGGCTTGGGAGTTCTGAAGCGCCGGCAGATAACCGCCAAGCCAGAACACCAAGCGCTCGCGGACGCGGGACAGGACGCGAGGAGTCTGACCGACACCGCCTCCCAGCACGATCCGACGGGGAGCGACAGTATAGGTGAGCGTGGCGGCCATCTGCGCCAGATAGTCTCCGACCAGGCCCCAGACGGGATCGTCGGCCGCAAGCGCCTCCCCGGGACGCCCGGCGCGGGCGGCGAGCGCAGGCCCGCTGACCAAACCTTCCAGACAGTCGCCGTGAAAGGGACAAGACCCCGCGAACGGATCCAGGGCCGGATCGCGACGCACGGGCAGATGGCCGAGCTCGGGGTGCAACGCTCCGTGCACCGGCGCGCCATTGACGACCACGCCGACGCCAACCCCCGTCCCCACCGTCACATAGGCGTAGTCGTCGAGGCCCGCGCAGGCGCCCCAGCGCCCCTCGCCAAGAGCCGCGCCATTGACGTCGGTGTCCAGGCCGATCGGGACCCCCAGCCGCCTCAAGGGGCCCAGGATGTCGGCGCCCGACCAGCCCGGCTTCGGCGTCGGGAGAATGTGGCCATAGTCGGGGGCCTTCGGATCCAGCCGCACCGGCCCGAACGTCGCCACGCCGACGGCGTCGAGGCCGAGACTCCCGCGCCGGGCCTCCAGCACGCCGACGATGGCGTCGATCGTCTCTTCCGGCGTCGTGGTCGGGATGCGTACGCGCTCGCCGAGGTCTTCCGGCCCCGAGCCGAAGGCGATCACGACCTTCGTTCCGCCGATTTCCACGCCCCCGTAGGTCATTGCCTCTCCCTCAAGAAAACGTCGCAGCCCCTCACGCGATCGCCGCGCGCTCGATGGCGTCGGGATCCGGATCGAACCGGGTCTTAGCGTCGAAGATGAGCGTGGCGGCCCCTTCCCGCGTCACCGGACGCCAACGCGGCAGGCCGGCGTGGTTGGGATCGCCGCTCCGGGCGAAGGCCACGAAGGCGTCGGCCACCTGGGCGCTCAACGCGCGGGCGTCCTGCCCCCCGCCGGTCATGGAGTCACAGCGGTCGGTGTTGGCGAAGGCGAACGGAATATCCAGGCAGTGGAACGCCCGTGGCCGGCCATCCAGCACCGGCGAGCGCCAGTTGAACCCGTACAGATAGGCCGGCGCTCCGCCCTGACGGGCCTTGGTCGCCGCCTGATCGACCGCGGCCTTACGGATCGGCGCGGTGGCGATGCGAGACCACAGATCGAAGGGGCTGGCGTCAGGCGTCCGCTGGCGGAAGGCCGCCACGAGGCTCGCGCCCTTTCCGGGCAGGAAGCGCTCAGCCCGCGCCGTCAGCTCCGCCAAGCTCATCGCCTCGACCTCGGGGTGGTTGATCCCGTGGACAAACTCGTTGAGCGTCGTGCCGACCATCAGCGGCACGTCGGCGGAAATCGCCGGCGCGTCCGGATGGAAGGGACAGGTCGGCAGGATGGCCCCGTCGACCACGGGCGCGAAGTCGAGGTGATCGGGGATAAGGCGGGCGTCGACGAAGCCGTCGAACGGCTTGTTGACCCGCGCCCGGACCCGTTGCCCCGCCTCCAGAAGGCGCGCGTGCGGCAGGGTCTGGAGACGAGCGACGTCCGAAGTCGAGAGGCCCAGTTCAGCCAGGGTCAGATCGGTCAGGCGGCGCGCCTTCTCCTGGGAGACGGCGCGGCTGAAGGAGCCGCTCATGACGATGGCGCGGTGAAAGAGACCGCGGGCGGCGGGCATGCCCATCAGAGTCGAGACCTTAGCCCCTCCCCCGGACTGACCGAAGATCAGAACCCGGTCGGGATCCCCACCGAACTGGGCGATGTTGTCGCGAACCCACGCCAAGGCGGCGACGATGTCGAGCATGCCGACGTTGCCAGACTGGGCGAACCGCTCATCGCAGTGGGACAGGTCCAGATAGCCCAGAACGTTCAGGCGGTGATTGAGCGTCACGACCACCACGTCCCCCCGGCGCGCGAGGTTCTCGCCATCGAACGCCGGCAGATCATGGCCGGAGCCGGCCGCGAAGCCGCCCCCGTGGAGCCACACCATGACCGGCCGTCGTCCGGAGCCCTCAAGGCCCGGCGTCCAGACATTGAGCCTCAGGCAGTCTTCGCTCTGGACGGCGTCGTTCCATTGAAAGACGAAGGCTTCCTCATCGTTGAGGCGGCCTGTTCCCTGATCCTGGGGGCAGATTGGGCCATAGTGGCGAGCGCTGCGGACGCCCTTCCAGGGCTCCGGCGCGCGCGGCGGCAGAAAACGGTTTTCCCCGCCGGTCGGACCGGCGTAGGGCACGCCCTTGAAGGTGAAAATCCCGCCGCGAACATAGCCCGCCACGCGGCCGGCGGCGGTCGAAGCCTGGGCCAGGGCGCCGCCGGCGGCCAGGCTGAATGGCGCGGACTTGGTGGCGGCCGCGGCCGAGCCCGCCGCCGCGCCTTGGACGCCCGCGATCAGGCCCGCGCACGCGAGAACGGACCGGCGGCCCACGCCGAAGGCGCGACGATCATCGAACAAGCCGCTCACGGTCAAACCCTCCCAGGCCATCGCGACGCCACAGGGCGGCGCGTTCGGTTTGGAGAAAAGAAGTCGCGGGGGAAGCAGCAGGGGCTCCCCCCGCGCGGGGAATGAACCGCGTCGGCCTCTCGATCCCACGAGCGGCGCGCGGCCCCCTCAGTTCGGGGAATCGTCAGGCGGCGGGACCTTCGCCCCGCCGCCCGCTCGGTCGGGCCTAGTTGAAGTCGAGGCTGAGGTTCACGCCGATGGTTCGCGGGCGCGGCCCCGCCAGCAAGGTTGGGCCGTTCGCGGCGGTGGGGCCACGCTCGTCCGAGAGGTTCTCGCCGAACAGCTTGACCTCGTAGGCGCCCTTTCGAACCCCGACGCTGGCGCGATAGAGCTGATAGGGATCGAGCGTATTGACGGTGGCGTCGCTGTTGCGCGCCCGGCCGACAGCGGTGGCGGAGGCGTTGGCGAACACGTCGTAGAGCCCGACGCTCTTCTGATAGTTCACGTCCAGACGCCAGTTGTAGGGCGGCGTGTTGAACAGGTCCTCACCGTCGCCGTTACGCGGATTGGCGGCGGCGAAGGCGGGGATGACGTTGGTGAACTCCGAGGTGTTGACGTTGCCGATCAGGGTCAAGTTGAGCCCCTTGACGGGGGTGTCCCACGACGCCTCGATATCGATGCCTTTGGTCTTGGCGTCGCCAAGATTGGCGAAGGCCGAGAGCCCGATCGACGTGTTGAAGGCGCTCTGAAGGTTCGTGTACTTGATGTCGTAGGCGCTGATCGACAGATGCAGCCTGTCGTCGAACAGCTTGCCCTTGGCTCCGATTTCGATGTTCCGCAGCTTGTCGGGCGTCAACGAGATACTGGTCGGCACGCCGTCGGCGATCACCGCGTTGGCTTGGGCCTGCGACTGCAGGATCCCGCTCCGGAACCCGGTGCCCGCGTTGAAGAACAGCATCCACTTGTCGGTCGGGTAATAGGCCAGGTTCGCCCGCCAGGTCAGGGCGTCCGGTTTGGCTTGGCTGGTGATCAGCTCGCCGTTCGTCACCGATTCCGACGAACGATCGTCCTTGAAGTAGCGAAGGCCAAACAGCGGCACCAGCTTGCCGTCCATCAGGTCGTAGCTGATTTCCGAGAACACCGAGGCGTTCTCGGTGCGGGTGATGGTGCTGCCGCCGAGCTTCAGGCTGGGGAAGTCCAGGGAGAAGGTATAGAGGCCCCGGGCCTTCTGGTAGAAGGCGCCGCCCACCCAGTGCAGCGGGCCGTCGCCCGAGGTCGCGAGCCGGAACTCGTTGACGAAACTGTGGGCGTCACCGCCGTTGATCAGCGTGCCAATACCCAGCGGCGCGCCGAGATTCAGGGCCACGCCAAAGCCGCCCGGCAGCGACTTCTGATAGGAGGTGGCGTTCGTCAGGGTCAGACCGTCGAACTCGTGGGTGATCGTCCCGGAATAGTAGTTCGCGCGCCGGCGATCATAGCCGCTGACCGTGCCCTGGTAGGCCGCATAGGGCGGATCCACCGAGTTCATGACGTTCAGATAGTCCTGATCGGTGCTGAACCGCCAGGCCCGCAGCCGCACGGTCGAGCGGTCGGTGGGCTTCCACAGCAGCACCGCCTGAAGGTTCTTGGCGACCACGCCGTTGGCGTCGGTCTTGTAGGGCGTGCCCGTGGGGGCGCCCTGGTAGATGTCGTTATAGCCCGCCCGCTTGTCGTAGCCGCCGCTGACGCGCAGGCCCAACTTGTCTTCGATGATCGGGATCGAGACCGCTCCCGCCACGCGATAGTTGGGATCGCCCGCGTCGCGCGTGCCCGACAGTTCGCTTTCGGCGGTGAAGCCCATGCGGCTGAGACTGGGGCTCTTGGTGCGATAGATGATGGCGCCGCCCATCGAGCCCGAGCCGTACAGCGTGCCCTGCGGCCCGCGCAGAACTTCCACCCGCTCGATGTCGAAATACTGGAGGGGCGGGGCGGCCTGGTTGTTGGGGACACCAAAGGGGGTGTCGTCCAGATAGTAGCCGATCATGCCGTCGCCGACCGGACCGCCGGCGCCGGAGCCCCGGAACGAAAAGATTCGATAGCCCGCGCCGATCTCCTGCGCCTGCGACGCGCCGGGGATCATCTGGATCAGGTCCGCGCCGTCTCGAACGCCGCGCTCGGTCAGGACCTTGTCCGAGAAGGCCTGAATGGCGACGGGCGCGCGCGCGATGACCTGGGACCCGCCCTTGAGCGCGGTGACGACCACCTCGTCGAGCTTTTCTGACTCGGTCGTCTCGCCCTGCGCCTGTTGGGCCAGGGCCGGCCCGCTGGCGGCGAAAGACAGACCCGCCAACGCCGCCAGGCTCACGCCGCGCCAAAGCGCCGAACGCGAACCCGCGTGGAATGAAGTTTTTCTCACGACGATACCTCCCCTTCTTATTGTTTAGCGTCAAAACCGCAATCGATTGCCACTTTCAGTGGCGTAGATTTCCGCGTGAACTGCTTCGCCCGCCGCGTCCGCGTCAGGCGAAGGCGGCGCGCAACCCGCTCATCCAGGCGGCGGTGAACGCCTTGGACGGGCGCGACTGTGGCGCGATGAAATCAAAGCCGTGATACGCGCCCGGCGTGAGGTGAAACTGGGTCGGCACGCCCGCGAGGACCAGGCGCCGGGCGTACTCCAGATCCTCTTCGACGAAGAGGTCGATGGCGCCGACGCCGATGAAGGCCGGCGCCAGGCCGCGAAGGTCGGAGAGCCGGGCCGGCACGGCGCCGTGGGGCGGCTGCCCCTGGCCGGCGGGCGCCCCCAGGAAGCTCGTCCATCCAAACCGGTTGCCAGCCTCGTCCCAGCCGATACTGCCGATGAACGGCGGGACGCGGCGCGTGCTACCGGTCCGATCGTCGAGCATGGGATAGATCAGGACTTGATAGCGCAGCTGGACTTCGCGGCGGTCGCGCGCGGCGATGGCGACCATCGCCGCCAGGCCGCCGCCGGCGCTCTCGCCCATCACCGCGATGCGATCGCGATCGACGCCCAGGGCATCTGCGTTGCGATGCACCCACGCCAGGGCCGCGTAGCAGTCCTCGACCGGTCCCGGGAAAGGCGTCTCCGGGCAAAGCCGGTATTCCACATTGACCACGAGACAATCCATCTCCGCGGCGATCGTCTGGCACAGAGGCGTGGAGTCCTCGGCGCGTCCCAGGATGAAGCCACCGCCATGGATGTGCAGCAGCGCCGGCCGCGCCTTGCCGCGAGGGCCGGCGCCGATCACCTGGACCGATACGTCCGGCCCGCCGGGAGCGCCCGGAATGACGCGGCGCTCCACTGGAGGACTCGCCAAGGGCGCGGGGGGCGGCGGAATCCGCGCCCTCAAGGCCTTGAGCTCGGGCAGGGTCCACTCCGGAGAGGGCCTAGCCAGCAGGGCGCGAGCGCCCTCGCGCAATTCCGGGTCGACGCGGGCCAGGATATCCTCGCCGCCCTCGCCCACGGCGGCCGCCAAGGACTGGCCGGCGCCCGCGGCGAACGCCGCGCCCAGCATCATCGCGTGCAGATCGCGTCTCGATACAGTCAAACCGGCCTCCCCGACTCCGAACACTTCGGTTCTTGCACCAAGTGATCCCTGAAAAAGCAATCGATTGCAACCCCTCTAGAGAAGGAACTTGCAATCGATTACCCAAGACGCTCTAGTTCGCCCCAGCCAAGGCTGCGGCGCGCAGCAAAACAGGGCTAGGCGGCTAACAGCCAGCCATAGGGAGAAAACGAGATGGAAACGCGAAACGCGCGCGGACGCGGTGTGGCCAAGGCGATGATGATCGCTCTCTGCGCTCTGGCGGCCGGCGCCGCCTCGGCCCAGGATCGCAAGCCGTCGCCGGTGAAGGTCGATCCCGACGGCACGGTCCACGCCCCGGCCATGAGCGTTCCGGTCTCAAGTCTGCTTTCGCCCGAGGGAAAGGCCTACATGGCCGAGCACCTGCGCCAGATGCAGCAGCCGGAACTGCTGGTGCAGAAGGACGGGGTTCCAGTCTTCATGGAGCCGTACCTGGCCCGGCAGCGTGTGCTGTTTCCCCACGAGAGGGTCGACACCAAGATCGGGGGCGTGCACGTCTACGACTACACCCCCAAGGCAGGCGTAGCGCCCGAGAACCGCAACCGCGTCCTGATCAATCTGCACGGTGGCGGGTTCATGGGATGCTTCCAGGGCTGCGGCGAGCTTGAGTCGCTGCCCCTGACCAGTCTGGGACGCGTTCGCGTTGTCGCGGTCGACTACCGCCAAGGCCCGGAGCACCGCTTCCCCGCCGCCAGCGAAGACGTGGCCGCGGTCTATCGCGAGCTTCTGAAGACCTATCCGGCCCAGAACATCGGCATCTATGGCTGTTCCGCCGGCGGCATGCTGACAGGCATGTCGGTCGCATGGTTCCAGGCGCACGGCCTGCCAAAGCCCGGCGCGATCGGCATCTTCTGCGCGGGCGCGACCTTGTCGTCCTCGGGCTTTGGCGGCGACGCGGACTTCTTCACCGGCCCGTTGGGCGACGCGCGTCCGCCCGCGCCCTGGCCGCCCGTGCGCCCGGCCTCCGATAGTTCGGGCATGCCCTATCTGGCCGGCGCGAGCATCAAGGACCCGCTGGTGTCGCCGACCGCGTCGGACGCCGTGCTGAGCCAGTTCCCGCCGACGCTCCTGATCACCGCCACGCGTGGCTTCGAGCTGAGCTCGACGGTCTACACTCACACCCAGCTCGTCCGCCTGGGCGTCGAGGCCGACCTGCATGTCTGGGAGGGCCTCTTCCATGGCTTCTTCTACAACGCGGACGTTCCAGAATCGCGGCAGGCCTACGACGTGATGCTGAAGTTCTTCGACAAGCACCTGGGCCGCTGAGCGGGTTTCCAGGACAGGAGCCCACCGATGTCTAAGGCCAAGCCAGGCGCGCTGAAAGGCGCGCCGAAGGGTTGGATCCAACTGACCGCGCCGTCGGGGCGCGGTCAGCTTTACGTCCTTCGCGACTTCGCCTCCCGCCACCTTGCGGCGCGCGATCTCTATGTGTGGAGGCCTGATGGGGCGGACGAGGACGGCCCCCTGCCCGTGCTCTACATGCAGGACGGCCAGAACCTGTTCGAAGCCCGGCTGGTGCCGTTCGGCGTGGCCTGGGAGGCCGACGCCAGCCTGTCACGGCTGATCGACGCCGGTCAGGTCGCGCCGACCCTCGTCGTGGGCGTGGCCTGCACCAAGGACCGGTTCGCCGAATACGCCCCGGCGCTGCTCCTCGACCAACTTTCCTCTCCGGCTCGTCAAGCCGTCCTCGACGCGTGGCCCGGGGCGCCGAAATCGGCGGCCTACGCCCGGATGCTGGTCGAGGAAATCAAGCCGCTCATCGACGCGACCTTCCCGACCCGACCTCAGCGCGAAACCACCTTCATCGCCGGCTCGTCGATGGGCGCTGTCGTGGCCAGCGAACTGCTCGCGCGCCATCCGGACATCTTCGCCGGCGCGGCCCTGCTGTCGGCCCACTTCAGCCTGTTGCCCGTGACCGAGACCGAGCGCCTGCCGGAAGGTTTCTCCAAGGACGTCGCGAAGGCTGTCGGCCTCTTCGCCCAGCGCCATATGCCGCGCGCGGGCTCGCACCGCCTCTGGCTGGATCGCGGCACGCTGAGTATCGATCGGTTCTATCCGCAGGCGCACGCGGCCCTGGTCAGCGCGCTCCTCGCGCTGGGCTATGTGGAAGGCGTGGACCTGAGCGTCCGCGCCTACGGCGGCGCCAGCCATGACGAGGGCGCCTGGCGCGAGCGCCTGGACGAGGCGCTCGCGTTCCTGCTCCGCCCGCGGGGCTAGACGGCGGCCTGCTTCGCGCTCGCGGTCGGCCCCGTCGAGCGCCCCGCCCACAGCACGCAGAGCGCCGCGGCTCCCATCAGCACGCCGCACAGCATCAGAACACGGCGCGGATCGCCGCCCAGCAGGCTGTCGAAGTACAGGGGCATGGTCACGGCGTTGAGCAGCATCGGCGTGACGATCATCATGTTGAAGATGCCCATATAGACCCCGGTTCGCTCGGGCGGGATGCTCTCGGACAGGATGATGTAGGGGTTGCCCATGATGCTGGCCCAGCCCAATCCGACCCCGATCGCCGGGAGGAACAGCCAGGCCTTGTCGGCGACATGTGGAATGGCGAACATGCCAAGGCCGGCCGCCAGCAGGCAGAAGGCGTGCATCACGGGCGCGCCGTACCGCCGCGTGAACGGCACCATGGCGAAGGCGGCGACGAAGGCCACGCCGTTGTAGAAGCCGCCCACCTGGCCGTTGTCCAGAACGGCCCGACGGAAGTTCTCCGACAGCGGATTGGCCTCGTCGTACACCGACCGGCTGATCGAATAGATCACGTAATTCCAGTAGCCGAACATCGCGTACCACTGGAAAAGGCTCATCCAGGCCAGCCTGCGCATCGTCGTCGGCATGGTGACGATGGCGTCCCAGATTTCGCGCAGGGTCGCGGTGACCGTCAGCGGCAGAGCCTTAAGCCTCTCCCTCTGGTCCTCGCTCAAGGGCAGCTCCGGCACACGGAAGATCGACCAGAGGATCGTCGTCAGCGAGAGCACCGCTCCGACGGTGAACGCCAGTCGCGTGATCACCGGAATATTGTGGGCGTCGACGGCGTTGATGTCGAAGCCGATGATGTTGACCATGAAGGTCGGCGCCAGATAGGCCAGCATCTGGCCAAGCCCGGTGAAGGCGCTCTGCGACAGAAAGCCGAAGCGCCGCTGCTCGGTCGACAGTCGGTCGCTGACATAGGCCCGATAGGGCTCCATGGTGATGTTGTTGCCGGCGTCGAGGATCCACAGCAGGCTGACCGCCGCCAGGATGGTCGGCGAAAGCGGCATGAAAAACAGGCCGATGGCGCACAGCACCGCCCCGAACACGAAGTAGGGCGTCCGCCGTCCCCAGCGCGAGGCGGTGCGGTCGCTCATCGCGCCGATGATCGGCTGGACCAGCAGACCCGTCACCGGACCGGCCAGCTGCAGAAGCGGAATATCGGCCTCGCGGGCTCCCAGGTAGGAGTAGATCGGCGCCATGTTGGACTGCTGCAGGCCAAAGCTGAACTGCAGCCCCAGGAAGCCGAGGTTCATCTCCACGATACGAAGCCAAGGCAGCCTGGGCTTCAGCGCGTCTTGCATCCTGGTCTCTCCGTGGACGCGACCACCGCGTCTCGATCATCTTGTTTTGCGGGCGAGGGCTCGCGGCAGGAGGCGGACCTCACCCGGCGAGGGTGCGCTGGAGCCAGCGGTCGAACAGGTCCAGCCACAGGCCGTCGGGCGCGTTGGGCGATCCCAGGCCAAAGCCGTGTCCGCCCTCCTCCAGCAAATGCGCCTCGGCGCGGACCCCGGCCTTACGGAGGGCGTCCAGCATCATCAGGCTGTTTTCTGGAGGAACGGCGGTGTCGTCCAAGGCATGGGTCAGGAAACACGGCGGCGTCCGGGCCGAGACATGTCGCTGGGGTGAGCGGCGCGCGACCTGATCGGCGCTGGGCGAAGCCCCCAGCAGCGACAGGCGCGTCTGAGGGTTGGTGTCGGGGAGCTCCAACGTGATCACCGGGTAGATCAGCCCGACCGCCGCAGGCCGGGCGCTGAGCGCGTCCGCCGCATCGCTCGCGGGATAGAGGGTCTCGGCGTGATCGGTCGCCAGCGAGGCGATCAGGTGCCCCCCCGCCGAGAAACCTAGAGCCGCGACCTGCTCAGGCTCGAAGCCGAACCGGGCCGCCTGGGCGCGGATGAGCCGCATGGCGCGCTGAGCGTCCTGAAGAGGAACGTCCGAGAAGCCGCTCCAGCCCTCGGCCGGAAGTCGGTAGATCAGGACAAAGACGGTGTAACCCCGCGCGGCGAGCGCCTCGGCGACCGCCGCGCCCTCATGGGTGCCGACGACGAAGCTATAGGCGCCGCCGGGAGCGACCAGGATCGCCTTGCCGTTGCTCTGGGCCGGCCGGAACACATGCAGCGACGGCTTGGCGACATTGCGGAAGAAGCCGGGGGGAAAGCCGGCGGGAACCGGCTGGGCCTTGAACGGGCCGTTCGGCGGCGCCCCCGGCCAGAGCGGGATGACCTCGGCGCTCAGCCAGCTGGCGGGCAAAGGGCCCAGCGCGGGCGGCGGGACGAGGGGCTTGCGATCAGCGAGCGCCGGGCCCGCGCCGACAACGGCCAAACCCGCGCCCAGAACGAAGCGCCGCGACATCGCCAGACGGCCTTGCGTCATCATGCTCATGAAGGCTCTCGAGGTGTTCAAGTCCAAGTCCCCGTCAGGCCGTGAAGGCGGTCTTGAGGGCGGCCTTCCAGGCCCGCGTGAAGTCGCGCGAGACGCGGGCTTCGGGCGCGACGAAATCGAAGGCGTGGAAGGCGCCGGGAACGACCACCAGCTCTGTCGGCACGCCGGCCAGCACCAATCGCCGGGCGAAATCGAAGTTCTCCTCGACGAACAGATCGATGTCGCCCACGCCGATGAAGGTCGGCGGCAGTCTCGAGAGATCGGCCACGCGCGCGGGCGAGGCGCCGGCCGGCGCGCGAGCGCCGCCCGCCTCGCCACCCAGGAAGCTCTCCCAGCCGAAGCGATTGGCGGCGGCGTTCCAGCCGATGGTTCCCACGTGCGGCGGCGGCATGCGTGTCGCGCCGGTGCGATCATCCAGCATCGGATAGAGCAGGATCTGGCCGCGCACCGGAATCTCGCCGCGATCGCGCGCCAGAAGGGTCAGGATGGCCGCGTGCCCTCCGCCGGCGCTCTCGCCCATCACGACGATCCGAGCGGGATCTACGCCCAGGCGCGGAGCCTCGCGGTGAAGCCAGGCCAGCGCGGCGTAGTTGTCCTCGACCGGCCCCGGATAGGGCGTCTCGGGCGCCAGACGATAGTCGACATTGACCACGACGCAGTCGAACTCGGAAGCCAACTGCTGGCAGAAGGCGGTCAGGTTCCGCGCCCTCCCCGAGACGAAGCCGCCACCGTGGATATGCAGGATCGCCGGGCGGAGCTGGCCCTTCGGCGCGGCGCCGATCAGCTCGACGGGCACGCCCGGATCGCCACGCCGTCCTGGGACCGTCAGGAGCCGAACCTCGGGCGCCTGGAGCAGCGGGGGCGGAACCCACAGCGCGCGGATCGCAGCCAGGTTGGCGCGGGTCATGGGCGCGGAGGGCTCGCTCAGCACCTGAAGCGCCGCGGCGCGCAATTCGGGATCGACGTGCGAAAGGTCGGCGGGCCCGCTTGGCTCGGCGATCAACTCCGCCCCCAGGATGGATCGCGGCATATCCAGAACTCCTCCCAGGGCGCGCCGCCACCGTCTTCGGGCGGTCGGCTCGCGGCAATCGTTTGCCCGTCTTTTTGATAAGGGATTGTCCCAGGCCACGCAACGCGGCCTGACGTAGGCTGAACCCGGCTGAAGGGGATGAGCGCCTTGACTTCGCGCCCATCCCCTTCACCGCCTGTCGCGCTAGCGTGACGCCACACGGAGGCGGAAGCCGAGGGTTCGCGGCGTTGGGCCGGAGCCCGACAACGGCCCATTGGTGCCAACGAAGGTCGGGCCCCGCTCATCAGCCAGATTGTTGCCGACGAACGCGAACTCCCACGCTCCGCGCCGCACCCCGATCGTCGCGCTGAGCTGGTCGTAGGGGCGGGTCGGAAACCCGTTGGTCTGCAGGCGGTCGCCGCTGTGGCTCAGCGCCAGATTGCCGAACCCTTCCAGATCGTTCGCCAGGTCGCGGCTGTAGTTGATGTCGATGCGATAGTTTTGATCCAGCGTATTGATCAAGCGCGCGCCGGGGCGAAGCAAGGGCTGGGCGGCGGCGACGACGGGATTGACGCTGTCGTACTTGCTGTCGTTGAAGTTGCCCACGAAACCCAGAGCCAGCCCCCTGATCGGCGTGCGCCAGTGCAGCTCCAGATCGACGCCCTTCGTGGTCGCGTCGCCGAAGTTGGCGAAGCCGTTCACGCCGTTGATGCCGCCGGTCACCGAGGTCTGAAGGTTGGTGTACTGTAGCTGATAGAGATTGACCCCGACGGTCCAGGCCCGATCGTCGCTACGCCACTTGAGGCCAAACTCGTAGTTCTTGGACTCTTCGGGATCGAGGGCCACCGAGACCGGCACCCCGGCCAGGGTTAGGGATTCGACCTGGACGCGGGACTGCACGATGCCCGGGCGGAACCCCGTGGCGGCCGAGACGAACATCGTCAGATTGTCGTTGGGCAGATAGGCCAGGTTCAGGCGCCAGGTGTTGACGCTGGCCTTGGTGGGGACCTTGGCGGTCCCGTCCGCGAACGAGCGATCGTCATGATAGGTCCGGAGCCCGACCAGGGGCACCAGCTTGCCGCCCATCAGATCGTAGCTCACCTCTCCAAAGAACGCGTAGTTCTTGGTCAGCGTATTGTTGCTGGCGTTGATGTTGGCGGTGGGTAGAACCAGCGCGTTGATCTGCGGACCTTCGCCGTCTTGGTAGGAAGCCCCGGCGACCCAGTGCAAGGGCCCGGAGGTCGTGGAGTTCACGCGGAGCTCCTGGGCGAACATCTTGGGCAGGAAGCGGCTTGAGAACGATCCGGACGGGGACAGCGGGATTTTGATCCCGAAATCACCCTCCAGATTGCTGGTCGCGCTGGTCAGCGAGAACCCGTCGAAGTCGACCTTGGCCGCAAGGCTCCAGAGCTTGAAATCCCCATTCGAGAAGCCTTGCTGACCCGCGGTGTTCTCGAAATAGGGCGGCTTGACCGAAGCCGTGAAGCCCGTGAAGTCCTGGCGGGGCTGGAAATGCCAGTACTGAGCGCGGATCTCGACGTTGTCGCTGGGACGCAGCAAGGCGACCAGACGCAGGTCGTCGTTCTTCGCCTTGTTGACGCCCTTCTGGTCGGGCGTGCCGTCATAGGGACCGTAGTACGCGTCAGCCCACCCCGCATCGCGCGACGTGCCGCCGCTAATGCGGATCGCCAGGCGGTCCTTAACGATGGGAACCGAGACCGCGCCGGAAACGCCGTAGTTGAACCCTTCGGCCCCGACCGTGCGCGACCCCTCGCTTTCGGCGGCGTATTCGATGTCGCTGAGGTTGGGGTCGCGGGTGTGGAAGATGAATACCCCGCCCGAGGACCCTTGGCCGTAAAGCGTGCCTTGTGGTCCGCGCAGCACCTCCACGCGATCCATGTCGATGAACCGCACGGGCGGCGCGATGCCGAAGTTCGTGACGATGAAGGGAACGTCGTCGAGATAGTAGCCCAGCGGCGAGTCGCCGTTCTGCGTGACGCTGCCCCGAAGATTGTAGAAGCGAGAGCCGACCGACTGCCGAAAGCCTTCGAAGGCCCCAGGGATCGTCGAAACCAGGTCGCCGACGGTGGCGATGTTGCGCGCTTTCAGCTCCTCGCCCGAAAAGGCCTGGATCGCCATGGGCACCGTCTGGAGCGCCTGCCCGCCGGTCTTGGACGCGGTGACGACCACCTCCTGGACGGCGTCAGTCGCCTCCGGGGAGGTCTTTTGACCGCCCTCCTCCGCGCTCGAGGATTGTTGCGCCTGCGCGACGCCCAAAGGCGCGCACGTCATTAAGGCCGCCGCGCTGACCGCGAGCCACTTCAGATTTTGCATTCCCTCAACCTCCCCAACGCCTAGCGCGTTGCTTCGCTCTTCCCCCGCTCGTCGTTGGCGGGAGTTACGCCCGAGCCCCGTTGAAGGCGCTGCTTGGCGACTGAAAGCACAGTGGCCCGCAAACGATTGCCGGTCAACCAGACTCGTGCCCCACTACCGAAGGCGAGGCAAAACCTCGGCTACATCCCCATAAATCTCGAATTAGGCTCGACCTACGCCGCGCGGGCCTAGCAGGGCGGCACAAAGCCACGACGGATCGACAATCGATTGCCGATCTGTCTGTCGACGAACGCCTCCGACAAGTCCGCGACGCGAAAGCTTGCGGGCGAGACCGGGACCTCGCTTCTCCGTTCGAAGAGCCTACGCGCCTGGAGCCGAGGAGGCCCGTGGGGTCAGGGTCGGCGTCAGAAGCACCGACGGCGCGTCTTCATCACGCATAAGCGCCAGAAGCGTGTCGACCAGCGCCTCGGCGCCCTTGCCCAGATCCTGGCGGATCGACGTCAGGGGCGGCAGGGTGTGACGCGCGATCTCCAGATCGTCGAAGCCGACAACCTTGACGTCCGAGGGCACCGCGCGACCGCGCTCCGCCAAGGCTTGAATCGTCATCATGGCGATGGTGTCGGACGCGGCGAAAATGCCGTCGACGCCGTCGGCGACGCCGAGATATTCGGAGATGGTCGCCAGGGCCATGTCCGGCACGAAATGCACCGGCAGCAGGGCGCCCGCCACCCCCTCGCCCGCGGCCTTGATCGCTTCCCGGAAGCCGGTCAGGCGCTCTTCAACCTCGGGCACGTTGGAATCGCCAAAGAAGGCCAGTTTTCGACAGCCCTGGGCCAGCAGGTGTTCCGTCGCCAGCCGCCCGCCGAGACGGTTGTCGCTGCCGACGGTGTGATAGGCGTGCCCCTCGATCCGCGAGCCCCAGACGACCATCGGCCTGTAGGACTTGGCCGCCTCGTCGAGAACCAGCGCCTGATCGGACTGACCGATGACGATGATGCCGTCGACGCGGCCTGATTGGGCGATGCGGTCCAGCCAGTTACCGTCCGTGGGGACGACGCGGCTGAGGAGCACGTCATAACCATGGTCGGCGAGCCGGTCGGCGACGTGACTGATCAGGGTCATGAAGAAGGGGTCGGATAGGTGCTGAGTGCGCTCGTGGCCGAGCGGCACCACCACGCCGATGGCGCCCGTCCGCCCGATCCTCAGATTACGGGCGGTCATGCTGGGCTTGAACTGCAGTTCGGCGGCCAGCTTTTGAATGCGCTCGCGCGTCGCCGACGACAGATGGCCGGCGCCCGTCAGGGCGCGCGACACAGTCGCCGTCGACACGCCGGCGATCTTGGCCAGTTCCTGGATATTCTGAGGTCTGGCGCCGGCTGTCTTGGAGCCGGGCCTAGTCTTCGGGGGCAAGGCAACCTCGATGAAAGACGGTAAGCGGCTCAGCGGACGGCAAGGCCGCTTGTTCGTCAAGGCCGCCGCGCCAAAGCCCTTACCGGTTGAGTTAGTTCGATTCCGACGCCTGTTCGAGGTCCAGCAGCCCCTCAATGATCGCGGTCTCCGCGCACCCCGGCTTGAGCCGGGACGACACGACTTCGAAGGTGTGCTGCCCAAAGGCCTCGTCATGAGGAATATAGCCCGTCGGCGCTAAGCCGTTGGTCAGGGTCGCCATCATCGTCCGGCTTGAGCCGCTCCGAGCCTTGAAACGCAGGGCGATCGGGTTGAACACCTCGGCGTTCACCCCGGCGATCTCGATCCCGCCGATCCTGAGCAAGCTCAGACGGATCGGAGCCTCTGGCCCATCGACATAGGTCCCCGGATAGCCGGCCCGGCCTGTGTCGGTCCGCACGCGCCCCGGACAGACCACCGTCTTGGTCGCGCCAAAGATCCGCGGAACGACCTCCGGGCGGTCGAGCTCGTCGCGTCCGACGCGCAAGACCTCCTCCCCCAGGAGTTGCCCCATCGACTGGACCATCTGCCGCTGCTGCGCCATCAGCCGAGCGACCCGCGGATCGTTCCTGTCGAGCCCCACGCCACCCGGCGGCATGGCGTTGCTGATGTCCTCGCCCCGCTTGGCGTATTCGGCGATGCGGATGTTCCGCAGGTCGTAGGTCTGCTGGAAGAAAATCGGATTCTGGTCGCCCGCAGCGCCTTCGCTCCAGATCGCCACCGCGCCGTCACCGAGCGAGTCTTCGATGTAGCGGGAGGCCGCGCCGGGGATATCCCCGCTGACCTGGTCCAACTGGCCGTTCACCACCGCGTGGACCGCGTAGTTGTAGTACACGGCGATCGGCTCGCCAGAAGCCGAGGCGATACTGATCACCGCCACCGTCTTGTCCGATGGCCCCTCGTAGTTGGGCCCCTCCCACCACCGACGGGTCTTCGGATCGATGATGTTCCGGTTAATATTGATGTGAGAGACACCCTGGCCGTAGGCGATCGTCGCCGGCCGCAGCTTGGCCTCGGCCTGACGCAGGGCCTCGATGATCTTCTCATCGAGTTGCGGGATGGCGCGCGGAACGCTGTGGGAATGGGTGGCGGTCAACATCAGGTTGGCCGATGGGATGCCCAGGCTCTGCGCGCCCCGCGCCACCGCCATCCAGGTGGCGTCGGACATGGCGCCGATATCCACCGTGACCAGGGCCGCCTTCCGGCCGTCATGCTCGAGCACCGCGGCGCGCGCGTAGATCGGATCATTGATCCCGTCATACCCCTTCGGAAGCTGGGTCTTGGCCGGCGTTATGTCGATACGGGCCGCGCCCGCTCGCAAGGACGCGGACGCTGGGGCGCAGAGCGCGGCGGTCGCCTGCAGCGTGGTCATCCCCACGGCCAGGGCCAGAATGGCGTACTTCACGTTTTCCTCCCGGTGCAGCGCGCTTGAGCGCGTCTTTGGACAATCGATTGCGGCGACGACCTGGCCTCGCCAAACCGGAGCCGGTCGCGCCCTAGCCCTGCAGCTTGGCCTGGTCGCCCCGCAGGCTTAGACGCAGCGTCGGCGCGAAGGTGGCGCCAAAGCGCCGCGAGCCGGTCGCCTCGGCGGCGCGCCCCCAGTCGTCGATGAAGCTGATCACCGACAGGTCCGGCAGCACCAGCCAGCTATAGGCCTGGCGCGGCGCGGCTTTAGGGTTGGCGAAGACCAGGCCCGTGCCGTTCAGGGGCCGCCAACCGTGGCTCAGACGATCGGAGACCATGCCGTAGAGCCCCGTCGGCGCTTGGCGAAGGCCGGGCGCGAAGACGTGGGTCTGGGTCGACCAGAACATGTAGTAGAGGCCGTCCGCCACGACGACATGGGGCCGCTCCAACTCGTTGTTGACCTCGGTCGCATCGATCAGCGGCGGCGCGAGACGCCAATCGTCCGCGACGCCCGAAGAAGACACCGCCGCGCCGATCACTCCATTGAACTCGGCGCCATTGGCCGCCGACCCGGCGAAGAACAGGTAGTGGCCGCCGTGGCGGGGATCATGGAAATAGGCCGGATCGCGGAAAGCCTTGATGGTCCCGACAACGCCCACGCCGCCGTCGCTGGCCATGTAATGGGCGGGGTCGCGCTCGACGATCTCGCGCAAGTCCCGCCAGCCGGAGAACCTCGGACGATCAGCGGCGATCTCGAGGGTGGCGCGCGCGCTGAACAGCCTCTGCTCGAACGTCAGGGTCGCCTCGCCGCGCCGGCCCGTGGCGGTGAAATACAGGGTCAGAGAGCGCTCGTCGGCGTCCAGCACGGCCGAACCGGACCATTCTCGACTGCCCGGAGAGAAGCCGTCCGGCATCGCCGGACCGAGGTCCGACCAGCCCATGGCGTCGCGCCGAAGTAGATGGATCCTCGCGTGGCCATGGCGAGCGTCGGGATCCTCGAAGCGCGGCGACGCCAGGGCCATCCAAAGCGTCATTCCGCCTTCAAACGCCATGGGCGCGCCGGATTGAATCTGAACAGGCCAGGCGTCCCAGATGTCGAGGTCGGCCGCGACGCGGACGATGTCCTTCTCGACGATCAGCGGCGCCGCGCTGACGTCTTGAAGGCCAATTCGCGCCACGTCGGCCGTCGCCCAGCGATCTGGCGCAGCCCACTCCGAACTGACCGCTGAAGGAATGACACTGGACATGCGCTCTCCTGGCCGGCTGGAGGACGGCGCGCTCCAGCACGGTCGGTGTAGAAGAAAGAGATCACGTTGGCAAACGATTGCCGTAAGCTTTCGAGCCGTCATTGATCAGGCCAGATCCCATCGTGGGCGCGCCCGTTTTCTATCAGCGGGAGAAGACGAGCCAGGTGCGCCAGCGCCTACGTCCCGGGCGACTTCCTCATCGGCTGTCGCTGCAACTTGGCCAATCCCAGCGTTAGGTTGCAACTGTTGGGACCGCTTAACACCGTCCGGCTAACCCATTGAAATGGAACGAAGCGGCAAATTCGCCAACTTGGGGCCACCACTTAACGCTGGCCCGGAAGCCCCACTCGACAAGCTAACGCTGTCCTCGAACCCGGAGCCCCGTCATGAAGCGCCTTTCGTTCAAGCGTCATCGCTTTCCGCCCGAGATCATTCGGCACGCGATATGGCTCTATTTCCGCTTCAGCCTGAGCCTGCGAGACGTGGAGGATCTGCTGGCTGAACGCGGCGTCGAAGCCAGCCGCCCGACGCTTCGGCGCTTACGCGCCGATGCCAACGCCGCTTGGGCGGCGGCTACCGCCTGAGGCGGTTAAGTATTCAGCCTCTCTGACCTGCCGCGATTAACGTGACAGCCCCTTTTTGTGGCGGTCGCGAACATCGCGGGCTGGGCGTCAACGCCTTGCCAGGACCTGGATCGCGAACGAGCGAGGACGCTCGACGAGCGCGAAGCTGGAGCCGGGCGAGGTGGGGAGCGAATTGCGATAGCTGGCGGTCGCCTTGTCGGTCAGGTTCCGGCCGATCAGCGCGATTTCCCATCTCCCATCGACGGGGGCGGCGGCGATGCGCAGATCGAATTTCGCATACGCCTTCTGCAGCAGTTCACGGTCCGCGGTTGCCTGGCCGTAGTAGCTCGACGTGAAGTAAACCAACGGATCGGCCCGGAGCTTGATATTGCCGACGGGTGCGGTGAGCGTCGCGCCGATGCCGCCACTCCATGTCGGAGCGAACGCTTTTCGCTTGCCCGACAGGTCCTGGATGCACGGGGCCGGCCGAGTCAGTTGCTGGTAGGACGTGCATGGACCGTCGGTGAAAGAGCGATAGACCGCGTCGAGATAGCCGATGTCGGCGCGCAGGGTGAACCACCGGCTCGCGCGCGCGCTCGCACTGAGATCGACGCCTTGCGAGCGCGAGGTCGCGACGTTCTTCACCAGGAAGATGATCGAGCCGTCCACGCGGAAGTCGGCCGTGGATTCCTGCAGATTGTCGTAGTCGCTGCGATAGGCCGCGAGATTGAACGAGACGGTCCGGTCGCGGGCTGTCCCCTTGATTCCGATCTCATAGGCATTGACTGTTTCGGCGTCGAACATGTTCCCGACGCTGTTGAGCGCATAGCCGCCCGCCTTAAAGCCATTCGCGTAGGACACGTAGGCCATGACCCGCGGGGTCACGTCATATTGCACGCTGGCGGACGGCATGAATTTGTCGTCGACGCGGCTGGGCTTGTCGAAAGGCCCGATCTCCGCGTCGAGACCGTCCGCGATCTGAAGCTGCACGGCGTCGGGCGCCGGAACGAACGTATCGAACGTCGCCGTGGGAAACGCGGAGCCAAACACGAGACTGCGCTCGGTTTGCTTGCTGACCCGGGTGTATCGAGCGCCGAGATTGAGCCGAACAGCGTCGGACAGCCGGACCGATGCGGACGCGAAGGCCGACTTCGTCTCCGCGGACTCCTCGAGCGCCCCTAGGTTTGCGAACGGCGTTTCCGCGTCGAAATAAGGCGCGCCAAGCAATCCGAGCGGCGCGAAATAGCTGCCGGAAAGCAAATCGGCGCTTAACTCGCCGTGCGCGTAGTAGGCGCCGATCATCCATTTCAAAACACCGCCACCTTCGGATTCCAGGCGGACTTCATTCGAAACGGAGCGGGCCACCTCTCCGTTGAACACGTTGTGAACGAATGGGGTGTTGGCGATCCCAGGATAGTCGACGGGAAACACCGTGTTCATCTGCGAGAAATCGTGGCGAAAGTAGCTTGAGATCCACTTGAGGTTCGCGCCCCCGATCCTCCATCGATTGGTCATCGACGCTTCGACAAAGTCGTAGTCGAAGAAGCTCGGCAAGACGCTGGCGTCGTAGTCCAGCCGGTCGTCGAGCGCGCCGCCGCTTGCGGCCTGTTGATTGGCGCATACGCCGATCGGATTTCCGAACGCGGCTGGCGGCGGACAGTTGACCAGCTGGTACTGGCTCTGCTCGGTATCGCGGTTGCGGCCATAGTCGACCCGGGCGTCGAGTTCCCAGATCGGGCTTGGTTCCCGGCGAACCGATACGCGGCCCACGAAATCGCGCAGATGGGGGCCGAGTTCGCCGTTCACCGCGTTCCGGGTGTAACCGTCCATGCCGGACAATTTTCCCGCAAGCCGGACCGAGAGCGTGGGACTGACGGGGGTGCTGATCGCCGCTTCGAGCGCATATTCGCCATCGGTGGGCGCATAGAGCGCGGTTGCATCATATTGGGCTTCGCGAGCCGGCTTCCGGGTCACGATATTGAAGGCCCCGGCGATCGCGTTGTTGCCGAAGAATGTGGTTTGCGGCCCCTTGAGCACCTCTACCCGCTCGACGTCGAAGAGCGAGGCGCGAATGGCCCTGCCCCGGCCACGATAAGCACCGTCGACGAAGGTGGAGACGGACTGTTCGAACCCCGCGTTCTCGCCCGAACCGACCCCACGAATATGGACATGGTCCGCGCCCGGCCCCGGCGAAACGCGCACGCCTGGAACCGATGCGGTGATCGCCGTCAGGTCGTTGAGGTTCCAGCTCTGGATATCGACGCCGCCCACAACCGAGGCTGAAATCGGAACGTCCCGCAGGCGCTGCAGACGTCCTTGAGCGAGCACTAGGATTTCATCGTAATCTGATGGTCGCGACGGAGATGGCTCCGTCGCGATTGGTACGGCGTGCTGGGCCAGCGCCGACGATACGAACGCCTGAACCGCCAGGAGCGCGATAGGCCCAAGACGACACAGCATCACGATCCCCGCCATCAATCCCCTCTTCGACAGCCATTCATCGAGACGGGGCCCTGCCTAGCCAGCCGCGAGACGGCTGTGCGGATATCCCAATCCGGGCGGGCGCTCAGCCCATAGTCGCAGAACATCGCTTTCGTTCAAGCCAGCGGACGCTCATTGTAGCGCCGTAGGGGCGGCCTTTAACCGATGGGACAACACGATGAAGATCGTCAGAACCGGATCGGCCGCCTTGAGCGGCGGCGTTCTATTGGACCTGCCCACGGCATATCATGCCTCGCCTCACCGAGGCCGAAGCCTCCCGCGCCGTTCAACCGGTTCACGAACGGTTCCAGGCGCTCGAAGCTGAGAACAGCGTTCCGGCGCGAGCGACCGCGACTGGCCGCCCCCGACGCCAAAGAATGAAGGTTCTTAGCGGTCCGGACCTGAGCACGCTGGAAAAACCCGGGCGGTGGACAGCGGCCAGGCGCCTCAAGCACCATCATTCGTCGACCCACTCGAACGAAGGCGCCAGCTTCCAACGGCGAACACCAATGACCGAGACGACCCTGTCGGCGCGAGTTTCGCAGTCGTTCGCGTTCGACGGCTTCCTATTCCTTCCGGACCGTCAGCTGCTGCTGAAGGACGGGGTGGCGGTGCGCATCGGCGGGCGCGCGCTGGACTTGCTGGCGGCGCTTGTTGAACGTCCTGGCGAAGTTGTCAGCAAGCGTCAGTTGATGCAGCGCGCGTGGCCCAATGTCTTCGTTGAAGAGTGCAATCTCAAGGTCAACATGGGTGGCTTGAGAAAAGCGCTCGGCGACGATGTTGGCGCGGCGCGGTACATCGCCACGGTCATCGGCCGCGGGTACCGTTTCATCGCCCCGGTCAGCGCTTCAACCTCGGCGGCGCCGACGACACCGCCAGCGCCCTCGCCGCCCCGGCTCCACAACCTCCCGCTGGGCGTCTCGCGCATTTTTGGAAGGGCGGGCGCGATCGAGATGATTGGCCGCGATCTGGATACTTCCCGGCTCGTCTCGATCGTTGGTCCAGGCGGCATTGGCAAGACGACCGTTGCGATCGCTGTCGCCGAGAGCATGATCGACGCCTATCGGGACGGCGTCTGGCTCGTTGATCTTTCGCCCCTTGAAGACGCTGAATTGGTCGCCAGCGCTATCGCCACCGTCGTTGGCATGATGGCGGATTCTCCCAATGTGCTGGCGACACTCTGCGAGCACCTTCGCGAACGCCGGATGCTGATCGTGCTGGACAGCTGTGAGCATCTGATCGGCCAGGTCGCCCATTGCGCAGGGACGATCCTCGCGGCCGCGTCCGGAGTCCGCATCCTGGTCACCACGCGCGAGCAACTGCGGCTCGAGGGCGAGCGGGTTCGGCGCCTCGGCGGGCTGGAGGCGCCGCCGGCTTGGCCCGACTTGGACGCGAGACACGCCCTAACCTTCGCGTCGGTTCAGCTCTTTACCCAGCGGGCGACGGATCAGCTCGAAACCTTCAGCCTGCGCGACGATGACGCGCGAGCGGTGGCGGAGATCTGCCGAAAGCTCGATGGCCACGCGTTGGCCATTGAACTGGTCGCGACACGGGTCGCCACATTCGGAATTCGAGGCGTCCTGCGGCAACTGGACGACCATCTCGGCCTGGACCTGGCGCGGCGCGGAGGCCCACCCCGCCACCAGACCTTGCTGGCGACGATCGAGTGGAGCTACCGGCTCTTGTCCGAGAAAGAGCGCGCCGTCATGCGGCGATTGTCGACGTTCGCGGGCGGGTTCGACTTGGAGTCCGGCTGCGCCGTCGCCGAGGACGAGACCATCGGGCGAACCGAGGTTCTCGAGGGGCTGGCCAGTCTCGTGGACAAGTCGCTGATCAGCGCCGACATCCGCGATGATGGCGTCGAATATCGCCTCTGGGACGCCACGAGGAGCCACGCGCTAAACAAGCTGGCCGCTAGCGGCGAGGTCGATGTCGTCAGGCGTCGTCACGCCGAGCGGGCATTGGCCATGGCCGAGCACGCGATGCTGGAAGGACGCCGGCTTGCGCAGATGGAATGGATAGCCCGTCATGCGCATGCGCTGGACGAGATCCGCACGGCGTCGAGATGGGCGTTCACCGCGCCCTTTTCCGCGGAGTTGGGCGTCAAGCTGACGATCGCGGCGATCCCGCTCTGGAAGCGACTTTCCCTGGCGGAAGAATGTCGCGCCGCCGTCGCCCGGGCCTTGGACGATCGCTTCGCCATACATCGCACGCCATCGCAGGAGATGGTTCTTCAGCAGACCTTGGCCTCCACCCTCCTCGATATCCAAGGAACCCTGCCGGAGGCGAAGGTCGCCCTGGAGTCAGCCTTGGCGATCGCCGTGTCGCTGGGGGATACGGCGCGGCAGCTGGAGTGTCTCCGAGGTCTTTCCGAGTACGAGCTTTGGACAGGAGACTCCAACGCCGTGCTGGCGCTCGCCGACAGAATGCGCGCCATCGCGGGCGAGAACGCCGAGGCCGCCGACGTCAGCGCCGATGTCGGCGCGGGGGCGGCGCTGGAATGGCTCGGCGATCTCGACGGCGCGCGGCGTCATCTGGACAAGGCCCTGAACCGAGAACGGCGCGACTACACCCGTTTCGACGATGAACGCTTCGCGTTTAACCAGCGCCTGCTGGCGCAGGTCAGCATGATCCATGTGCTGTGGCTGCAGGGGCTAGCGGACCAGGCCAAGACGACCGCGCACCGCATGATGGAGGAGGCGGAAGCCTCCCACTATGCCTGGTCCTACTGTTTCGCCCGATTTCAATCGGCCACGCTCTCTCTACACCTGCGCGACTATGCAACGGCGCGGCGCCAGATGACCGAGGGCATGGATCACGCGGCCAAGCATGGCATCACTTTCTGGCGCGGGACGGTCCTCGCGGGCCAGCATGCGCGATGGAAGCTCTACATGGGCCAGCTCGTGGATCTGGCCGAAATGCGCCTGGTGCTATTGACCATGCGCGAGCGCGGCTCGCGCATGTATTATCCACATCTGCTGACCAACTACGGCGAGGCTGTCGCGCGCCAGAGCGACTTGAGGGAGGGTCTGGCGGCGATCGATGAAGCCATCGCGCTCTGCGAAGCCACCGGACAGATCGTGGTCATCCCCGAGGTGATCCGCATCAAGGGCAATGTCATACGCTGGCAAGATCCGCCTCGTTGGCGACAGGCCGCCGACTGCTACCGGCGGTCCATTGACCTCGCTCGCCGCGACGGGACGCTGGCCTGGGAGATTCGCGCGGCGATATCTCTGGTCAAGCTGACGCGCGCTCAGGGCGGCGACACTGAAGCGGAAGACGCGCTCGACAGCGCCTACGGGCGCTTCAGTGAAGGATTCGGATCCGGAGACCTGGTTCGGGCCAAGGCCCTGCTGGACGCGCGGTAGTCCGATGGTTGGCGCCGCCTAGGCCAGGTGACGCCCCAGGAAAGCGCGCATGAGGTCCGCGATCTCGCGCCCATGGGTTTCCAGAGCAAAATGCCCCGCATCCAAAAAATGCACCTCCGCCTTGGGCAGGTCCCGCCTGAAGGCCTCCGCGCCAGCTGGTAGGAAAAAGGGATCGTTTGCGCCCCAAACCGCCAGGAGCGGGGGCTGACGTTCGCGGAAATACTGATGGATGCGCGGATAGAGCCCGATATTACTCGCATAGCTCGCGATCAGGTCTAGCTGGATGTCCGCGTTGCCCGGCCGCGACATAAGAGCGTAGTCCAGCCAGTAGGCTTCCGGAGCCACTTGGGTCTCATCCCGCGCGCCGTGGGTGTATTGCCAACGCGTCGCCTCCAGAGTGAGCATCCCGCGCATGACCTCGCGATTGGTCGGCGACGGGTTGGCCCAATAGGCCTTGGTCTGGGCCCATCCATCGCTGAGCCCCTCCTCGTAGGCGTTGCCGTTCTGCGAAACGATCGCCGTAATGGCGCCCGGTCGCGCCAAGGCCAGGCGAAGCCCCACCGGCGCGCCGTAATCGAAAACATAGATGGCATAGCGGGTAAGCCCGATCGCATCGGTGAAGGCTTCGATGGTCTTGGCCAGGCTGTCGAAGCTGTAGTTGAAATCCTCCGGAGCGGTCGAGAAGCCAAAGCCCGGGAGGTCCGGAGCAATCATGTGACAGCAATCCGCAAGAGCTGGGATCAGGTGGCGAAACTGGTGAGACGAAGCTGGAAACCCATGCAGCAGAAGAACCGTCGGATGCTCACGGCTTCCAGCCTCGCGGTAGAAGATCGAGACGTCGCCGACTTCGGCGCGCCTCAAGGCTGTCTCGAAGGGAATGTGTTTCGACATCGAGGATTCCCCGGGCCCCGGCGGTGTTGGGTTTCCCCCTCCGCCAGGGATGATGTTGAACCTTAGGCGCTGGCCCTAGCCACCGCTTGAGCCTTCTGAAAACTCTCCA
This sequence comes from Caulobacter segnis ATCC 21756, assembly GCF_000092285.1. Taxonomy (NCBI): domain Bacteria; kingdom Pseudomonadati; phylum Pseudomonadota; class Alphaproteobacteria; order Caulobacterales; family Caulobacteraceae; genus Caulobacter; species Caulobacter segnis. The sequence goes on along the minus strand of NC_014100.1, from coordinate 473,708 downwards.
TCACCGCGGCGTAGTTGGGAGCCGCTAGGCCGTAGAGCTTGGCCAGTTCAGCAGCTTCGGGACGCGCCCAGGTGCGGTGCAACTCGCTAAGCAGGGCGTTGGCCGAGGTCGGCTTGACCCCGCCCTGGACGAAGCGGGCGAGGCTGGTCCGCGAAGCCATCTCGCTGGGATCGCCGGAGGCGTCGATGACGGCGTAAACGTCATAGCCGGCCGCGACGGCGTCCAGGGCCGGGAACATCACGCAGACGCTGGTCCAGACGCCAGCCATGATCAAGGTCCTACGGCCCGTTGCCCTGACCTGGTCGACAAAGTCGCCGTTGTCCCAGGCGTTCACCTCGCCCTTGCGCGGCACGTAGACGGCATGGGTCGCGATCTCGTGAATCTCGGGCATCAGCGGGCCGTTCGAGCCGGACGGCTCGGACGCGGACGTGATCACCGGAATGTTCAGCAGCGTCGCGAGGCGAGCGACCACCTCGACGTTGCGTCGGAGGTCCGCCACCGGGATGTCCTTGACGGTCTGGAACAAGCCCGACTGGTGATCCAGCAGCAGGATCACCGCATCTTCAGGATCCAGAAGAGCCGCGCCACCGCCGGTGGGCAGGACGCTCGACTTTTGCTTCGGCGACGTGGTCATGGAATTTCCTCGAAAGGCCCGCGCTAGGATGGGCATCCTTGAGGACGACCGGCGCAACCGAACCATTCCCCCACGCATGCGAATGATCCAGTAAATCCCGGTAAAGCGTCGCGCCGGTCAAATGACCCCAAAATATGAAACCCGCACCCTCATCTACGACGTTGCGAATATTGATCTATTTTTCCGCTCACATTCTCACGCCAATCCAACCTTGACCGCCCTTTACCACGGCTAACCCCGAGACCGGCTCCAACGGACTATTGCTATTAGCCAACGCCCACCCTTGGGCTCGGTTGTCCGCGGAGAAGGCAATGAAGCACGCCGTCGTTGGAATGATCGCGGCCTTGGTCGCCGCCACGCCTACAAGCGCGGCCTTGGCCGCCGAGAAGGCCGCGCGCCTCAAGGCCACGCCGGTGGAAACGACGAGCAGCCGCGCGGCGATGCTCTCCATGCCCGCGTACGTCGCCGACTTATCGCCATGACGGCCGCCCCGTCCAAGTCATCGCGCCGCCAGCCACCCCGCCACGCATCGGGGCCGTGGCGCGGCCTTCCCCTTCCCCGAAATTCTTCAGGAGACTCCCATGACCCGCCTGCTGACATCCCTGGCGCTCGCCGCCGCCACCCTGGCCGTCGCGCCTAACGCCTACGCCGCGCCGGCCCCGAACGCCGCCTCCAGCCGACTGGCGCCGCCTGTCATCCACTACCGCACCGCCATGGTCGATGGCGTGAAGGTGTTCTATCGCGAGGCCGGCCCGGCCAATGGCCCTGTCGTGCTGCTGCTGCACGGCTTTCCCACCTCTTCGCACATGTTCCGCAACCTGATCCCGCTTCTCGCCGACAAGTACCGGGTCATCGCCCCAGACTATCCAGGCTATGGCCAAAGCGACGCGCCGGACCACACCCAGTTCTCCTACACTTTCGCCAATCAAGCCGACGTCATCGATAAGCTGGTGAACCAGCTAGGCCTCAAGCGCTACGCCATGTACGTCATGGATTACGGCGCCCCGATAGGCTACCGCCTCGCCCTGAAGCATCCCGAGCGTGTCAGCGGTCTGATCGTTCAGAACGGCAACGCCTACAATGAAGGCCTGCAGTCGCCATTCTGGGATCCGATCAAAGTCTACTGGAAGGATCGTACGCGGAAGAACCGCGACGCCCTGAACAGCCTCGTCACGCTGGACATCACCAAGTTCCAATACACCGACGGCATGGGCGACGTCGCGCGGATCAGCCCCGACAACTGGGTGCATGACCAAGCTCTGCTGGACCGGCCAGGCAACCGCGACATCCAATTGGACATGCTGGGCGACTATGGCTCCAACGTGCCGTTCTATCCCGACTTCCAGAAGTTCTTCCGCGATCGCCAGCCGCCGACGCTGATCGTCTGGGGCAAAAACGACAAGATCTTCCCCGAGGAAGGGGCGCATCCGTATCTTCGCGACCTGCCCAACGCCGAGATCCACATCCTCGATTCAGGCCACTTCGCGCTGGAAGATCGCCTGAGCGATATGGCGCCTTTGATCCACGACTTCCTCGATCGCAAGCTCAACAAGTAGGCTCATCACGAGACCCGAAGATATCCGCGGCCCTCAACAGGGCCGCGGATATCGTGCGCGAACGCCGCGCGAACAGGCCTCGATCCAGTCCTCGACCAGGGCGTGGCGCGTCGGTCTCAATAGGCGAGCCCTCGCGCGAACATGATCCGCCGGAGGCGGGGAGACGAGCCGACGCCGCGTCGAGGACGGCGGGCCAGGCTATGTCTAGGCTTCGTTCAGGAAACCGCGCAACAGCGCGTTATATAGCGCCGGCTGCTCGTTCATGGTCAGGTGCGAGCACCCTGCCATGACCGCCATACGCGTCTCGCCAGCGATGCCGTCACGAAGGGTCTCATGACAGTCGAGGGTGATCTCGTCGAACTCGCCGGTTGTGATCAAGGTCCTCTGGGTGATCGTCTTCAGTTCCGCGCGGCGATCCCAGTCCCGAATCTTCCCTATGATCGTGAACTCGTTGGGGCCATTGAGGACGCGATAGGCTGGCGACTTACTCAAGGACTCCAAGGTGGCCAGAACCTCCGGGCTGGGCGGAACTCGGAGCACGAAGGTGTCGTAAAACTCCTGAACAAGCGCGGCGTACTCCGGCGCGCCCGTCTTGCCGGCCTTCTCAAGGGCGTGGATCTTCTCGCCCCAGCCGTCCGGCATCGTCGCGAACAGGCGCTCGAAGCCAGCCACGACTTGGGGGATGCTGGCCATGGCGCCGCTCAGGATCAGGCGATCGACGCCAGCGCCGCGTCCTTGGCACAGGTACTCGACGGCCAGTAGAGCCCCCCAGGAGTGCCCAAGCAGCACGACCCGGTCCAGACCCAAGGCGGCGCGGACGGCGTCTACCTCATCCACCGAACGCTGGATCGAATAGACGTCGTCGTCTTCGGGCGCCTCCGACCGACCGCAGCCGAGCTGATCGTAGAAAATCACGGGACGATCGTCAGCAAGACTCCGCAGCGGCAGCAGGTACTGGTGCGACGAACCTGGCCCGCCATGCAACGTCAGGAGCGGCGGCTTGCGGCCTGATCCGAACTTTCGCCAATAGATCTTGCCACCCGGAACTCTGGCGTAACCCTCGGCTCGCGGCGCGGCGGCCAACGCCCCGCCAGCCCCCGTGGCGACTAACGCGCCCACGGCACCGGTGGCGGCTTGCAACGCGCGGCGGCGGGTCCAGCGGCGATTATTCATGGTCGATACTCCAAGCAACGATGAGAGGCCGCCCGCGCCCAGAGTGGTTTAGCCCGCGCTTGAGCGCGTCACGAGCCAGCGGAACGAAACTCAAGGTTTCCAGGAAGCCGCCTCACCCGCGCATACATCCATCGAGATCCTTGCGGCTGGCCGGTCCGACAGGGTCCGGCGGCGCCATCGCGCCGGACTGCAGCCTGTCAGGCTGCCGAAGGTGCGCGTGAAATGCGCCTGATCGGCAAAGCCGCACGCCAGAGCGATCTGACAGAGCTTCCGGCCGTCTTCCAGCATGAGGCCTTGCGCTCGCTCGACGCGTCGTCTGGCGACATAGCGCGAGAAGGTGACGCCAAAGAACCTACGAAAACAGCGCGAGAAATAGCCGGAACTGAGACGCGCGTGGCCGGCCGCAACGCTCAATGACACGCGCCCCTGAAGTCCCGCGTCGATGTACGCCCTCACCCGACTGACCTGCCACGGAAGCAGTCCTTCCGGGCGTCTATCGTGAAGGTGTCCAGGGGATCTTTCGCTGGGTTGTCGACCAGGGTGGACGATCGCGCTAGGGCCAACGATGGGTTGCGCCGCCCTGGGAGCCGCGAAAGACACATCGCACGGGATCGGGAGGAAACGGTTAGGGGCCGTGGGCGATCGCGTATCTGACTGGTGCATGCGCCATCTCCGTCATCGAGTTGTCGACCGGCAGACTAGGTGGGAGGGGCGCGTCGGTAATGTTAAGCGCAGTAAAGACGGGTCAACCGTGAGGTGGCTGGCGTTGGTCTCAAATCGCTGCACTGCGACCCTTGAGCGAGGATGGCTGGGGACCTGAGGCGTCCGCCGCAGGTGACGCTAATCCAACTCGACGCGACTGACGTGCCCACGGCGCGAAAGGCCGGTGATCAGCGTCGAGGCAGTTTTCCAAGAAGTTTTCCACCGAGGTGCGAAGCTCCGACGCCAACGTCAGAAGCTTTAGGAAGGGGAAGACAGACCCCTATATTTCCCTCAGGACTTAATGCTCCGGGACCTGCGCCGAACGACCGGTTCGGGACTATCAGGGGACTTGCGGACGGGGTCCAAATTCTCGAGGACATTGCGCAGCGCCCCGTCCATGGCGTGAGCATAGCGCATCGTCGACTTGATGTCCGCATGGCCCAGCAACTGCTGGGCCAGCTTCAGGTTTCCGCTCTTGGCCAGCATCATCGTCCCGGCGTGATGACGCGTGCCGTGGATCAGGCGCGGCATGTTGAGCCCTGCCCGCTTGGCGGCGGTGCGCATGCGCGCCTGGATGCCGCCATAGGTCAGCGGGATATACATCACCCGCCGCTCCCGCTTGCCGGCGGCCGGGATTACCAGCTCCTCGAACCAGACCGTCTCCAGACCCTCATTAATCGCCACTGCGACCCGGGCGGCGATATCGTCGGCGTGGTCCTGGCGCAGCGGCAGCAGCAAGGCCCCGCGCTTCCGCTTATTGATCACCAGGCGCGGCCCTGAGGGGTCGAAGGCCGAGGGGGGGAAGAAGAGTTCGCCAAGCCGCAGACCGTAGGTCAGCAGCAGGCTGAGCGCGGTGCGGGTGACAGGGTCGCATTGGTCGAGCCAGGCCTGTTGCTGGGCCTCGGTGTAGAGCCGCACCTCCGGTTCCGGCTCCTTGAGGGTGAGCGCGCGCCAGCTGATCTTGGGGATGGGCTTCACCTCCCAGATGGTCTCGGCCCGCCGCAGGATCCGCCGCAGCATGCCGATGATGTCGCCGTTCACTGTCGCGTTCTTGATGGGGTAGCGCTTGGCGGGCTTGCCCGGTCGGTCGGGCGCCTTCTGGAAGGTCTCGCTGCGGCGCTTCTCGATCGCCGTCGACACCTTGCGGGTAGTGATGTCGACGAGGCGGGTTTCGGGTCCCATCAGGCGCAGCAGGATCTCGAGCCGTCGCTCGACGTCGCGGGCCGTGCGCAGGTGCTTGCCGACCTCCTCCCACCATTGTCCGGCGGCCTCGTCGAGCGTCATGCCGGCCTGGTCGTCGTAGAGGCCGAGTGCGACGTCGGCCCGAACCTTGCGCTCGACCTCCTCGGCCTTGCGCATGGTCGCGACACTGGTCGACCCCGTGTAGCGCTTTCCCTTGTACTGGAAGTCGTACTGGTAGAAGCGGCTCTTGGCGGGCTTGTAGACGCTCATGGCGCGGCCCTACAGGGGAGCGGCGCGGCGCTTGGAAAACGGGATCGCGCGAACCCGGCGCTTCTCACTGGGGCGCCGGTCGCTTGGCGCGTGCGATGGCGCATCGGGGCCATCGAGCAGGTAAGCGCGCAGAGCGTGCTCGGTGTAGCTGCGCAAGCGGCCTTTGCGGACGGCCCGGATGATGCCGGCGTCGGCCATGGCCGAGAGCGTATCGACGTCGAGCCCGACCAGCTTCGCTGCGACCTTGGCCGAAGCAAGCGCGCGATCTTTGAAGGCCTCGGCGAAGCGATGCTCGGTGATTGGACCAAGGGTCTTCGCGGCCGTTGATGCCCCCTCACCTGCTCGCCAGGCTTGGAAGCCGCCGCAGGTGCAGGTTGGCGACCCACGATCGGCCGCGTCGGCTTGCGGTGGCAGAACGGGGCCGTGGTCGAAGAGGTCCGGATGCGGCGGGGTCGCCTGAGATCGACGTGCCATTTCGCCACGATGGCCGTGTCGCGGGAGCGATCAACCGACGTTAGCGGCACGTCGTACGCTGGCGCACAAAGACAGGCGATCGGCGGGTTTGCGCTCGTCGTGTCAGGTCTTCGGCAGGCTGGGCGGCACATAGGGCTCTCCGCAGCGCGGGCACACAGCCGAAGACAGGAACATGATCGCCTGATGGATCAGCGGCGCGGTGTCGCCCGGCATGTAGAGGTCCATGCGCGCGGCGATCACCAGGAGGCTCGCCACCTCGTGGAGGTTGCGCGGCTCCAGCGCCGTGATCGCCTTGAAGCGCCGGTCGCGTTCCTTCGACAGCACGTCGAGCTGGACCTCGATCGCGTCCATCTCTGGCCCCATCGGGAGCCGGCGACGCTGGTTATCGTCGAGACGGAAGTAGTCGTATCCAGAGGCCGCGAGGATCTCCAAGGCTCCCCAACGGCGGGACAGAGCGTCGGACTCGAAGTCAGCTTTAAGCCACCCCGCGCATAGGCCGACCAAGCTCTCGGGAGCCGGCGGCAAAGCGGCCTCGGCGCCAGTGCAGACCAACGGCGTCGCCGCCGCGGCGCCAAGGAGGGTGCGGCGGGAAACTGAGGTCGGATCGTCCTCACGTTTGAACATGCTGGGGCTCCCGGCGCGAGCGCTCGGTCCGATCCATGCTAAGATCGGGCGGAATCGAGTTCTGAGTGCTTAAGGATGCGCACAGAGCACCGACTAAGTCAACACACTGTGCGCGAGGATGCGATTTCCGTGTCGATTATCACGCCCATACAGGTGAAGTTAGCTCGAACCGCACTGGGGTTAGGGGTACGAGACCTTGCTGCCGCAGCCGAGGTAGCTCCCTCGACCGTGCAGCGGTTTGAGTCCGGCAAGGGCGACATGCATTCGCGCACCCTGGATAGAGTTCAGCGTGTCCTGGAAGATGGTGGAGTCATTTTCATCAGCGCCGACGCCAACGGCGGCCCTGGTGTTCGGCTGCGCTCGTAAGAGCCCGGACCTGAAAGGTCGGTGCTCGCCCTGAAGCGCTTGCCGAGCCTCTGCCGGGCGGGATGCTGAGGGTCAAGGGCGGCTTCGCCGTCGCTCCGCGATGGCGCCAAAGGCGCCACCCTTGACGCTCAGCAGCCCGTCCGGCCTTTCGTTCCACCAAGCGCTTCAGGGCGCTTTCCCTCCGAGGCGACTGGCTTGTCTTCCGACCTCAGCGGGCCTGTTTAGGTGGCTAGGGAGGGGGGCAGGAGCAGGGGAATTCTCCCTAAAAACCAGACGGCGAGATAAAAGCGCCGGGACCTTTCTGGTCTATGACGCTGATCATGTTGGGGTTTTTCAGGGACCTCGTTTCGACAGAAGGTCCCGGTTTCAAAAGCTTCTGATGTGAAAACAGAGACTTATCCGGGACCTGGCCAGGTGCTGACAGCATTTGGTCCCGACTAAGTCACTCAGCGGCTTCGATAAGTCGGGGAGTTAGGGACCGGCGTTAAGCAGTAGGTCCCTAAAATTTCTCAGAACCATGATGCACTTAGGGAGTGAAAGTCCCTGTGCTTTTATCTTGCCATACGATTCTGGATCTAAATCCGGATCGAACTTGCTTTGCGTTGGAGGCCAAAACCAAGCCTCGCTAGGCCATCACATCGCCGCGGTGGCTATCGGCATGGTCAGTTGGAAGCGCGCTCTTTGCTGAGCTTAACTGCGTCGGTAATAGTGGCGCAGGTAAGTAGCAGGTCGATGTGAGCACGTACGCGTGCGGCACGGAGAACGCTCGGTCCGGCTCTAACATCGCTTGAGGGGCGAATGGGTGGTCCGAGCGTATACAGGAAGTGGGGTCGGATCTCACCCTCCGTGATCCCAGGGAAGTGATCCGTGAAAGTGGTTATGACCTCATAGCCGTCAACATGATGGACAGACTGCAGGCGACCATCGTAGCGAAAACCTAGGTAGTTCGGCGGATTTAGCGGCCATCCATCCCCAACAGGGTGGAAGTAGCGTCCGTACTTTTCTACGACGTCCAGGAAGGTCGTCTGTCCGCCGCCGAAGGTTTCTCGGTTCAAAGCGACAACGTAAACCTCGTTCGAACTAGCAATCTGCATCCCAAGGATCTTCCCCAAATATTCGATTAGATCGCGCAGGAGTCGCCGACCTTCAGCGCCTTCTTTCGATAAGGCTTCACGTGCGCAAGCTATGACCTCGCCCCACGAGAAGACCTGAACTGGGACGCCTGCCACTGACCGTGGAGCTCTTGCCCTGAGGATCAGTTCGCGCCGGTCAGCGCGAGCGAGCACCACAAGTTTTCGCTCCGCCTGTGGATCTTTTGCAGCTAGTCGCGCGGCGTAGAGCATGAGCTGAGCCTCGCTCGGCAGATTAAAGCCGGCTTTGGCTTCGAAAATCCACGCGACACGGCCCGGAGCGCGAATTTCGACGTCGGTTATGCCAAGCCCCGGCTCCCGCTCTTGCAGCAGAATAGTAGCGGTCGGTCCCGGAACGCCCCCGCCCAGCCGACGTGCAACGGCGTCTAGAAAGGCGGGAGCACGTGCCAGGCACCAGCCGAAGGCAGACGTCATGGCATTTTCGTCGCTGCCCAAAAGTTCAAAGATGTTCCCGAGCTCGCGCCCATGGCGCTGAATCGGATGACTCGAAACGATCACGGTAGACCCTAAGTTATCGTAGCTTCCGTCGGAGCCCGCGACGTCCGGCTGATCAACCACCGGTCACCTTAGGGCTACGCTCCGCGAGAGATTCCTCCAGAGCGCTCCCCTAGCCAAACAATCTAACCAACTCCATTTCGCTCTCGCCGGCTATCTGTGCCTACTTTGGCTTTGAGCGGCCTGACGTTCAGAAACATACCTCTGGACCTCCGCCAATTCCCGGTGCAGAGGAACCTTTTTGGCGGTTCCCGGACTGAAGTCGCAAAATTGCGGCTGGAGGCTATCGAATCGCGGCAACATGACGGACGACTGCTCGCCAGGGTGGTGGATAACGATGCGATGAAGCTGGTTGAGCTGTTTTGTGGCACAGGGGGGTTTTCCCGGGGTGCTCACGCCGCTGGTTTCGAAGTTGCCGTGGCCTACGATCTCGATAAGACATTGACGTCTTCGTACGAGATCAACTTTCCCCAAACGAAACTGCGGCATGAGGACGTCGGAGAGCTGACCGGCGATAAGATTCGCGCGGAAGTCGGTGACGAGGTGTTCGGCCTTTTCGGAGGCCCCCCCTGTCAGGGGTTTAGCGACATCGGTCGTCGCGATGTGTCAGATCCGCGACGCCTCCTTCTCGGTCACTTTTTCCGCCTGGTGAAGGAAGTAAAACCCGCATTCTTCATCATGGAGAATGTTAGAGGCCTTAAGTATTCAGACTCCCTCCCCCTGCTCACGGACGCGATCGCGAGCGTCCAAGAGGACTATAAGGTCTCCGAGCCGGAGGTATTCAACGCCGCTGATTTTGGTGCAGCTACGGTTCGGAATAGAATATTTGTAGTTGGAATACGCAAGGATATTGGAGCGACCTTCGACAGGGCGGAGCTGCTGAAACTACGCCGCCCCGCTGCGACAGTTCAGCAGGCCATTGAAGATCTAGAGAGTGCTGTCGAAATGACTCCCTCTGAAAGCCTGCAGGGCTTCGATCGCTGGAAGATCGAGGGCAAAGCTGAGCCTTCCAGCTACGCATCAAAGTTGCGAGCGAAAGATTGCGTCTTCACCGGCCACATGGCCACCGCCCACACACCTGCCGTGGTGCGACGCTTCTCTGAAGTCGCACCCGGAGCGTTCGATCTGGTTGGGCGGCACCCGCGATTGAAGCCAGATGGGCAATGTCCAACACTGCGCGCCGGAACTGGTAGCGACCGCGGATCATATCAAGCGGTGCGTCCCATTCACCCGAAATTCAACCGCGTCATAACGGTACGGGAGGCTGCGCGACTGCAAGGCTTCCCAGACGATCACGTCTTTCACCCGACAATATGGCATAGCTTCCGGATGATAGGGAACAGCGTTTCGCCAATAATGGCGGAGGCGGTATTCAATGCCATAAAAAGCTGCCTGAAAATTGTAACTGATAATAGTTCAAGTACCGCCGAAAATCATACTCCCACGTCCTCTGGTCCCGACATCGATATCGCGGCGGAGTAGAATCGGTGGTTGATCGCCTGACTGAAGACCGAAGATCTTGGTTGATGTCGCGGGTCAGAAGCGAGAATACAACCCCGGAGCTTCGCGTCAGATCAATCGCCCACTCGATGGGCTTGCGATTTCGTTTGCATCGATCCGACCTGCCTGGAAAGCCTGACTTGGTGTTCCCCCGACACAAGGTGGCTATCTTTGTTCATGGGTGCTTTTGGCATAGGCACGAGGGGTGTCGTAAGGCCTCCATGCCCAAGTCCCGGCAGGAATTCTGGGGCGCAAAATTCGAAGCTAACATCGAGCGGGACCGCCGCGTAACAAGTCAACTTCGAGCTCTTGGCTGGAACGTTGAGACGATTTGGGAGTGCGAGACGCGCGACCTCAAGACGATATCGGAGCGGTTAAGTCGCGTATTCGGTCTTCTGAAGCGGAGAGATAAATAGGGGGGTACCGTGAAGGCGGTTCTAGATGCAAAAGTATCGTCTGCATATGACGACGACATATCCTCCCGATACCATTTTCCATCCAGATACCTTCCTGTGATGGAAGCCTGCGTCGATGATTGGATTGTTTTCCGTCAGCCGCGCGCAGCGGGTGGAAATCTCGCGTATTTCGCCACAGCTAAAATTGCGGCTATTGTGCCGGACCCAATGTTGGATAAGCATTACTACGCGATTATTGAGCGATATTCGCCCTTCGAGAAACCCGTTCCATGGTTAAGAGAAGGTAGATATTCCGAGCGCGCGCTGAGAGATTTGGAAAACGTCTCACAACTCGGCCTATACCTCCGCGGAAAATCCGTCCGGCCTTTGGAAGATGGGGATTTCCTAAGTATAGTTGAGGCAGGATTCTCAAATCTATGGGATTCTCCGGGCGAGGGCGACTTGGACCGCGCGGAGCTCGACCTGCTTGCTTCACGCCTGGCCGCTTCATCAGCGGCACAACGGGAAAGAGCGATCATATCGCTGCTGGTCAACAAGAAGCTCAGAGATCGAAATTTCAGACGTGCTGTGGGCGCGGCATATCATTGGAGGTGCGCGATCAGCGGCCTTAGCCTGAAGGACCGCGGAGGAAACTATGAAGTTCAAGGCGCCCACATCGTTTCCGTAGCGGAGGGTGGACCTGACATCGTGCCAAACGGCATCGCGCTATCAGGCACCCTTCACTGGCTATTCGATCGTCACTTGATCTCGATCGGCGAAGATCACGGCATACTCATCGGCACGCAGGGACTACCAACTGGTCTCCTCGCACTAATTCGCTCAAGCGGTGATCGCTTGTCTCTCCCGGCTAACCAACAGCATTGGCCGGCGGAGCAGTTCTTGAGCCGCCACCGATCTAGATTCCGGGAAATTCATCGCATCGGTTAAGCGGCCTGGAGGTTCGTCACGGCCGATTTGGGTACCATTAAAATGAGAAGGCTTGCGGCGACGAGGCTAGCTGAGCCATTGTCCGCTTAAGTTGTAGGGGGCATCGATATGGAAGCCACGCGCGTAAAAGCCGATCCCACTAAGGCATTTTTCGTTCGTACCATTACGCGAGACATTCGGCTCGAAGACTGCATTCTAGACCTGGTAGACAATTCGCTAGATGGCGCACGCTCGATGCTCGGCGCTCCTGCGTCTACCATCGACGGAAAGATAGATTTCTCTAAATTTTTGGTCGAGATCCACTTCTCCGAAGATGGCTTCAGCATTGTCGATAACTGCGGCGGCATATCGCTAGACGATGCGATCAACTATGCATTTACGTTCGGCCGGCGTGAGGATGACGATCCCGAGGATTATACCATCGGCGTTTACGGTATCGGTATGAAGCGAGCAGTTTTCAAGCTCGGGAATCAGGTATCCGTTCGGAGCACGAACCGCCCTCCAAAGAAAGGGGCAGCGCCTGAGCCATTCGAAGTGACTATCGATGTCCCGGAGTGGCTGAAGTCACCAACCTGGGATTTCGATCTAGGTCCATCCGATCCGCTATCGAAACCCGGCGTAGAAATCGTGGTTAAGGATCTAAACGACGAGGTGGCGGCTGTATTTGCCACCCCCGGTTTTGAAAATAATATGCGCAGACTTCTTGGGCGAGATTACTCTCGATTTATATCTCATGGCCTCACCATTAAGGTAAACGGAAAAGCGATTAGGCCATTCGAGTTTGGAATATTGCAGAGCGATACGATTAAGCCCTTCCGAGCTGATTTTACCTTTAGAGACGTGCGGGTGGAGTTGATCTCCGGCATGGCGGCGCAACCATCTGAGTCGGACGATCCCGATGAAGACGCGGAGAAGGAAGATCGCTCGGGATGGTATGTCCTTTGTAACGATCGCCTGGTGCTCGCTGCCGACAAGTCGATCATCACTGGCTGGGGCTACGAAGGCAAAAATCGTTGGCACCCTCAGTACCGCGGCTTCATAGGTATTGTTCACTTCTCTGCAAAGTCGACCGAAGACCTGCCATTGACTACCACGAAGAGAAGCATAGACCCCGATAGGCAGGTCTATAAGGGCGCGATCGGGCGAATGATCGAGCTGACAAGGGCTTGGATCGATTACACGAACAAGCGCAAATCGGCCCTCGAAGAGGCAAAGTCGTTGGAGGGTGGGGCAAAGTATGTCCCCGCGTTTGATCTGCCCATCAATAAGACGCTCAGCTATCCTACGCTAACAAGCGCGCCCCGCGTAAAAGAAATCACGATCCAATATCCGAAGCTCCAGCGGCTCGTTCGTGACCTAGCCCAAGGCTTTGGCGATCCCGGCCTATCCGCTCGAGAGGTTGGAAACCGCTCATTCGACTACGCCTATCGTGAACTTGTGGGTGAGGTCGAATAGATGGCGTCTTTCGACACTGTGAATTACAGCCTCAGGCCCAATAAAGCTATTCAAAGACAGATCGTATTTGATGGCCTGGATCAAATTGATCGCGTCGTACCTCTTCGCACAAGCCTGTACATAGGCTTCGGCTCTGTCTGGTTCACTGACTTTATTCTTGCCCACCGGCGGTTGGGCATTACCGATATGATATCGATTGAAAATAAGGCGATAGGAGCTGCTCGAGCTCGATTCAATGCCCCCTTTAAGAGTGTGAAGGTCGAGGAAGGCGATTCGAACGCCGTCCTGGGGAACCTGGCAAACAACGAAGTACTTTGCTCCAAGCAATGGATCGTATGGCTAGACTACGATAGATCCCTTTCCCAGGAAGTGCTCAACGACATCGTGACAGTCATGACGCACGCGTCAGAGAACTCGATATTGCTCATAACGATAAATGCATCACCTGGAAGTTTGGGCAAAAGCCCACGCGTGCGTGAAGCGTATATCCGAGGACTACTGGGGGACTCCGTTTCGCAAGATTACGGCGCGTCGAATTTCGAGGCCGAGAGCATCGTAGAAACCCTCTCAACTTCCCTTAGGGCGTACATCATCGATAAGGCGGTGCAGCTAGGCCGTCCGGGCGGATACGTCCCGGCATTCAACATGTCGTACCGAGATGGCGCTCCAATGCTGACCGTCGGCGGTGTACTTCCCGCCCTCGGAGCGCGCCCTGCTATTCGCGCGACGGTCAATGAGCCGACATGGCCGGGCTCTCCGACCATACCCATTCAGGCACCACCTCTAACGCTGAAGGAAGTCGGGGCCCTACAGAGACTCCTTCCCGCCGCGCGGCCACCTTCACGGGCTGCGTTGCGCCGTTTAGGCTTCGACTTGGAGGAGGAGCAACTTGCTGCCTATTGTGAACACTACAAGAGGTATCCGGCCTTTTTGCAGGTCGTGACTTAAGAGTACCCGGACCGTCAGGCTATGTTGCGTAGGTCAGTTGGTGGCTTTCTTTTCAGCATCTCTTCCGCTGCCGACTATCGCATTCGAGCCAACGTTGAGGTTGCGGCTGTGCATTGGGCAATTGCCGCTAGTGGCTGAGATCGACTGGAGAGAAGAACATCGACGATCCGAACGGCGCTGCGGCATCGACCATTCTCATCAATCGAGGTGTCGACGCGAGCTATCTGCAAAGCGTACTGACAAAAGACATCACTACGCTTGAGAGCCTCTACGACCTTATCGACAACGCGATTGACGCGGCCAGAGACCGAATTCTCTCAATGGCGGGCGCATCGCTCGATAAGTACGGCTTGGTGTCTAGCTACGCAGGATACTCAATTGCATTGAGGTTTGGCTCCAATTCGATTTCCCTCCTAGACAATTGCTCCGGCGTCGAAGAAGCCGCCCTAACAAGCCGCGTATTCGTGACTGGGTCTCTGTCTTCCCATCGATATGGGATTGGCCATTTCGGTATTGGACTCAAGCGCGCCCTGCTTAGACTTGGCGCATCGTATGCAATTTCAACTGACACAGGCTCTTTTGCTGCAAAGTTTCGGTTTTCGGAGGAGGACTTCGGAAACGATAGCCGACAACTCCAAGCGGATCGAGTTCCCACCTCGGGCCGCCGCAAGATGTTGGTTTGCATCAGTGATCTTAGCAGCAGCGTCCGGCAGGAGCTGGCGGATGGGGGTTGGAAAGAAGCAGTCCTAAACTCTCTTTCCCGGCGTTACGGACTGTACATCGCCAAGGGGCTGCGCATTAGCGTTCAGGGGGAACCCGTCAAGGGGTTCGGGCCGCGCCTCCGCCGGACTGGACCCGTGGCCATTCAGGCATCGCATTTTCAGTTGCCCGATGGAGGTGAGGCTTTCGTAGACGCCGGAATGCACGAGGCCTACAGGCTCACAGACGAAAGCGGTTATGATCGCGATGTGATCGGAGATCTGACGGATCAGTACGGTTGGTATTTCGTCTGTAATGATCGCATCATCCGCATCGCGGTTCGCGAGCCGGAACTTGGTTGGACGGCTAGCTGGCACCAAGAATACTATGGATTTGTCGGTTGGGTTAGATTCGTCGCCGAAGATGCGGGCAAGCTCCCCTGGGACACGAAGAAGTCGACCATCGACGTAAGCTCCTCCGCTTTCCGGGAGGTTCGGGACAAGCTTCAGGCTTTCGCAGAGACCTACAAAACTGAGGGTCGCAAGGCCCGAAAGGATCGAGCCGGTAAATCAGGTTCAAAGGCTGGAGCGAAGAGTGGTGGCAATCAGCCTCGAGGAAAGGCCAAGTCCGGGAAGGACCGTGCGTCCGGAGAGGACGGAGCAACTGCGGGCACCGGAGCTTCTTCCTCGACTGGTTCTGAGGTGCCGAACGCGAGCGATCACAACGAAAATTGGCTGACGCTTCTCCCGGAGTGCGAAGTTGAGCTCACTCACCCGAAAGTGCGCGCACTAATGTATGAGGCTCGCTATCTGGACATCGAACGCTGCTACTCCGGAGCGATGCTCTTTCGCGCCCTGATCGAAGCTGCGCTCTTCGAGAATATCAAGAAGGCAGGAAAATACGCGAGCGTTAGGCAAGCCGTGTTTGACGAGCAGGCCGCCGCAGGCCGCCCATTCGATGAAGTGCAGAAGAAGGCCTTCCGCCCCACATTTCGCCAAACGCTAGACTGGCTCAACAAAAATGATGACTACTTCCCTGTTGAGGCAAGGAGGGAATGCGTTACCGCTCGAACGAAGTTCGGAAAACACCTAAAGGAACTTAATGGCGTCGTTCATGAGGGGGATTTAATCGATAGCGGTAAGTTGAAAATTATTAGAAATGACACTTTACCGCTTTTGAGGTTCTTACTTCTGAATCCGCCGCGGGGCTCGTGAGAATTCAGCGCTCTGCGCTCAGGTGCCACGTCTCAATTCGAGAGCCGACCTAGGCTGACTAACCAATCTCAGAATCTCGGCCCTCGTCACGCACCTAGCCTTGCCATAGGGCGACAGTAGCTTTCACACGTTCTCCCAAGCCTTATTGAGGATCTGAGCCGCCAGAGCGGCCTTGTCCTTAGGTAAAAACCGGCCGTAGTGCTTGGCCACAGTCTCGGGCGTATCTTGGATTGCGTAACTCGCCTGCTCGTATGAGCCGGTCTGTTTGAGCACGTGCGTGGCGAGTACATCGCGCACGTTGTGAGGGCCATGAGGCAATAAACCTTTCACCGCTCCGCGACCGGTGTATGGATTGAAAATGCCGTATCTTTGTATGGCGAGGCGCCACGCTTCATAGAACGTGTTCTGATCGTAGGCCGCGCTTTTGCTGTTCGCCTTCACCGTCTTTACGAAGAAGGTCCCGGGGTCCGGCATCGCACCGAGAAGGCGCGGCCGGTGCTTATTCAAGTAGATATCGATTTGTTCATACAGCCCGCCCAAGTCCCTTAGGGCTAAGCAGAATGGTTGCCGACCGAAGTAGGAAGAGCCTGAGTTTTTGAATGCGGAGGCTGGTATGAAAACTTCCCATACTTTCCCCCGGTCGTTCCATCGTAGCTCGCCGCATTTTGACGTCTCGAGACGGCGTTCCGAGGAGTGCATCGAGCCGCGTGGACAGACGAGCAACTGACGCAAGTTCTTCTGTCGAACGCCCAAGTGTAGTCCAAACCGAAGCATCAGGAAGGCCCGACAGGACTCAGCCGCCGGGACGGGGTATCGGCGCGGGTTGGGCGCACGACGGAGTATCTCTTCGGTGATCAAGCGATATCCGTTTAGCGGGCTGTCGGATTCCAGAATTGCGAGGATGGGTTCGAAAGGATCCCGATGCACCGTGGCTATTCGAGAGAGCTCCTTTGCACGATGCAACGCATGGCGACGGGCCCGATCACACGCGGCGCTCCAATTGTCGCGCGCCTCGCCGATTTCTGTCTCAGATATCAAGCCGCTGATCGGTGTCAGCCGCTCGGCCAATTGAGGGTTCTGCCTCAGCCAGCCCACGCCCTCTCGGGTGAGAGCCGCGCAGAGCATAAGCATCTCGATTTCCCACCCTGTATAGAAGCCGCGCTTGGCGCGGCGCCACTCAAGGTACCAATCCCAGATCGAGGGGAAGGCGAGCAGCGCGAATGTGAGTTGGTGAGGGGCAACACCTGCACCGCGGATTTCGCTGGCCGGCGCCGCTACTAGAGCCCCAAATAGCAAGCCCAGATGTTCAGCCTTCAGCGATGCAGTCTCAGGTCCCCAAACTCCGGAACGCTGCACTCCACGAGCGCTCAGGGTCGCGGTTTTAAAGGCCAACAGTCCGGCCATTTCTTCATTGAGCGGATAGGGCGCGGCGACGATGCCCAACGGGTCTTCCGCGCGATCTTCTCGTGATATCGGCTTCTCTCGGACTCGCCCAGGCGCACTAGAGAACCGAACCGAAAATCGTTGTCGCGCTGCGCCGGCTTGATAGCGGCGATAATCTGTAGATCCCGAGATTATGACGCTACGGACCCAACTGACGATTTCTTGCTGTTTAGCCCGTGGCAGCCGATCAAAGTCGCGAGGAAGGTGCCAGGCGAGACGACGACGCTCGGGTGCGCTGAGGTTCGGTAAGTGATGACCAGCGACTGCCTTACCAGTCGACGGGAGCTTGACCCGAAAGTAACCTGGAGGAAGACCGTATCGAGCCTCTATCCGCTCCAAGGTTCGCAAGCTCGAAGCGTCACCGGGCGTCTTCGAGCCCCGCCGCCCACAATCTCAATGTCGTCACGTTCACTGTTGGCCCCAGCGCAGAAAGGGCCTTCTGCAATCTGTAGCCGGTGTCGCCGTGACGGCGCATATGCAGGTCGAGAGCTTCTGAAAAGCCTGCCGGGTCGATCCACTCCGACCATAACGGCGCGGGGCGGTCTTCTATCGGCTCCGGCTTCCGACCGCGCCGCTCAGACTCTGAACCAGCAGTGGGCCCGCTTTTCGTTGAAGACGCCATGCGACCCGATCAACCATGCTCGGGCGGAAGCACCCCAGCGACACGAATGAAAGGGGAACAATATTCGGGACTATTCCGGGGATTCGAGTCCCGAACCGTCCGATTTGATCGGCTTTGTTCCGAGATCACCTGGGCCATTTCGCAGAGAAGATGGCGCATAAGTATCTGTTTTTAAAGGCCATTCGCTGGCGGCCCGGGAGGGACTCGAACCCCCGACCTTCGCTTTAGGAAAGCGCTGCTCTATCCTGCTGAGCTACCGGGCCGCGGCGCGCGCGGGTCAGGGTGCATAGCGCAAGTTGGCGGGCGTGCGAACCCCAGGCGGGTGTGAAGCCGCTCACGTCCTAGGGCCTGACGCTAAGAACCAGGATCTGGTTGATCTGGCTGGCGTCATGGTTGTCGTCCGAGGCCAGCACCAGGGTCCGCGCGCCGTCCTTCTGACGCGGCCCCCACGCCATGGCCTCCAGGTTGTCGATCCGGATTCCCAGACGGTCGAAGTTCAGCAGAAGCCGCTTATGGACGGCGCGGACGGGCCCCTCCGCCAGGCTGGGACGCCGCGAAACATCCTCGGCCCGCGACAGGTCCGCCAGATAGAGGCGGACATGATAGGCGTATCGGCCATCGCCGCCCTTGATCCCCGAGCGTTCCAGAACCAGCAGCCGCTGGGCGTCCAGCACGAGGATCTCGCTGACGCCATTATCCCCCACGCCCACCGGCGAACCGGCCTGCACAGGGTCGATGCGGTAGGCGTATTGGGCCAAGAGACGCCCGGAACCGTCCAGACGGCTGAGGCGGACGAGGCCGCCCTCGGCGACCGAAGGGATCGGACCGTCCTGGACCAGGGGCCCTTCCATGGAGACCCACAGGGATTGTCCGTCAGCGGACCATGACATCCCCTCGAAGGTGGCGTTCTTGCGAGCGCCCGTGCGGCCGCCGGGCTCAAAGCGGAGGCCGTCGGGCGCAACGAGGCGGGCGGTGGGCCGCCCGTCCCGGCCCATTCGCCGAATGGCCGGCGGATCGCCGTGCTCGAAATCACCTTCCGTGGCCCAGAGCAGGTCCTCGCTTTTGGGATCGAAGCGGATCGCCTCGCCGTCGGCCGCCTCGGTCCCCGCCTTGCGATCCGGGAAGGTCACCCCGTCCTCACGGCGTAGGGGGATCATCGTCTGCAGCATCGGTCCGCAGGGCGCGCCGGGCCGGACATCGAGCCGCCCGAGGAAGGCGTGGGATGGACCGCGCTCGGACTTGTCGTCGCTGATGAACGCCCAAAGGCCAGAGCGGGGGTCGTGGTCGATCCCCGAGATTCCGCCATAGCCGCCGCCCTGAAAGACGATCCCCTTGGGCGTCGCGCAGGCCTTGAGCAGCGAGACGCGGGGCGCGGCCTCGGCCGGGGCGCCGGCCAGCAGGGCCAGGAGCAGCGGGAGCAGGCGCGTCTTCATAGCCGAAGCCCCGGACCCACGATGGGCCCGTCATCCCAACCCGCCATCGGCGCCCTCGCCTCGGCCCGCTCGACCGCAAAGCCCAGCTTGCGGCGGAAATCCTCGGGATCGATCCTGAACGGCTGCTTCTGGGGCTCGATCGTGTGCAGACGCGCGCGGCCGTCGTCCGGGAGGATGTAGCCGACGTCGTGCCCCCGGAAGTTGCCGATACGGGACTGCACCTCGACCAGCCAGTTCAGGGAGACGACCTGACAGCCGGGCGGCGACAGCAGGGCGTTGTGCAGGCCGGACCCGAACTCGCCGGCGACGACGGCGGCTCTCGAAAAGATCCGCGCCTGCTCGCTCCAGGACAAGGTCTCGGGACGCAGCAACGTCAGGCCCAGCTCCTGGGCGATCCCCTCGATCTCGGCCTCGTTCTCCATCTCCCGGAAGGACTCGGGCGTGCGCACGCCGCCGCGACTGACGAACAGCTTGTCGAAGCCGCCGGCGCGCGGCCAGGCCAGGGCTTCGCGCTCCAGCTCCCACCGCAGGAAGTCGTGGAAATGGTAGTCCCGATGCAGCATGTGCGGCAGCAGAACCGTCCCAACCTCAACCGCCTGGTGGAGGGAGTTGTAGGTGACGATCTCAAGGTCGGGGATGAGACTGCGGGCGATCCGGGTCATGTAGGCGGGCGCCGAGGCGGGCAGCAGCAGCGGCGCGACCACCCCGGCCTGGACGAGGGCCCGGATCAGGAAGAGCTTCGGGTACATCTCGGTCAGCCAGTGACCCCAGACGTAGTTGAAATGGGTGATCACGAAGGCCTTGGGCAGACTGAGGCGCGCCGGCGCGCGAAAGTCCCAGGCCTGCGGCGTGATGTCGTTGTCGTACCAGTACTTGATGTAGGCCGGATAAGGGCCCTCGGCGTAGACCAGCACGTCGTCGAGCTTGACGTGCGCGCCGCCGCCGCCGACGACGACGCGATGCGCGACCATCAGGTCGATGTCGGGCGCCACCACGGAATCCTGGTCGTGCAAGGCGTTCAGCAGGTCGCCGTCGCAGGGCCAGAGCATGGGTCGCGGCGGAATGCGGCCGCTGGAGGCCATGAGCGGCACGCGCGCGGCGCGATGCGCGCCGGCCAGCGCCTCCGACATCGAAACCCGGTCGCAGTCGGAAATGTCGACCGAAGCAACCATCGCTAGAGGCTGTCGTCCAGGAAGGTCAGGAACGCCTCCAGATCCAGTCGCCAGCTGAACTCGGCGTTCGGCCGATGGTGACCTTCCAGATAGACCTCGGTCTCGCTGAGCGGCGAGGGCGCGAAGAAGGCGCGCCAGTCGACGCCGGCGAGCAGGGCGATGTTGCGCACCCAAACGCCCGTGAAGTTGCTGGGCTGCAGCTCGATGATCTTCGCGCCGGGACGGCAGAACAGCACATTGGCCAGGGCCGCGCCGGCGGGAGCGACGATGACGTCCGCTTGATGGAACAGCGCGACCTGCTCGCGCACCGACAAGGCCTCGGGCTTGACGATGGCGAAGCCTCGCGCAGCGAGCGCCGCCTCAAGCTCGGCCTCGTTGACCAGGATCCGCTTTAGCGATCCCAGGCGACTGACATAGATCTTCTTGGCGCCCGCGCCGGGGTCGACGGCCGCGGCGGACAGGACCCGGTCGCGCACAAAATCGAGCGGCGCGTTGGGCGCGTGCAGGAAGTGATCCATCGCCGTCGCGAAGATGGCGTCCTTGATGCGCACCAGCGGCGCTTCGATCACCTGCGGGATGGACTGGGGACCCAGCATCAGCGAGAGCAGCTCCCGGTGCCAGGGCAGCATCGGCGGGGCGATCGCCGGGAACCGCTCGGTCGCTCCCGCCTGGATGGCGGTCGCCAAGGCCGGAAGGCAATCGATCAGGAAATGGCCGTAGTTATGCAGGCCGCCCCACGCCATGAAGACGGTCGCGCGGTCCAGCGTCGGGACGTCCTCGGGCGGCCGGAAGATCGCCTTGGCGTCGCTCCCCTCCCCCTCGACCGTCACGCCGGGCAGCAGACCCAGGGTCGGCGTCAGATAGAGGGCTTCGTGGATCGCCTTGTGGAAGACCTGGCCCTGGTCGTTGAACAGCGCGCCATAGGCCGGGGCGTGCCAGACATCGGGCGCACGCACGAGGTCCACGCGCGAACGCAGCACGCCGTTGGCGCCATGGGCCCAGGGCGGAACGTCGACGCCGCCGCTGCGGCCGCCCAGAAGCGCCCGGGTCTCGGGCTCGTCCAAAATAACCTGGGCGACGGCCTGGGAGATCGCGCCCGGCCTCGTTGGCGACGGCCCGATCAGCACGTTCTCAACGCGCGGCAGCACATCCTCCTCGAACACGAGCGCGAGCGGCGTTCCGGCGGGCGGTGGGCGATCGGGCAGCATCGCCTTCAGGCGACGCGCGGCCCGGCGGGCGAGGTTCACGGCCCGCCTCATAGTTCGAAGCTCGCGCGATAGCCGGCCCGGGCGACGATGGCGGCGGTCAGGCGCTCGATCGCATGGGCGGTCGTGCCGTCGACGCGGCCCAGCTCCGGCCCGAAATCGATCTCGGCGTCGGTCAGGTCGGAGAGCGGCGCGAAAGCTTCCGTCCGTCCCCAGAACATCGAGCCAGCGGAGAAGGGCGTCTCGGGCGCCAGCTTCAGGCCCATCCGCCGCGCAAGGCGGTCGGCGTCCTGACGATTGTTGTTCATCACGTCCGGATCGCCGATCCGCAACCGTGAACCGGCCGCGGCGAGCAGACCCAGCTTCGCGTCCTGGGCGAAGGCGCGCAGCGCTAGGGCGGCCGCCTCACCGCCCAGCAGGCCGTCGACCAGCTCGGCGCGCCATTCATCGCCTTTGGCCCGGTGCGGCGAGCGCTTGGAGTGTAGCTTGCAGAACACCGAGTAGCCCAGGGTCCGCGCTCGGCGCAGGGTCTCTACGAACGGCCGGATGTCGCGACCGCGGTTCTCGGCGATCGCCAAGTGCGCCATCGGGAAGGTCGCGCGGGCGCGGGCGAGATCGGCCTCGCTCCAGGTTTCCGGCACGGTGATCATCAGGTCCAGAACGTCAGCCGTGGCGGCCAGCCGCTCCGCGAACCAGTCGATCAGTTCCGGGTAGAAGAGATGCAGCAACGTCACCGCGTCGGCGCGCTTGACGAACGCGGCTTGGGCCTGCGCCACCAGCGGATGGGCGTCGGTGAGGCGCGGCTGATAGGCGCTGAGCGCGGCGCGGGTGGCGTGCAGATAGCCGTGACCGAACCAGCGATCCGGCTCCAGATAGGCGCCCTCCCCCCACTCGTTCCAGGCGTTGACGAACACCATCGCCTCGCCTTTCGGATGACGAGCGACCGCGTGCGTCAGCGCGCCCGACAACCAGGTCAGATAGCTTTCGGGATCGGCGTTGTGGAAGGCGTGGCCGGCCCAGGGCTTGCGCGCCTGGTTGTCCCAGCCGGGCATGACGCCGGGCACGTAGGCCGCGTCGACCCGCGAAAGCTCCGACAGCTTGTGCCGGACCACCGCCGGGTAGTCGTAGACCTTGCCCGTGAAGTTCTCGTGCAGCGGAGTCACCGCCTTGGTGATCTCGCCCTCGACGATCGCGTGCGGCGGGAAGTCGATGATCCCGTCGAAGCCATGCCCGGCGTAGTCCTGGAAACCGAAGGCCGTCGTGCAGAGCAGGTGAAGCTCACCCAGCCCCATGGCCCGCGCCTTGGCCCGCCAGCGCTCGGTGGTGGCCTTGGCTTCCGGCAGGATCTCGGGGCGATAGAGCACCAGGATCGGCTTGCCGCCCACCCGCAGGTAGCGCGGATCGCGGATGTAGCGGGCCATGTCCTCAAAGACGGCCTCGTCGTCCTCGGGCGAGTGCTTCTGCGCCATCAGGACGTCGGTCTCGTCGCCGTCCCAGCGGCGCGTCCAGTTCTCGTTGGCCCAGCACAGCGCGAACGGCAGGTCCAGCGTCGGATCGGCCAGATAGAGCTCGATCGGCTTCTCCAGCAGCCGCTTGCCGGCGAACCAGTAGTAGTGGAAGCAGAAGGCGTGGACGCCTGCCCCCTTGGCCAGTTCGACCTGCTGGCCGATCACCTCGCGCTGGCGCAGGTCATAGAAGCCGAGGTCGCCCGGCAGACGCGGCTGATAGTGGCCCAGGAACTGCGGCTGGGCCTTGGAGACGTTGGTCCACTCGGTGAAGCCCTTGCCCCACCAGGCGTCATTTTCCGGGAACGGATGAAACTGCGGCAGGTAGAAGGCCACGACCTTCGGCGCGTCGGCCGGCAGCGTGAAGGGGGTGGCGATCGGCGCGGCGAAGTGCGGGCTGCGCAGGTTCTTGGAAACCTGGATGGCGTGGGCATAGGCCGCGCGGACCGGCCCAGCGTCGGCGCTCTTGGCGCGGCGGGCGCGAACCTGTTCTACGACCGCGCGCCCCGTTCGCCAGGCGGCGCCGACAGGCTGGCGCAGCGGGCCCAGGGCCGGCTTGATCGCCTGGATCGCCACGCCCTTCCAGCCACGGGGATCCTTGCCCAGATGGCCCGCGGGCTTGACCGCGATATCAAGCACCGTGAAGCGGCATACGCCCTCGGAGGGATCGAGGCGAAGGCGCAGCAGTTGCCGGCTGCGGGCGGGCAGCGACGCGAACCAGCCGTCGGGCCCCGCCTTCAGCCGCGCATAGGAGTCCTCGGAGAAGCCGTCGCCCCAGTCGGCGAACAGCGCTGGACCGACCAGCTCGCCCTCGAGCGCTTCCAGCTTGACGTCGACCCGCACCGTGCGGGCGGCGCGCAGGGCCGCACGTTCGGCCTTGGTCGGTGTCCAGATCATCTGCGGATCGTCGCCGGTTCCGACCAGCACGACGCGTCCCTCGGCGTCGACGCCCTCGATGGAGACGTCGCGGCCGGGCTTGAGACTGGAGGGAAGCGTCGTCATGCCTTGCCCGTGAGCCCGGCCAGCAGACGCGACAGGAGACCGCCCCGACCCGCGGGCGGGCGCTTGCGGATCACTACCGCGGCCTGCCAGAACTGGGCGGGATCGTCGACATAGCGCACGACCTCGCCGTCGTGCGGCGCGGCTTCCTTGGCGACGAACTTGGCCGTTACGACCGTCTCGCCATAGACGTCCCGCTCGCGATAGGCGCCGCCGCCGGAAGGGAGATAGGCGATCCCCTCGCGCGACAGATCCTCGCGCAGTCCCGGCAGAAGGTCCTTGTAGACCGACAGCGCCGCCAGCCAGGCGTTCGGCGAGTTGACGTCCGTCGCCTCGAGGAAATCCAGGAAGCGCGGAGGCTCCACGGTGAACACCAGGAGGCCGCCGGGCGCCAGGACGCGCAGCAACTCCGCCAGCCAGGCCCGGAACAGGTGCGGCGGCAGGTGGGTGAACACCGAATAGGCGGTGATCAGGCGGAACGATCCATCATCGAACGCCAGAGGCTGGCCATTGGCGATCGTCTCGAACTGGCCTGGCAGATTGGCGCCGGCGCAGAAGGCGACCATGTCCGGGTCGATGTCGACGCCGACCATGTTCTCGGACGAGAAGTCGCGCAGGAAGAAACGGGCGATCCGCCCCCAACCGCAGCCGAAGTCGAGATAGCCCTTGCCGGGGGAACGCTTGTAGGCCTTGTCGACCATGCTCTCCTGGGCGAAGGCGTAGAACTTGCCGGCTTCGTCCAGCGCGTCCTCATAGGCCGAACCCACGAACTGGCGCTGGACCTCGGCGGAAGGGAAGTCGGGGAAAACCCGGCCATCCTGGACGCGCTCGGCGACCGAACGCTTCAGACGCGCGATCCAGGCGTCGAGCTCGACGCCCCTGATGTCCTCATGGGCGAGGGGGCGGACGGCGTCGGTCATGCGGCTTGGGTTTCCCGATAGGCCAGCCAGTCCTCGGTGGACCCAAGGAAAGCGATGCGGCCGGCCTTCAGCTCGCAAACGCGGTTGCAGACGCGGCGGACCAGGTCGTGGTCGTGGGTCGCCAGGACGACGATCTTGGCGTCCTCGACCATCTTCTGCATGCGCAGGCCGGCCTTCTTGACGAAATCGGCGTCGCCAGCGCTGAGCCATTCATCCAGCACCAGGATGTCGGCCTCGAACTCGGTCGCGACCGAGAACATCAGGCGCGCCAGCATGCCCGCCGAATAGGTGCGCACCGGCAGGTGCAGGAAATCGCCGAGGCCCGAGAACTCGGCGATCGTGTCCACCCGACTGTCGATCACCTTGCGCGGCAAGCGCCGCATCAGGCCCAGCTTGTGGATGTTGCGAAGGCCGGTGGCCTCCATGTCGATGCCGGCGTTGATGGCGATCATGGAGGTGATGTCGCCGTCGATATGCAGCTCGCCCCGGGTCGGGTGGTAGATGCCCGCGATGACCTTCAGCAGGGTCGTCTTGCCCGACCCGTTGTGACCCACGAGGGCGATGCGGTCGCCTTCGTTGATCTCGAGGTTGATCTCCGACAGCGCCTTGACCGCGGCCACGTCACCGGCGGCCTTGTACATCTTGCCGCCGACCGCGAGATTGAACACGGCGCTGCGCAGCGACTGCGAGCGCAGGCTGTAGACGAAGTAGTCGAGATCGACGTCGGTCAGCTTGATCTGGTGGGTCATCGCCGTCTCCTACAGCCAGAAGACCACGCGCTTGCGGAACATGGCCAGCAGCGCGAAGGCGACCAGGGCCAGGACGCCGGTCGTCCCGAGCACCCAGATCCAGTCGTTGACGGCGGGAGCATGTCCCAGCAGCGGCGCGCGCAGCAGATCGACCTGGTGCGCGAACGGGTTCAGCTCGACCACCCAGCGACGCTGGGCGCTGATGTTGTCGGCCATCCAGAACACCGGCGTGACGTAGAACAGCAGCTGCACGATGTAGCTCATCATGTAGGCCACGTCGCGGAACCGGGTCGAGGGGATCGCGATGATGAAGCCCTGGAGGCAGACGATCAGCAACATGAGCGCGAACGCCGGGATCAGCGTCCAATGGGGAATGACGAACTTATGCAGCACCAGCATCACGGCCCAGAAGGCGATCATCTGGGTCAGGAAGTTGGTCGCGGCCTTCTGAGCGTGCAGGAAGACGTAGAAGCTCAGCGGCAGACGTTGGCTCTGCATCAGCCCGGCGTTGTAGAGGAAGATCGCCTGGGCCTCGGCGATCGTCGTTCCCACCAGCGACCAGGCTAGAAGTCCCGCCACCACCTGCGGGTAGCTCTTGGACATGTCCACGCCCATCAGGGTGCTGACCAGGAAGGCCAGAGCGAACGCGACGACCAGCAGGTTGCAGGCCATCCAGAACGGGCCGAGCACCGAGCGCTGGAAACGGGAGGCCGTCTGGTCCAGGCCGAGCCGCCACCACAGGGGCGCCAGACGAACACCGTCCGTAACGTCCTTGATGGCCGCCATCACTGGGCTCGGCATGCGGATCCTTCCTTGGGGCCGTGGACGGGCCGGAATTCAACATCATCGCGACGAAATCAGGGCGGATATAAGCGCCCGATCATCGCGTCGCGACGCCTCTCGGCGCCGGCAAGGCGCCTGCTTACAGAGCGCCGCGCGCCGCGACAATGGTTCGGCGCGTCGTCAATCGCCGGTCTCCGAGAATAGCGCGCCGCCTTTACGGCAAATTCGCACATTCGGGTCATGGTGGCGCGTAACCCTCTGTGGCGATTTCATGGTCTCTTCTTCTTTGGCGGTCTCCGCCTCTTCCGCGATCTCGGCCGACGACCGGACGGGCGCCTGCCTTGAGGCCGCGCGCAGCGCGATCGAGGGTCGTTTCCTCGACGTCGGCGAGGTGTTGTCGCGCGCCGTCGACGGCATGAACGCGCTGATCACCGCGCTAGATCGCATGAAGGAAAGCCTCGACGGCGACAGCGTCGCGACCGCGGCGCGTGAACTAGGCCAAGCCTCCGACACCCTGCGCCAATTGCCGCAGAGCCTGGAGGGACGTCTCGAAAAGCTGAGCGGCCTGGTGAAGGTCGGGGCCGAGCTGAACAAGTGCATCGAGGACATGCACAAGCACCTGGCCTACCTCCGGGTGTTTGGCGTCAACATCAAGATCACCTCGGGCGGCATCGCCGCCGCGGGTCCGGAGTTCGCGATCTTCGCCCAGGAGATCTGCGACTGCATCGAGCTAGGCCGCAACCAGCTGGACACCTTCCGCGCCGATCTGGCCGGGCTGGACGGCGACCTGCGTCAAGCCCTGGGCCAGGAAGCCGATCTCGCGCGCCGCTGCGACGAGTTGCTGCCGGCCGTGCCGGACTCCCTGGTCGCCCAGGTCACGGCGATCACCGCCCACCAGGCGCGGATCGGCGAGATCAGCCAGCAGGTCGCCGGCCTGGCGCGCGAGGTGCGCAAGAAAGTCGCCTCCGCGCTCGCCGCCCTCCAGATCGGCGACATCACCCGCCAGCGGATCGAGCACGTGCAGTTCGGCCTCGCCCTGATGGAGGCCCCGGAGGTGCACGCCCTGCCTCCCGAGGCGCGCGCGCGGCTGACGACCTTTCTGCGCCGCGTGCTGATCGCGCAATTGGACGCCACCACGCGGGATTTCCGCCGCGACGTCTCGCGCATCGGCCTCAACGTCGGGGCCATGGCGGCCGACGCCAATGAGATCCTACGCTTGCGCGATCACGCCGAGGGCAAAGGCGGCGAAGGCAACTTCCTGCGCGGCCTGGAAGCCAATGTGGGCAAGGCCTTCGCCCTGGTTGACGACATCGAGGCCGGCGAACGGTCCGCCGAAACGGTCAGCCGCTCGGCGGCGCGCTCAGCTCGGGACCTCGCCGCCCAGATCGCCGCGATCCAGAACATGCGCGCCGACGTGCAGATGATGGCGATGAACACGACGCTGAAGTGCTCGCGCATCGGCGAGACAGGCAAACCTCTGGGCGTCATCGCCATCGAGCTTCGCCAGCACGCCACCCACCTGGAGACCTCCGCGGGGCACACCCTGGCCGCGCTGGAATCGCTGTTCGGATCCACGACGGACGAGGCGGTCGACGACAGCGAGCTCCTGGAGCGCCAGGCCAGCGCGGCCTCGGCGGCGGCCGAGGCGCTTCGCGACGCCGTCGAACGAATCCGCAAGACCGGGGACGAAGTGGAGGGCGACCTCGCCAGCGCGGCTCAACAGGGCGGCGCGGTCGTGGATATGCTGAGGCAGGCGGCCACGCGTTTCGACTTCGACCGTCAGGTCGGTGGTTATCTCGACGAAGCCCTGGGCCTTTTGAACCGGGATCTCGGGCAGGATGGCCCCATAGACGATCTCGCGGCGGTGCTGGCGCCGCTGATGGCCAAGCTGTCTCGCACCTACACCATGGCGCAGGAGCGCGAGGTCCATGCGCCGTTCGCCGATGCGGTCGGCGAGGTTCCGGAGCTGAACCCGCACGCCCAGCCGCCCGCCGCCCAAAGCGACGACGACGTGCTGTTCTAGCCTCGAGCGGGCGCGCGCCCTCGGCCGCGCCTTCCGCTCTAGCGCTTCGAAGCTTTCTGGATTTCAGCGGCGATCTGCTGCAGGGGAACCACGCGATCGACGCAGCCGCGCGCGATCGCTTCCTTGGGCATGCCGAACACGATCGAGGACGCCTCGTCCTGGGCGATCGTGAAGGCGCCGGACTGCTTCATCTCCTCGAGACCGCGGGCGCCGTCGTCGCCCATGCCGGTCATGATCACGCCGACGGCGTTGGAGCCGGCGGACCGAGCGGCCGACCGGAAGAGGACATCCACCGACGGGCGGTGTCGCGTCACGAGCGGACCGTCCTTGACCGAGACGTAGTAGCGGGCGCCGCTCCGCTCCAGCAGCGTGTGCTTGTTGCCGGGCGCGATCAGCACCCGTCCGCGCAGCACCGTATCGCCGTCCTCCGCCTCTTTGACCGACACGGCGCAGATGCTGTCGAGCCTCTGGGCGAAGGAGGCGGTGAAGCGCTCAGGCATATGTTGGACGATGACGATGCCGGGCGAATCCGGCGGCAGGGTCTCCAGAACGGCGCGTAGCGCCTCCGTGCCGCCGGTGGAGGCGCCCATGCAGATGATCGTTTCCGTCGTGCGGGCCATCGCCTTGCTTCCGAGCGCCGCCTTGGGCGGCGGGGGCAGCATGGCGTCGGCGGTCAGCTTGCGCTCGGGCTCGTACAGCGTCCGACCGACCGCCACGGGGGGCCGCCGCGCGCCCGAGACCCGGGCGCTGGCCGCGGCCTTGACCGCATCGCAGATCCGGATCCGCGATTCCATCAGGTGCTCGGCGACCCCGACCTTCGGCTTCAGAACAATATCGACCGCCCCGGCCTCCAAGGCCTGCATCAGCGTCTCGGTGCCGTCCTCCACCAGCGACGAGCACATCACAACCGGTACGGGGTGCTGCGCCATCAGCTTACGCAGGAAGGTGATGCCATCCATCCGCGGCATCTCGACGTCCAAGGTGATGACGTCTGGGATCTCGTCTCGTATGCGGCGGGCGGCGACGAAGGGGTCGGAAGCGACCCCGATCACTTCGATCTGCGGATCGGATTCCAATACGGACGCCAAGGTCTGCCGCACGGTCGCGGAGTCATCGACGATCAGGACCCGGATTTTTCGATCGACTGGCACGGCTAGGGCTTCTGGAACACGGTGTTGGCCACCTGTCGGACAGGGAGATCCAGTCCGACGATCGACTCAGAATGGCCCAGAAACAGATAGCCGCCAGAGACCAGATGGTCGCAGAGCCGGCCCAGCACCTTCGCCTGCGTCGGCTTGTCAAAATAGATCAGGATGTTGCGGCAGAAGATGATGTCGATGTCGCGGTCGACCGGATAGACGTCGTCCATCAGGTTCAACCGTCCGAACGCGACCTTGGCGCGAAGTTGGGGCCGGATCCGGACCTCGCCCGACGAACGGTCCTTTGACTGCATCAGGTACTGGCGACGGCGGGCCATGGGCACGGGGTCGATCATCGTTTCCGGGTAACGGCCGGCAACGCCCTTGGCCAGGACATCGGTGCAGATGTCGGTCGCCAGGATGGTGTAGTCGAGACCCGGCCGGTCGGTCACGAAGTCCTCCAGGACCATGGCCAGGGTGTAGGCTTCGGCGCCGATCGAGGCGGCCGCGCTCCAGATCCGGATCGGCTTTCGCCGGCCCTGGGCCAGCGTTGGCAAGCCCGTCGCCTCCAGGAAGTCGAAGTGCGTGGGTTCTCGGAAGAACTCGGTCTTGTTGGTTGTGACCACGTCGATCAGGTGGACCGTCTCGGCCTCCAGTCCATCGTCCTCGAACAGGAACCGGCAGTAGTCATTCAGATTGGTATGCCCATAGGTGCGCATCCGGCGACGCAGGCGGCCCTCGAGCATCGTCTTCTTGTTGGCCGGCATCTTGATGCCGCTGTACGCGTGGATGAAGGCCGACAGCCGCGCGAAGTTCTTGGCGGACAGTTCGTCCAACTGCGGATCAATGGTCTGCGCGAGGGGGACTTGCGACACGGATTCTACTTTCGTCGGGCGCCAGCGCGCTCTGCTTTTGTCCGACGCTCGCGCGTCAGGCGGCCTGGGCGATGAGCGCGGCGTCCTGGCTGGTCAGCAGCCTGGGGAGGTCGAAGATCACGACGAAGCCGTGGTCGCGACGGACCACGCCCTTGATGTAGTCCGACCGCCACGGCACGCCGATATCGGGCGCGGCCTCGATCTCGCTGGGTTCGAACGTCGCCACCTCGATGACGCGATCGGCGACGAGGCCCAAGGCCAGGATGCGATCATCGACCGGCACGTCCAGCACCAGGATCCGGGTCGCCAGGTCCGGCGATACGCGCGGCAGGCCCAGCTTGGCGCGCAGGTCCAAGGTCGGCGTGCCCCTGCCCCGGACGTCGGTCAGCCCCAGCAGATAGTTGGGACCTTCCGGCAGGGCGGACGGGGCGCTGTAGTCCAGGATCTCGCGGACGAAGGCGACCGGCACGGCGAAGACCTCGGCGCCCAGGCCGAGTGTCACGCACTGCCGCTCGAGGAAGGCTTCGCTCATGCGACATACTCCTTGAATTCGCCGTCGTCGGCGTCGGGGCCGCCAGTGGTGAGGTCGAGGGCGAAGCCCGCGGCGCGCGCCTGCTGGGCGGCGACCGGTGCGCGAGCGGGCGACTTGGCCTTCGCCAGCGCCCTGGGGACGGCGGGCGCCTTGACCGGCGGACGCGCCGGACGGCGCGTCTGTCCGACGCTGTCGGTCCGGAAGTAGGCGATCGACGCCTGCATTTCCTCGGCCTGGGCCGCCAGTTCCTCCGACGTCGCCGACATCTCTTCCGAGGCCGAGGCGTTCTGCTGGGTGACGCGATCGAGTTGCTGGATCGCCTCGTTGATCTGGCTGGCGCCGATATCCTGCTCGCGGCAGGCGGCGCTGATCTCCGAGACCAACTCAGCGGTCTTGCGGATGTCGGGAACCAGGGTCGTCAGCATCTCGCCGGCGGTCTGCGCGGCCTTCACCGTGTCGGTGGACACGGCGCTGATCTCGGCGGCGGCCGTCTGGCTGCGTTCGGCCAGCTTGCGCACTTCCGAAGCGACCACCGCGAAGCCGCGACCGTGTTCGCCGGCCCGCGCGGCCTCGACGGCGGCGTTCAGGGCCAGCAGGTCGGTCTGACGCGCGATCTCCTGAACGATCGTGATCTTCTCGGCGATGGTCTGCATGGCGCTGACCGCCTTGGTGACCGCCTGGCCGGACGTTTCCGCCCCGATCGCCGACTGGCGAGCGATCTTCTCGGTCTGCGAGGCGTTGTCGGCGTTCTGCTTGATATTGGCCGCCATCTCTTCCATCGAGGCCGAGACCTGTTCGAAGGCCGAGGCCTGTTCGGTCACACCCTGGCTCATCTGCTCGGCGGTCGCCGACAGTTCCTGGCTGCCCGCCGAGACGTTCTCGGAGGCCGAGATGGCGTCGGCCACGATGCCGCGAAGACGGTCGACCATGCGCTCCAGCGCCAGGCCCAGGACGTCCTTCTCGGAGATCGGCTTGACCTGGACCGTCAGATCGCCGTCGGCGATGCGGTCGGCCACAGCGGCGGTGGCCTGCAGGTTGGAGGCCATGTGGTTGATCGTATCGACCAGGTCCTTGATCTCGTCGTTGCTGGTCGCCTTCACCTTCTGGGTCAGGTCGCCCTGAGCCACGGCGTCGGCAAGCACCGAGATCGCCTTCAGGCCCTTGCTGATGTTGTACGCGATCCAGGCGGCGGCGGCCGCGGCCGCAACGGTCGCGACCACGACCAAGCTGACAAGGATGTTCCTCAGATGAGCGAAGTCGACGTCCACCTTGGCGACGGCCGCTTCCAGTTGCTTGTCGGAGAGCGCCACCAGCGCTTCAACTTGCTCGCCGATCTCGCCGGCCAAGCGGTGCGACTCACCGTTCGAAAGGGCGATGGCCTCGTCGCGGCGGCCCTGCTGGATAAACTCCCGAAGGCGATCATCCACGGTCTCAAAACGCTTCCAGGCGTGATCGAGGTCTTCCCATCTCGCGCGGGAATCGACCGGAACCTGCTCAATGGTCTTAGCGATCAGCTCATCGAACACCTGCCGATCCTCGTCGATCCGTCGCGAGAGGGCGGCGATCTCCTGAGCGCTGTCACTCGTCAGCATGTTCTTCTCCGCGCGCGTCACATCCAGCGCGCGGATATTCAACTGCTGGGCGGCCTTGAGATGCGCCGCCGGGCCCGCGACCATGGCGTCCATTTCTCGGTTGGCGCCCGATAGTCCGTTCAGGCTGAACAGCGAAGTCCCGATCAGCAAGAGGATCATGAATCCGAAGGCCAGGGCCAGTTTGAGCTTGATGGTCAACCGCATGGTTGGGCCTCTTGGTTGGGGCGGCGAGGGCCAACGGTCCCCGCCTTTTCGCTAGGTCTCAGGCGTACTCACGAAAATCGGCGTCATCGGAGTCGGGGCCGCCCTTGGTCAGGTCCAGCGCGAAGCCCGCGGCGCGGGCCTGCTGAGCGGCGACCTGGGCCCGGGCGGGAGCCTTGGCCGACGCCTTGGCGGCGGACGGAGCCGCGCGTTTCGCCACCGGGCGGGCCGGGGCGCGACGGGCGGCGCCGGCGCTGTCGGTGCGGAAGTAGGAAATCGAGGCCTGAAGCTCCTCGGCCTGGGCCGCCAGCTCCTCCGACGTCGCCGACATCTCTTCCGAGGCCGAGGCGTTCTGCTGAGTCACCTTGTCCAATTGCTGGATCGCCTCGTTGATCTGGCCGGCGCCGACATCCTGCTCGCGGCAGGCGGCGCTGATCTCCGAAACCAACTCGGCGGTCTTGCGGATATTCGGCACCAGCGTCGTCAGCATCTCGCCGGCGGTCTGAGCCGCCTTGACGGTATCGCTGGACACCGCGCTGATCTCGGCCGCGGCGCTCTGGCTGCGTTCGGCCAGCTTGCGCACTTCCGAAGCGACCACCGCGAAGCCGCGACCGTGTTCGCCCGCTCGAGCAGCCTCGACGGCGGCGTTCAGGGCCAGCAGGTCGGTCTGACGCGCGATCTCCTGCACGATGGTGATCTTCTCGGCGATGGTCTGCATGGCGTCGACGGCCTTGTTGACCGCCTGACCCGAGGTCTCGGCGTCCAACGCCGATTGACGGGCGATCTTCTCGGTCTGGGAGGCGTTGTCGGCGTTCTGCTTGATGTTGGCCGCCATCTCTTCCATCGAGGCCGAAGCCTGCTCGGCCGCGGCGGCCTGTTCGGTCGCGCCTTGGCTCATCTGTTCGGATGTGGCCGACAGCTCCTGGCTGCCCGACGAGACGTTTTCCGAGGCCGCGACAGCGTCGGCCACGATGCCGCGCAAACGATCGACCATGCGCTCCAGCGCCACGCCCAGCATGTCCCGGTCCGACCGGGGCTGGGGCTGCACGGTCAAGTCGCCGTCGGCGATCTTGTCCGCGATCGAAGCGGTGTCTCGCAGATTGGCGACCATGCGCTCCAGCGCCAGGCCCAGCATATCCCGGTCCGACCGGGGCTGGGGCTGGACGGTCAGATCGCCGTCCGCAACCTTGTCCGCCACGCCAGCCGTCTCGCGCAGATTGGCGGTCATGCGCTCCAGCGCCATGCCCAGCGTATCCTTGTCGGACAGCGGCTTGGGCTGCGCGCTCAAGTCGCCATCGGCGACCTTGTCGGCCACCGCGGCCGTCGCGCGGAGATTGGCGGTCATCTGGTTCACCGTCGTGACGAGATCCTTGACTTCGTCGTCGGTGTGAACCGCCACCTCTTGATTGAGATCGCCAATCGCGACCGCCTGAATGGCGGTCCCCACCTTGCGCAATCCGCTCGTGACAGTCCGGGAGATCCACACCGCCGCGCCCGCGCCAATGACCAGCGCCACGACCACGACCCCGATGAACAAGGCCCGCGAGTTGGCGAACACCTTGTCGCCCGTCTCGCTCGCCGCCTTGCCGCCCGCGACGTTGAGGTCGACCAGGCGCAGAGTATCGCTCGACATGTCGTCGTAGAGCGGCTTGCTATCCTTCAGGATCTGGGCGGCGGCCTGGTTCTGGTTTTGACGGGAGAAGGCAAGCGCCTTGTCGGCGTCTTGAAGATAGCTCTCATACTTTCGCGAGAACGCGTTGTAGATGTTTCGCTCCCCATCGGACGAAATCAGCTTCTCGTATTTCGTTCGCTCCTGGGCGATGAGATCCGTCGTTTGCTTGATCTGCTTCTCCACCGCCGCCATGTCGGCCGGGTCGGTCGACGCGACGTGAGCGTAATGCTGCGCCCGCAGATCGGAGGTCGCCGTGTTGATGCGATGCACCGCGTCGATGCTGGGCATCCAGTTTTCGGTGATGATGGTGGACTGGTCATTCACCGTCGCCATCTTCGCGACGCCCACGACGCCAAGAATGGCCGCCAGCAGAAGAACAGCGGCGAAGGCGCAGGCCAGCTTCAGTTTGATCGTCGCACGCATCTCAGAATTCCTTTGGGCGAATGATCGGCGCTATCGGTTGGCGCGCCTGCCTTACGCGTACTGACGGAAATCGGCGTCGTCGGAGTCAGGGCCGCCTTGGGTCAGATCGAGGGCGAAGCCTGCGGCGCGCGCCTGCTGGGCGGCGACCGGGGTGCGGACCGCCCCTTTGGCGGCCGGAGCGGCGCGCTTGACCGGCGGACGAGGCGTGGCGCGACGGGCGGCGCCAGCGCTTTCGGTCCGGAAGTAGGAAATCGAGGTCTGAAGCTCCTCGGCCTGAGCCGCCAGCTCCTCCGACGTCGCCGACATCTCTTCCGAGGCGGCGGCGTTCTGCTGGGTGACCTTGTCCAGCTGTTGAATGGCTTCATTGATCTGGCTGGAGCCGATGTCCTGCTCGCGGCACGCGGCGCTGATCTCCGAGACCAGCTCGGCGGTCTTGCGGATATTCGGCACCAGCGTCGTCAGCATCTCGCCGGCGGTCTGAGCCGCCTTGACGGTATCGCTGGACACCGCGCTGATCTCGGCTGCGGCGCTCTGGCTGCGTTCGGCCAGCTTGCGCACTTCCGAAGCGACCACCGCGAAGCCGCGACCGTGTTCGCCCGCTCGAGCAGCCTCGACGGCGGCGTTCAGGGCCAGCAGGTCGGTCTGACGCGCGATCTCCTGCACGATGGTGATCTTCTCGGCGATGGTCTGCATGGCGTCGACGGCCTTGTTGACCGCCTGACCCGAGGTCTCGGCGTCCAACGCCGATTGACGGGCGATCTTTTCGGTCTGGTTGGCGTTGTCGGCGTTCTGCTTGATGTTGGCCGCCATCTCTTCCATCGAGGCCGAGACCTGCTCGGCCGCGGCGGCCTGTTCGGTCACGCCCTGGCTCATCTGCTCGGCGGTCGCCGACAGCTCCTGGCTGCCCGACGAGACATTCTCCGAAGCCGAGAGGGCGTCCCCCACGATGCCGCGCAGGCGCTCGATCATCACGTTGACGTTGCCGAGCAGATCGCCGATCTCGTCCCGCGTGGTGATCTCGACCGTCTTGGTCAGATCGCCGTCGGCGACGGTGCGGACGGCCTCGCCGGCGCGGGCCAGCCCCTTGCTCACTACGGCGCCGATGTAGACAGCAGCGCCGATGGCGGCGAGCAGCGAGACGATCGAGACGCCGATCAGAAGGTTGCGCGTCGCCGCGAAGTCCTCGTCGGACTTGGCCGAAGCGGCTTCCAGCTGGGCCTGCGAGAGTTCGACCAACTCATCCGCGCGCGCGCCGGCCTCGGTCACGGCCTTGCGGCCCTCGCCCATCGACAACGCCGAAGCGGCCGCATCGTCACCCGCAAGGCTCAACTGGAACACCTTGGCATGCACGTCGGTCAGTTGCTCGAAGGCTGAGCCGAGCGCTTCCCACTTCGGCTTGCCCTCCGCCGTCGCCAAGCCTTCGGCCTTGGCCAGCAGGGCGTCGAAAGCTTGCCGCTCCTTGTCGAATGACGCCTCCAGCTTGCGCACCTCTTCGGGCGATCCGACCAGGATCATGTTCTTCTCGGCGCGCACCATGTTCAGCAGATGGATTTCCAGCTGCTGCGCGGCCTCCAAGCGCGTGGCCGGCCCGTTGATCATGGCGTCCATTTCGCGGTTAGCTTTCGACAGCCCGTTCAGGCCGAAGAGATTTCCGACCAGAAGCAGGACGATGACGAACCCGAAGGCCAGGGCGAGTTGCAGTTTGATGGTCAGACGCATGGGATTACTCCAGTCGCTCAACGGGCTTGGGTCGGATGGAGGGAAGTGACCGAAGCCGTTTGGCCCCGAGCGGCGAAAATCTGGTCAAGGTCGGGGATGACGATCAGGTCCCCGTCGCGCCGGGCCAGCCGGCGGATGAAATCGGTGCGCCACCGAAGGCCGATCCGCGGAACGTCCTCCGTGGTTTCGTGGGTGATCGTGGTGACCTCGTGCACCTTGTCGGCGCGCAGACCGATCAGGGCGGGCTCTCCGTCCAGCGGATGCTCGATCACGACGATCCGGGTGTCGATGGTCGGGTCCCCGCGCTCCATTTCGAAGGCGACGCGCAGGTCGACGAGCGGAATAATCCGTCCACGGAAGTTTATGACAGCGCCGACGAACGGCGGCGCGCCGGGCACCTCGGTCTCGGGCAGCAGGTCCAGGACCTCGCGGACCAGGCCGGCTTCCAGGGCGAAGGTCTCGCCTTGGAGATCAAAGGTCAAAGCCTCGATGGCGTGTTGGGTCATGTCGCGCTCCGCCTAGCCCGCCACGCGCATCTGCGCGTCATGGCGCTGGCCCAGGTGGACCAGGGTCGGGATGTCGAGGATCAGGGCCACGCCGCCGTCGCCCAGGATCGTCGCGCCCGAGAAGGCGCCGATGTCCGCGTGGAAGCCGGACAGCGGCTTGATGACGGTCTGGTGGTCGCCCAGGATCTGATCGACGACGAGGCCGACCCGATCCTGCCCGGTCGAAACCACGACGATCTTCTGGTGCGGGTCCGGCGCGCTGCCGGTCTTGAACTGCTCGCGCAGGCGGATGAACGGCACGAGCTCATCACGAAGCGTGATCAGGCTGCGACCCGTCGAGCGCAAGTCCTGGGCCGGCGATAGCTCGACGCATTCCTCGACATTCGCCAGCGGAATAACGAAGCGGCTGGCGCCGACGCGGATCAGGAGACCGTCGATAATCGCCAGGGTCAGCGGGATGCGCAGCGAGACCACCGAACCCTGGCCGGGGTTGCTGGTGATGTCGAGCGAACCGCGGAGACCCTCGATGGTCTTCTTGACCACGTCCATGCCGACGCCGCGGCCGGACAGGTTGGTGATCGTCGCGGCCGTCGAGAAGCCGGGCGCGAAGATCAGGTTCAACAGCTCATTGTCGGTCAGGACCTGGCCGGGCGTGATCAGGCCGTTCTCCTCGGCCTTGGCGCGCACCCGGTCGCGATCCACGCCACGACCGTCGTCGGTGATGGTGATCAACACCTCCGCGCCGGACTGGACGGCGGAAAGACGGATCACGCCCGCTTCGGGCTTGCCGGCGGCCAGGCGCTGTTCGGGCGTCTCGAGGCCGTGATCGGCGGCGTTCCGGACAAGGTGGACCAGCGGGTCGGCCAGACGCTCGATCACGGTCTTGTCGAGTTCGGTCGTCTCGCCCTCGATGTGAAGATCGATCTTCTTGCCGGTGTCGTTCTGCAGGTCGTGGATCAGGCGGCGGAAGCGTCCGAAGAGCTGGATCACCGGCACCATCCGCACCA
Source organism: Caulobacter segnis ATCC 21756 (assembly GCF_000092285.1). NCBI lineage: Bacteria > Pseudomonadati > Pseudomonadota > Alphaproteobacteria > Caulobacterales > Caulobacteraceae > Caulobacter > Caulobacter segnis. The sequence continues at coordinate 435,402 of NC_014100.1, read as the reverse complement.
CCATCATGGTGTCGCGCATCTCAGCGGCCAGGCGCTCGATCTCTTCGGCGACGGCGCGGAGGGCGGTGTCGAGGCTGGAGGAGGCCAATTGCTTCAGGCGCGACTGGGCTATGACCAGCTCGCCAACCCGATCCATCATCTCGTCCAGCCGCTCGGCGGGGACGCGGACGGTCTCACCGCTCTTGGCGGCGCGGGTGTCTTGGGCGGCCGCCGTCTCGGTGGACTTTTCGGCCTTGACCGCCGAAGGGGATCCGGCGGCCTCGGCCATGGGATTGTCGAGGTCACGAGAAGCGGTCAGCTCCTCGACCTCGAGCGTCATCTCGTCGATGACGAAGATGAAGACGTCGTCGATGGCGTCGCGGCCGTGCGGCGTGGTCAGCAGGACTTCCCAGGCCAGATGGCACTCTGTGGGGACCAGGTCCTCCAGCATCGGCACGTCGTCGGTGACGACCCGGACGTGGCAGTCGCCCAGGTCACGCAGTTCATCGAGCAACGGGAGGGGGCGTGCGCCGTTGACGAGCGCGTCGGCGGGCAGGCTGAAGCGGATCTTCCATTTACGCGCGTCAGGCGCCGCCGGTTCGGCGGCTCCCACGGGCGCGTCGCCGCCCTCGACGGCGGCGTGCAGATCGGCCAGCAGCGCCTCGCCGGCGCCGGGCTCGACCGGACGCCCTTCGGCCAGCGCGCGCATGTGATCCTGGGCGGACAGGACGCAGGCCACCAGACGGGGCGTGGCCGGGACCTCGCCCTTGCGCACGCGATCGAAGGCCGTCTCGCAGTGATGGGTGAAGGCGGCGAGGGCGTCGAAGCCGAACATCGCGCCCGAGCCCTTTAGCGTGTGCAGTCCTCGAAAGACCGCGTCGATCAGGTCTCGATCCCCCGGACGATGCGCCAAATCGAGCAGGCCCTGTTCGACCTGCTCAAGAAGCTCCTGCGCCTCCTGACGGAATGTCTCGATGGGATCGAGGCCGCTCATTTGGCGAGGACCTTCTTGACGACCCGGACCAGTTGGTCGGGCTCGAAGGGCTTGGTCAGCCACCCAGTGGCGCCGGCCGCCTTGGCTTCGGCCTTCACGTCCGCGTCGGACTCGGTGGTGAGGAAGATGATCGGCACCCCGGCGCCGGCGGGCCTGGCCCGCAGCTGGCGGATCATCGTCAGACCATCCATCACCGGCATGTTTAGGTCGGTGACGATCAGGTCGAAGCCGCCGGCGGAAGCCTTGTCCAAGCCTTCGGCGCCGTTGGCCGCCTCGGTGACATTGTAGCCTTCGCTGCTCAGGGCGATCTTGATCGCCGCGCGAATGCTCGCCGAGTCATCGACGGTGAGAATAGCGCTCATGAGTGTGTCTTTCCCCCAAACCAGAAATTCGCGCGATCGGCGTCGTCCGGATCCAGGAAACCGCCGCGTTGAAGAACCTGAAGCAGCGCGCCCTCGGCCGGCTTCTCCAGGCGGATGATCTGGCCGCGCGCGGTCGCCGTGCGCCGGGCCGCCTCCAGAAGTTGAGCGAACGTGAGGTCGACTTCGCTGACATCGTCGAGGCTCACCACGACGGGCGCATCTTGGCCCATGGCGTCGACCAGGGCCAAGTGAGCGTCGGATATATTTCCGATCGTCAAATTTCCCGAGAAGCTGACCAAGTGTTCCGAAACTTCCGGCACCACGCCCCCTCTCGCGTATAAATATACCTCCGCCATCTGGACGGAGATAATCGTGTCTGTATTTTGGGATCCTCAATCTTAAATCGAGGTAAATATGCTTGCCACCTCGCGGCGACATTCCGTCGCATGTGGCTAGACGCCACGCGACTCAAATAACAACGATATTCAAAGTTGGCTTGTAGCCGCAGAAATCCCCCAAAATACTGGGGAGAGGCCGGATTTTGGGCCAGCGCAGGCGCTTCGGCTTCGCCCCACGACGCGATGACAACCCATCCGGGCATACCCGTAACGGGGATGGCGCTAGCCCAGGTACTTGAGCAGGCTCGAGGACGAGAGCGTTCCGATCGTGGAATAGAGCGCCTCCAGCTGGGTCTGGTAGTTGGTGACCAGAACAGCGGCCTGCGCCAAGTCGGCCCCCTTAAGCTGCGAAGCCAGGTCGTCCAGCGTATCGATCTTGGTCTCGTTGCGGCTGATCAGGCTGGAGAGCTGGCTGGCCTGGACGCCCAGTCCTTCCTGCACGGCGCCCACACCCGACACGGCTTCGCCGACCAGGTCGAAGGCGGCCGACAGCGTGTCGGAGTCGCCAGGATCGGCGATGACCATCGACAGCGCTCGAGCGAGTTGCTCGAAACCGCCGGCCTGCGCGGTGATGGACAGAGAGATCTTCGAGCCGTCCACGCTGGCGAACGTCCGGGTTGTCGACGCGCCTTGATAGTAGCCGGTGTTTCCGACGGCGGTGGGATCATAGTCGGCGGATGAAAAGTCGACGGGCGCGGCGTCGACAGCTTCGCCGCCGAACAGATAGACCCCGCCGACCTGACTATTGAGCTGCGTCTGCAGATCGTCGAGCCAGCCTCGCGCGTAGGCGGCCAGGCTGTCGCCGTCCAGGCTGGTCCCGCTGATCTGCGCGGCGAGTTGAGACTTGATCGTATTGGCGAGGTCGGCGATGTCGCCCACCGCCGCATAGGCCGACTGCACATAGGCCGATGCGGTCTGAGCGGCGCCGTTGTCGGCCGTCAGCCGCGTCGACTGGCTGGACATCCTCAGCAGCGAGGCCACGTCCGTGCCGAGTCCCCCGAACGAGGTCGACTTCAGCCCGGTGGACTCCTGGGTCTGCTGGTCCGCCAGCTTGGCCTGGGTGCGCAGGCTGGCGGCGATCAACGCGTTCGAATGTGCGAAGGTGCCTATGCGGGTGATCATCGCGACGCCTCAATTGACCATGTTCATCAGAACGTCGAACAGGTCCTGGACCATCGAGGTCAGTTGGGCGTTGGCCTGATAGACCTGCTGGTAGGTCTCGAGCATCGCCAGCTCCTCATCGAGATTGACGGTGGTGAGGTTGGCCAGGCGATCAACGGCGGCGGCGTAGGCGTCGCTCGAGGTCTCGGCCTGGCTCGCCGCGCCGGCGATCGTGGTCGCCGCCGTCGAGACGAACCCGGCGGCGTAGGTCAGCAGGCTGGACTGGCCCGCCGTCAGATTTCCCGCCGCCGTGAAACTGGTCGACGTCGAGAGCGCGGACGCGATCGCGTTGGCGGCGCCCGTTCCGCCGGACGCGATGGCGATCTGGCCGACGGCCAGGGCGCTCGTGGCGTCCATTGTTGCGGCGGGAAACTTCGAGGCGTCGCTCGTCAGCGTGGAGGACACCGCGATATCGACCGCCGTGTCGCCGGAGAAGACGTCGTTGAAGCCGAAGTAGCCGGAGACCCCCTCGCCGCCGATCGACGCGCCGACATCGGCCAGGGCCACGCCATGGGTCGACGACGCGGCGGCGATGGTCAGCTTGCCATTCGAGATCGAGGCGTTCAGCCCACTGATGGAATTGAGCCCGGCGATCAGATCATCGACCGTGGCGTAGGCGGACAGGTCGATATCCTGGGTCGAAACCACCGCCCCGCTGGAATTGGTCACCGCCACGCGCACCGATCCGGTCGCGTTGAAGGCGTCGGATCCCGACACCGCTATGGCGCTGGTCAGGCTGTTGGGCGGCGGGCTCGCCGAGCCGCTGTTGGCGGCCGCGTTGACCTGGCTGATCAAGGTCGAGGCCAGCTGGTCCAAGGCGTCCTGCTCGCCGACCAGCACATCGTCGCGTAGGGAAATCAACCCGCCCAGCTTGCCGGAGGTCAGCGAGGTGGTGATGTCCTTGCCGTTGACCGTCACGCCGGAGATCGAACCGGGATAGACCGTGTCCGCCGACAGGCTGCTCGAAGGGTTGTAGGACAGCTTGGCCACCGAGGCGCCCAGCAGCTGCTCGCCACCGGGGGCATAGACCATCACCCGATTGTCGGACGTCTTGTAGGTCGACACGCCCATCAGCGAGGACAGGGTGGTCACCGCGGCGGCGCGGCGGTCCTCCAGGTCGCTGACGTCCCCGCCGGACGCGGTCGTGCTGACGATCTGATCGTTCAGCGTCTTTATGGTCTCGAGCGTGCTGTTGATCGTGTCGACGGTCTCGCCGATCTCGAGATTGGCCTGGCTGCGCAGGGATTGGATATCGCCCGATAGCGACTGGATCGAAGACGCCAGGCTGCTGGCCGCCGAGACGGCGGAGGCCTTGGTCGCGCTGGTGCTGGACGAGGCCAGGCTGCTCAAGGCGGTCTGGAACGCGGTCAGCAGGCTGGAGACGTCGTCGCCGCCGTCCACCGAGCCGAGACTGGCGTCGTACGACTGCAGATAGGTGTCGATCACCGCGTCGCGACCGTCGGCGGCGGCGGTCTTGTCGACGGTCTTGGCCAGATAGGCGTCCGCCGCGCGGGTGACCGTCGCGGTCGAGACCGCCAGGGTCTGGGTCGTCGCGGTCGTCGTGACGGTCTTGCGGCTGTAGCTGGCGTTGTCGGCGTTGGCGACGTTCGTCTGCGAGACGGCGATCTGGTACTGGGCCGTCGTCAGGGCCGCGCCTGCCGAGGACAGGATCGACGTCAGCGACATGGCCGCTAGCGCTCCCCGCGCGGGGCGCGACCGCCGTAGCCGTCGATGGCCCGGAGGCTGCGGTTCATCGCCGTGAGCTGGGCGCGCTGCGCCTCCATCTCGCTCGCCACGCGCGCCATCCGCCCGTCCAGAGCGCGCCGCACATCGTCGAGGTTCGACAGCATCAGAAGGCGCGCATCGCCCGTCAGACCGTCCAGCCTGTGCGCGACGGCGCGGGCCAGGGCGATGGCGTCCTCGACGGTTTCCACGACCGGCGCGCCCCCACCGCTCTCGCGCGAGGCCTGCGCCTTGGCGGCCAGTTTCTCGAACATCTCCATGGCTAGCGCACGGCTTGGATCAGGGAGTCGAACATGTCGCTGGCGCTGCTGACCACCTGCGAGGCGGCGGAATAGGCCTGCTGGGCGATGATCATCTTGTTGAACTCAGTGGCGATGTCGGTGGTCGAGCCTTCCAGGGCGCTCGCCACCAGCGAGCCCGCACCGCCTTCGCCCGGCAGGTTCAGGTGGACCTGGCCCGCGGCGCTGTTCTCGTCGTAGGTCGTGCCGGAGACGAGGGTCAGGCCGTTGGGGTTGCTGAAGGTGGCGATCGGGATCTGGTAGATCGCCAGGCTGATGCCGTTGTCGAAATTGGCGGTGACCAGACCGTCGGAGTCGATGCTGATCCCGGAAAGCTCGCCGTAGAGCGCGCCGTCCTGCTCGGTCTGGACGTCCTCCAGCCCGATGGTCGACGAGGTCGAGGCGTACTGCGTGACCCCGTCCGTGCCGCCGACCTCGCCAATATCCAAGCTGACCGCGCTGTCGGCCGCGCCGCTGCTGAAGCCGGTGACGGTGAAGTCGAGCGCCGGCGTCACCGAGCCCAGCGAGCCGTCGGTGTTGAAGACGACGGTGTACGGGCCGCCGTTGATCGTCCCGGACTGGGTCGTTCCGTCGGAGGTCAGCACGGGATCGGACAGTGTCAGTTCCCAGGTGTTGTCGGCCGTCTTGGTCCAGGTCTGGCCGACCGTGTGGCTGACGCCCAGCGAGTCGATCATCTGCATGCTGGTCGTCAGCGCCGCGCCCACCGCCGCGTCGGCGGGAACGTTGGCGCTCATCTCGATCTCGGTGGTCGCCTTGGCGGTGCCGCCGATCGAGGACAGGTTGATGGCCGAAAGCCCGGTCAGGTCATTGGTGTTCGACGCCAGCACATTGCCTTCGGCGTCCGTCGGCCACCCCATCAGGTAGAAGCCTTCGGTGTTGATCAGATAGCCGTCGGCGTTGGTCTCGAAGCTGCCGTTACGGGTGTACATGTCCTCCGACGCGGCGCCGGCCGGATCACTGGTGACGACGAAGAAACCGGCGTCCTGGATGGCCACGTTGGTGGCGACGCTGGTCGAGGTCACCGTCCCCTGGACCGACATGGCCTGGCTCGACTTGGCGGTGACCGCGCTGGTCGAGGTGGACGAGCCCTTCCCGCCGCTGACCAGGGCCTGGAAGTAGACGTCGGTGGTCTTGTAGGCCGTGGTCGACGAATTGGCGATATTCTCGGAGATGGCCGAGAGGGCGCGGCTCTGGGCGGTGAGACCCGAGACGGCGGTCGAAAGAGCGGCTGAGAGCGACATGGATCAGCTCTCCGAAGCCAGCAGCGACACCTGGGTCAGCACGTTCGACATCGTGTCCGACATGGTCGTCAGCGTGTCGTTCATGCTGATCTGCTGCTCGAGCTGGGAATAGGTCGCCAGCTGGCTGGTGAACTCGGTGGGATCGCTGGGATCCAACGGGTTCTGGTTCTCCAGCTGGGTCATCAGCAGCTTCAGGAAGTCGGTCGTGCCCAGCTTCAGCGAGCTCGACGAGGACGACGTCGTGCTGGTCGTCGTCGCGGCGCTGGTCGTGGAGGTGACGGCGGTCATCGGAGGCCTCGAGGGTTCCAGAGGTGCGACGCCCTGCCGGCGCCGATGACCTTTTGAACGGAGGCTCCCCGTCGGATGGGGCGCAGAAATTTTCGGAAAATTCGCAGGCGAAAAACACCGCCCCATCCGGACGACACGCGCCGTTCAATCCGTGAAGCCCGTTCGCGAAGAACCGCGGTCGACGCTTCCCGGTCGGGACTTTCCCCGCCCGGCTTCCGAAGAGAAGCGGATTAGAAAATGCCTGTTATCTCGACCAATACGGCGGCCAACACCGCCCTGCGCTACCTGAACAACAACTCAGCGGCGCAGAGCGAATCCCTGGCCAAGCTGTCGAGCGGCTCGCGGATCGTGAGCGCCAAGGACGATGCGTCTGGCCTGGCCATCGCGACGTCCATGAACGCTGACATCTCCGCGCTGAACCAAGCCGCCACCAACGTCACCAGCGGCACTTCGGTGCTGAACACCGCCGACGGCGCCCTGTCCAACATCGCCGACATCCTTACCCGGATGAACGCGCTGACGGCCCAGGCGCAGTCGGGCAGCTCCAGCGATGATGACCTCTCCTACATCACCGCCGAGTACTCGCAGCTGATGGAAGAAATCGACGACATCGCCACGACCACGACCTTCAACGGCGTGGCTCTGCTCGATGGGACGAGCGCCTATTCGACCGGCGTCGATTTCATGGTCGGCACGTCCAGCACCGATATCATCACGGTGACCCTGGACGGCGCCGACACCACCACTCTGGGGCTGACCACGACCGCGATCACCGACTCCGCCACCGCCCAATCGGCGATGGAGGAGATCGACGCGGCGATCACGACCGTTTCCGAAATGCGAGCCAATGTCGGCGCCAGCCTGTCGCGGTTCGAGTTCCGGGGCGACGTGATCAGCACCTCGCTGGAAAACCTGAAATCGGCCGAGTCGTCGATCTCGGGCGTCGACATCGCGAGCGAGCAGACGAACTTCACCAACTATCAGACGCTGACCAGCGCCGCGATTTCGGCCCTCTCGCAGGCCAACTCGATGAGCCAGTCGCTTCTGAAGCTGCTGCAGTAGTCGGCTCGGAAACTGGCGGGGGGGCCTGACGGTCCTCCCGCCGCACCTTTGGCGATCCCATGACCAGCACCAGCACGGTTTCGACCACCGGGTCGACCAGCTATCTGACCGGCACGATCTCGGGCCTGGACACCGACTCCCTGATCGAAGCGGCGGTGGCGCAGAAGACCGCGCGCGCCGACACGCTTGACGCCAAGGTCACGGCAAACACGACCAAGATCAGTTCTTATCAGACCCTGCAGTCGCTGCTGGACGACATCACCAGCTCCATGTCGTCGCTGAAGTCGACGACCTACAGCAGCCTGTCGACCAGCACAGGCAACGCCTTCGACGACAAGACCGCCTACCTCACCGCCTCCGACGGCTCGGACGCCACCGACATCATCGCCGTCAGCGCCGAGTCCGACGCGGTCGCCGCCAGCTACACGGTGACGGTCAGCCAACTGGCCAAGGCGATGAAGGTCGCCTCCGACAGCCTGGATTCCTCGACCGCGCTCGGACAGGGCGGCGACTTCACGATCGGCGTGGCCGGCGGAACGCCCGCCACCATCGCCGTGACCTCGGACATGACGCTCTCGGACCTGGCCGAGGCGATCAACGAGCAGAGCGACACGACCGGCGTCAGCGCCACGCTCCTGAAGGTCTCCGCCGGCGCCTACAAACTGGTCCTGTCGGCGGCCGACACCAATGTCGACATCGCGCTTTCCGATACGAGCGGCGTGGCCGCCGCGATCGGCCTGGTGGACGACAGCGGCGATTTCACCAACGTCCTTCAGGCCGCCCAGCCCGCCATCGCCACCATCGACGGCGTCACGATCACCAGCGACAGCAACCAACTCACCGACACAATTCCGGGCCTGGCCATCTCGCTGCTGCAGATCACGACCACCGATCAGACCGTGACCCTCGATGTCGAGGCCGACTACGCCGACATCAAGACGGCGATCACCGACTTCATCGACGCGTACAACGCCTTGCGGGATTTCCTCGACACCAACTCCGCGGTTTCCGCCGACGGCACGGTCGCCGAGGACGCGGTGCTGTTCGCGGACTCGCTGCTCCGCGGCGTGACCAAGCAACTGTCCGCCACCCTGAGCACCAAGGCGGGGTCGGACGCCGACGCCAACAGCCTCGCCGCGTTGGGTGTCACGCTGACCGCCGACAACAAGCTGGAGCTGTCCGACGAGACGACGCTGGACAACCTGCTGCTGACCGACCTCGACGGCCTGCGCAGCTTTTTCGAAAGCGGCTTCACGACCACCGACAGCGCGTTGAAGCTGCTGAAGAACAGCAGCGCCGCCTCGCTCGACTTTACGCTGGACGTGACGGTTACCGACGGCGCGATCAGCGATGTCACGGCGGGCGGCGAAAGCGGCCTGTTCACGGTGTCCGGCAGCCGGCTCGTGGGCGCGGCGGGCACCCTCTACGAAGGTCTCTCGTTCGCGCTCGTGGCCGGTCAAAGCGTCTCGATCGGCGTGAAGCTGACCCAGGGCTTCGCGGACCTCGTCACGACCCAGCTCGACGCTTACGCCAACGCCTCGACGGGCCTGATTCAAGGCGAGATCGAGCGCCTGAACGACGCCAGCAGCGATCTGTCCGAAAAGTCGACCCGGATCCGCGATGACGCCGAGATCTACCGCGACAGGCTGATCGCGAAGTACTCCGCCATGGAGCAGGAGCTCTACGCCGCGCAGGTCCTACAAGAACAGATCAAATCCATTCTAGGCAGCTCAAGCGACAGCGATGAATAGCAATCAAGCGATCCAGGCCTACAAGGCCTCTCAGCAGCTCAATCAAAATCCGCGCGACGTCCTTACGGCCGTGCACGAGGAACTTTATCGATCGATATCGTCGGCAAAATATGCCCACGAGCAAAATGCGCTCGACCAGATGTGCGCGCACCTGGCCAAGGGCGTACGGATACTCACCGTTCTTGCAACAACCTTGAATTTTTCCGCAGTGGGCGGAGATGGAGAACGGTTGAGGCAATATTACCTAAGGTTGCTGAATTTACTCAACAGGAATGAAAAGATCGCGAACAGAGCAAGTTCGTATCAGCAAGCCATAGATATGTTGCAGCCGCTGTGCCGCGAATTTCGAAAGATTGAATAAGAACAACATAATTCAATAACGAAAAATATCATTCAGCTTCACTTATGAATGTTTGTGACTGGCATGCACATTGCTTGACCAAATCCGACGGAAATCGCGGAACGGTCCACGAATATGCGCAATCAACCCGAGAACATGAGCAAGGACGCCCGCCAAAGCTGGGCCGACGAGACGCTGTTCGAGGCGGCTCGAGGCGGCGACGAGCAGGCCTTTCGCGTTCTGGTGGACCGTCACGCCCGAGTCGTGCGGCGGCTGGCGCTCAGTATCCTGAGCGACGCCCATGAGGCGGAGGACATCGCGCAAGAAGCCTTCGTCGCCGCCTGGCGCGCCAAGGACAACTGGACGCCCGACGCCCGCTTCACGACCTGGCTGCATCGGATCGCGGTCAATAAGGCGATCGACCGCTATCGCCGCCGGCGCGCCACGCCCGAGCCGAACGACGTCATCACCCGCCTAGCCGACGCGGCGCCCTCCGCTCCGGTCGAAGACCAACAGCAGGCCCTGGAGCGCCGCGAAAGCGCCCGTTCGCTACGAGACTGCCTGCAGCGCCTGCCGGACAGCCAACGCCAGGCTCTGACGCTCTACTATTTCGAAGACCTGGACGTGGGCAGAATCGCTGGCGTCCTCGACACCACCGAACAGGCCGTGCGCTCGCTCCTCAAGCGGGGTAAGCAAGCGCTGCGCCTCCTCATTCAAAGGCAGAAGAGCCTTGGCCATCATGGATCTTTCGGTTTTTCGTCAGCGGCTGTCGACGCTGGGCGCTGATATCGGGCGCTGGCCCGACAACGATGAAGCGGTCGCCTTGCTTGCCGAGTCCGACGAAGCGGTGGCCTTGTTGGCCAACGCCCTTCGCGAGACCCCGGAGGCCACCTCCGAGCCGCTCGACACCGCTCTGACGGAGGCTGTGCTGGACGCCGCGCTGGGACGCGGCGCGGACTAAGGTTGCGCGAGATGACGCCCAGCTACGCCAGATTACGAGGCGCGGCGGGGCGGAAACAACCCGGCCACGGAGCGGTCAAGGCCAACGGCTAGGGCTCGCGGGGATAGTCCCTCGAAGGTCCTCATGCCGCACAAGTTTCTGATCGTCACGGCGGCCGCCGCGCCGATGCTGCTCGCCGCCGGCGACGCCCTGGCCGAAGTGCAAGTCACCAGCAGTTCGCGGACGACCGCGATCACCACCGCCAGCCCGAATGGCGGAGCGGCCGACGACGTGAAGGTCACCGAGGACGGCGTCATCACCTTGAGCGCCTCGGGCCCGATCGTCACGCTCGACAGCGACAACACCGTCACCATCAACGGCGGCCTGGCCAGCGTCGGCGTGGATGATTCCGTCGGCGTGCTGGTCATCGGCGGCAAGACCGGCTCGGTGACCAGCGCCGGATCGATCAGCCTGACCGAGGACTACGACTACGAGGACAGCGACGACGACGGTGACTACGATGGCCTCTTTGCGAAGGGGTACCGACGCTACGGAATCCGGGTGACGGGAAGCGACGCCTTCAACGGCGACATCACCAACTCCGGCTCGATCACCATCGAGGGCATGGACTCTTCCGGCATCAGCGTCGAAGCGCCGCTGGTCGGGAACCTCGTCCACTCGGGATCGATCAGCGTCACGGGTGATCGCGGCTATGGGATCCGCATCGCCGGCTCCGTCACCGGGAACGTCACGATCGAAGGCTCGACCAGCGTGTTGGGCGAAGGCTCGGTCGGCGTGGCGGTGGACTCGGCGATCGACGGCGCCTTCGTCCTGCAGGGCTCGGTCTCTTCAACCGGCTACCGCATCACGTCGCGCTACAGCGACCCCGACGACCGCGCGCTGCTCGACGCGGACGACATGCTGGAAGGCGGCGGCGGGGTGAACATCGCCGCCAACGTCTCCGGCGGCGTCCTGCTCGATGTCCCGCCGACCGACACGAACGATGACACAAGCGACGACGAGGATGGCGACGGCGTCACCGACAGCTCGGAAGGCTCGGCCTCGATCTATGTCTACGGCGGCGCGCCGGCGCTGAAGATCGGCTCCGACAGCAATACGGTGACCCTCGGAGCGGTCGGGACGGGCGACGACGCCTATGGGCTGATCATCAAGGGCTCGGTCAGCGCTTCCAGCCCTTATGACGGCGTCGAGACGACCGGCGTCCAGATCGGCGGCGACGCGGGTTACGAGACCCTGATCACCGGCGGCATACGCGTCACGGGCACGGTCTCGGCCTCGGGCTACGAGGCCCAGACCAACGGCCTGCATCTGAAGTCCGGCGCGATCGCCGACAAAATCTGGAACGCGGGCACGATCAGCGCCTCGACCACCTCGGAAGGCGACTTCTCCACGCGCGCCCTGGTGATCGACGCCGGAGCCCAGGTCAGCACCCTCAACAACGACGGGGTGATCAGCGCCTCGGTTCTGGGCGAGAAGGGAACCGCGTACGCGATCCTCGACAACGCCGGAACGCTGAGCACCATCAATAACACCCGCACCATCGCCGCCTACGTCACCGCCACGGACGACGACTACGACACCGACGACGACAATGACGACGCCAGCGACGAGACGGTCACCGGCAAGGCGATCGCCATCGACGTCTCGAAGAACACGACGGGCGTGACGATCACCCAGACCGGCGTCGATGACGGCGACGACGGCGACGACGACGTGGCCGACACCGACACGGACGGCGACGGCGTTGACGACGCCGACGAGCCGGCGATCATCGGCAAGATCCTGCTGGGCTCCGGCGACGACAAGCTGAACATCCTGAACGGCACGGTGATCGGCGCCATTTCGTTCGGCGACGGCGCCGACAGCCTGACGATCGATGGCGGCGGCTATGTGCTGACCACCCTGGCGGACTCCGATGGCCGGCTGGACATCAACATCGGCTCGGGCACGCTGGGCTTGCTCAACACCGATGACCTCAAGGTCAGCAACCTGACCCTGAGCGCCGACAGCAAGCTGATCTTCAGCGTCGATCCGGCCGCGGGGACGGCGACCCGCCTTGTCGCCGACACCGCCACCATCGCCTCCGGCGCCAATCTCGGCCTGGTGTTCAACAACCTGCTGACGACGGCCTCGACCTTCGAGGTGATCCAGGCCGGAACCCTGACGGCCGGCGATATCGGCCAGGATCTGCTGGGCGACGCGCCCTATATCTACGTCGCCAAGGCGTATCAGTCGGGGAACAGCATCGACATCGACGTGCGTCGCCGAACCGCCGACGAGGCGGGCATGACCCGCAACCAGGCCTCGGCCTATGACGCGGTGTTCGCGGCCCTGTCGAAGGACGACGACATCGCCAGCGCCTTCCTGAACCAGAACACGAAGGACGGCTTCTACAACCTCTACAACCAGATGCTGCCCGACCAGGGCCTTGGCATGTTCTCGGCGTTGCAGGCGGTGAACCAGCAGATCTCGGCGGCGACGATGATTCGGCCGGATCTCGGCGACCGCTACGGCCCCGACAGCGTCTGGGTGCAGCAGATCAGCACCCTGGTCCGCCGCGAGGACGGCGAGGATCAGGGCTCAGACACCCAGGCCCTGGGCTTTGTGGCCGGCTACGAGGCCATGGGCGATGCGGGCGGCGCTCTGGGCGTGACCTTGGCCGCCGTCAGCATCGAGGAGCACGACACCACCGCCAAGGTCGGCGAGCATACGACCAACGCCCTGATCCAGGCCGGGGTCTATTGGCGCCGGTCGATCGGCGGCTGGCGCTTCAACCTCGGCGGCGGCGCGGGATACGGCTGGCTGACGGGCGATCGCAGCTTCTATAGCGAGGACGTCGACTCGGACGGCGAGGCGGACTCCTCGGCCACCAGCGTCGCCCATTGGAACGGCGTGACGGCCAACGCCTTCGCTGGCATGGCCTACGAGCAGGCCGTGGGCCGCTACTTCGTCAGGCCGGAAGCGCGCCTCGACTATGTCTATTTCAGCGAAGGCAAGCGGAGCGAGACGGGCGGCGGGGACGGGTTCGATCTGATCCGCGACGCCCGAAGCTTCAGCAATCTCAGCGGCGACGCCGGGATCGTGTTTGGAGCCCAGTTCGGCAAAGCGGTCTGGTGGCGTCCGGAAGTCCGTATCGGCTACCGCCAGACCCTGGCCGGCGACATCGGCGATACGGTCGCGCGTTTCCGCGGCGGCCAATCGTTCACCCTGACCTCCACCGCCGACAAGCAGGGCGCGGCGACTTTGGGCCTCGCTATCCGCGCGGGGTCGACCATGTCGTACGTGGCGCTGGAAGGCGGCGCAGAGGCGGCGAAGAAACAGAACCGATACTACCTGCGGCTCTCGGGTCGGGCGATGTTCTAGGCCCTGCAAAAGTTGGCCACAAAGCCGCCTTAATCGCGATTGTTTCAATACACTGCGAGGGTATTTTCGCCTCCACAGGCCAGTAGAGCTTCAAGGGTTCTCGGACCCAGGAGCTTGTGGCGTGCAGCAAAGAATCCTTCTCCTCGATGCCGATGTCGAAGCGCGGGCGCAGATGTGCGATCTGCTCTCCCGCCATGAATACGAGGTCGTCACGGCCTCGTCCGGCCAACAGATGGACCGCATCTTGACGACGACGGCCGTCGACGCCGTGGTTCTCGACATCATGCTGCCCGGCGAAGGCGGCTTTTCCGTCTGCAACCGCCTGCGCAGCCAGAACCACTCGCCGGGCGTCATCGTGGTCAGCGCCATGGCCGAGGAAAGCGACGTGGTCGTGGGACTCGAGATCGGGGCGGACGACTATGTCGCCAAGCCCTATCGCTCTAGGGAGCTTCTGGCGCGGATTCGCGCCGTCCTGCGGCGCCGCCAGGCCGCCATGCGCCCCAATCCCGACGAGGACCGCGCCAACGTCTATCGCTTCGACGGCTGGCGGCTGAACGTCGTGACGCGGCAACTATTCGATCCCTATAGCCGGGCGGTCGAACTGTCGTCGGGCGAGTTCAACCTGCTGAAGACGCTGCTCGCCAGCCCCCAGCAGATCGTGCCCCGCGCCCGCCTCGCCCAGGATCCGCGCACGGGCGAACGTCGCGATGGCTCCCCCCAGATCAACGTGATCGTCAGTCGCCTCCGCGCCAAGCTCGCCCGCGTGCAAGGCGGCGGCGACCTGATCCGGACGGTGCGCGGCCAGGGCTACCTGCTGACGGTGGCGGTCGAGAGCCTGGCGAACGACTAAGCTCGAACCGAGCCGCTAGGCCGCGGCCTCAACCGTCCGCGCGCCCGGCAGCCGAACCTCCGCGACCAGCCCTGGCGAGCCCGGGCGCAAGGTCAGCTCGCCGCCATGCGCTCGCACGGTGGACCGTGACACCACCAGACCCAATCCGACGCCCGACTTGCCGGAGGCGCGGGCCTGCGCGCCACGATGATAGGCCTTGAACACGTCCTCCAGCTCCTCCGGCGGGATGCCCGGCCCGGAGTCGCTGACGGTGACGCAGGCCTCTCCGGCGATGGTCTCCAACTTGAGGCGCGCCTCGAACCCGTACTTCACGGCGTTGTCGATCAGGTTCTCCATTACGCGCTGGATGGCGACCACGTCGATTTCGACCAGCACGGCCGGGCCCGGCTCCAGCTTGGCCGGACCGGTGGCGTCGTCGACCACGACCTCCAGCAACGAGCGCAGATCGACGACTTGACGCGCGTCGCCCTCCATCTCGTCGCGCATGAAGCTGAGCACCGAGGCGATCATCTGCTCCATCTGGTCCATGTCGCGTCCGATCGCCGCCCTCAGGGACGGCGGGGCGCGCTCCAGCTTGAACCGCATCCGCGCGAGCGGCGTGCGCAAGTCGTGGGAGATGGCCCGGACCATGCCCGTCCGATCCTCCACATAGCGCTTGATCCGCCGCTGCATCTGGTTGAAGGCCTCGGCCGCGACGCCGATCTCGGCCGGACCGGTCAGCGGCGGCAGATCCGCCGAGGGCTCACGGCCCAGGCGGTCCGCGGATTCGGCGAACGCCTTGAGGGGCGCGGCCAGGCGCCACGCCACCAGCAGGGCGATCGGCGTGATCAGGGCCACCGACAGCCCGAACCAGAGGAAAATCCGGCGCTGCCACGAATTGGGGAAACCCTCCGGCTGCGGACGGACGGTCGCCCAGCGCCCATCGGCCCGTTTCACGGCCGCGACGAACTCGCCCTCGACATAGGACGATCGCGCGAAGCCGAAGCTGGTGACCGGCGCGGTCAGCGTCCGCCCCGACTGGGCGTCCGGAGGCGCGGCGGGAGCCGGCTTCGCGATCTGAAGACGCGGCGCGGGCGAGACGCGCTCGACATCCGGAGCGGCGACACGCTCGACGGGCGCCGGAACGGACGCAGGGGGGCCGGTGCGCACGGGCGTGGCGACGACGGGGGCGACCGGCTCAGGCTGGCTCTGAACGGGCCTTGGCGTCTCGGCAGGCGTCGGCGCCTGGACCTGGAAACGGACACCGAAAACAGCCGCGTCCAGCGGCGTGCGGATGATCGGTCCGCGCGGCGGGCGAAGCCCCCCGTCCGGCGTGGGGCCGATGCGGGGAGGACCATTCACCCCCGGCGCCATGGCCCCGGCCAGGAGGCGCGCCCCGGAGGCCAAGGCCGCGGGGGGGCGGCTCCTATCCGTCGGAGGCGTCGGCCTCGACGAACCAAAACCGCCGGGCCGGGACGCAAACCCGCCCGCCGGAGCGCCTCCGCCCAGGGGCCCGCCACCGAAGCGGCTGTCCCGCATGGCCGCGGGCGGGAACGCCCCAGCGCGCGCCGCGCCCGGAAACGCGCCCGGCGCGGGGAACGGCCTGCCCGATCCTGGCCGCATGAGGCGCGGCCCGGGCGGCGCCATTCCGGCTAACACGTAGCTCCGGCTGGCCTCGTGGCGCGGCGGCGGCGGGATCGGAGGGCCCGCCAGCGGCGGCGGCGCGTAGAAGAGCAGACGCACGTCCGTCTCCGGAGCGTCCAGCAGCTTGGCGAGGTCGCGCGTGGCGGAGGGCGCGACGACCCAGCCCGGGCTCTCCACGCTGGGCGGCGCAGCTTCCAGGGTCAGGACCAGCGGCCGCTCCTGATCGTGACGCGTCGACTGACCGCGCAACGCCGCCCCGATGTCGGACAGGCTGTACTGACGCGGCGGCGCCGGCGGGAAGAACACCGTCAGGACCAGGGTCACGATATGGGCCGCCACGATGGCGACGACGACGACCGCCAGCATTTGGACCCACAACGGCGGGCTCAGACGACGAAAAGCCTTCGCGAAACTCATTCGGCCAACACCCTGGCGTCGAGCATGTAGCCCACCCCCCGATAGGTGCGGATCAGCTCCCGATCGGTCTGGTCCTGGATCTTGCGCCGAAGCCGACTGATATGCAGGTCCACGGCCCTGCCGACCTCCTCGGTTTCGTCTCCGCGCAGCAGGGCGATCAGCTCGTCGCGGGGCACGACCTGGCGGTCGCGATCGAGCAGGGCGGAGAGGATGGCGAGTTCGCTACGGGTCAGCAGCAGCACGGCGCCGTTGGGCGCGCGCAACTGGCGGGCGGCTAGGTCGAGGCGAAAGTCGGCGAACCGGTAGATGTTGGTCTTGCGCGCGGCGGGCCCCGGCGGGCGGCGTCGCAACATCGCCTTCACCCGCGCCAGCAGCTCGCGCGGCATGATCGGCTTGACGACGTAATCGTCCGCGCCGAGCTCCAGTCCCAGGATGCGATCGATGGGATCGCCCAAGGCGGTGAGCATCAGGATCGCCGGGCCACCGTCGCCCGCCAGCGAGCGACAGAGCGACAATCCGTCCTCTCCGGGAAGATTGATATCCAGCACCGCCACCTGAATCGCCCGCTCGGCCATGATCTTTCGCGCGCTGGCCGCGTCACCGGCCTCGTGCACCAGATGGTCGTTGTCGCGCAGATAAGCGGCCATTTCTCGGCGAAGCTCGACGTCGTCCTCGACCAGGAGGATTTCGGGGATCGGCGTCGGCGCGGCGAGCGGGTTCATGGCCCTGACATTAAACCATGAGCGCGGACCCGGCGTTAAAGGGAATCCCACGCCCGCGTCGCGACGTCGCGCGAACGCCCGCCTACGCGACAAAGCCGCCGAGCGAGGCGCGGCGGAAGCGATTTAAGGCTTGGGAGAAAATGGCGCGCCCGGAACGATTCGAACGTCCGACCCTCAGATTCGTAGTCTGATGCTCTATCCAGCTGAGCTACGGGCGCGCACTGCCTTGCGGCGAGGCGGGGGAGATAGCCCAGCCGTTCCGGGGACGCAAGCCCGGTTTGACGGATAATCTCGAAAAG
Organism: Caulobacter segnis ATCC 21756; assembly: GCF_000092285.1. NCBI lineage: Bacteria > Pseudomonadati > Pseudomonadota > Alphaproteobacteria > Caulobacterales > Caulobacteraceae > Caulobacter > Caulobacter segnis. The sequence goes on along the minus strand of NC_014100.1, from coordinate 417,549 downwards.
TTGGCGCAACGACGTTCGGTATCGCGCGCGGCCTGCCCGCCCGACGCTCAAAGCACGATCGATGAAGCCTCTCGCAGCTTATCTGGGCGTGACAGCGTCCCGCGCTTGGTGTCCATGGGGTCTTCCGGGACGCCGGGCAGGTCGTCCCTCTTCGTCTGCCTGAGGATCCGTATGCGTCGTCTCGCTTCCCTGCTCGCTATTTCCGCCGCCCTTCAGCTGACCTTCGCGCCGCTGGCCGCCCAGGCCGAGACGATCGCGCTGGGCATGCCGACGCCGAGGCCGGCGGTGACGTCACCCGCCTCGAAAGGGATGGTGGCGGCGGCCAACCCTCTGGCGGTCGAGGCGGGCCTGCGGGTGCTGCGCGACGGCGGGAGCGCCGTCGACGCGGCGGTGGCGATCCAAGCGGTGCTGGGCCTTGTCGAGCCGCAGAGCTCGGGCCTGGGCGGCGGCGCGTTCCTGGTCTTCTACGACGCCAAGACGGGCAAGGTGACGGCCTATGACGGCCGGGAGAAAGCCCCTAGCGGCGCTGGCCCGGACATGTTCCTGGGCGCCGATGGCAAGCCGCTGTCCTTCGTGACGGCGCTGCTGTCGGGCCGCTCGACCGGGGTGCCCGGCGCAGTGGCCATGCTGTCGATGGCGCAGAAAGAACACGGCAAGGTCGCCTGGAACACGCTGTTCAAGGACGCCGAGAAGCTGGCCGACGACGGCTTCGTGGTCAGTCCGCGCCTGGCGGGGATGATCAACAGCACCCGGGCCCCTCAGCCCTCGCAGCCGGATGCGGTGAAGTACTTCACCAAGCCGGATGGAACCCGCTACCAAGCCGGCGACGTGCTGAAGAACCCGGCCTACGCCGAGACCGTCCGCAAGATCGCGGCCGAAGGTCCGTCGGCGTTGCTGGAAGGGCCGATCGCCCAGGCGATCGTCGACCGCTTGCATGAGGGCGATCTGCCCAGCAGCATCACCCTGGAGGACCTGAAGACCTACAAGCCCCGCTCGGGCGACGCCCTGTGCCGGCCGTGGAAGGTCTACACCGTCTGCGTTCCCAACCCTCAGTCCAGCGGGCTGGCGGTCATCCAGGCGCTGCGGATGCTGGAGCATACCGACATCGGCAAGCGCGGACCGACCGATCCGGTCGCCTGGACGCTGCTGGCCCAGGCCGAGCGCGTGATGTACGCCGACCGCGACCGCTATGTCGGCGACCCCGACTTCGTAACGGTGCCCGTCGACGGCCTGCTCGATCCCCAATACGTCGCCGAGCGCGCCAAGCTGATCACGACGACAGCCGGGGCGCCCCCGCCGTTCGGCCTCCCCAAGGGCGCGCCCAAGGTTGGCGTCGACAAGACGCAAGAGCCGGGCGGCACCACCCACTTCGTTGTCGTGGATCCGCAGGGCAACGTGGTGTCGATGACCACGACGGTCGAGAGCCTCTTCGGCAATGGCCGGATGGTCGGCGGCTTCTTCCTCAACAACCAGCTGACCGACTTCTCCTTCTCCCCGAAGGAGAAGGACGGCGCCCCGGCGGCGAACGCCATCGCCGCGGGTAAGCGGCCGCGCTCGTCGATGGCGCCGATCATCGTGCTGGACAAGAAGGGCAAGTTCCTGGCCGCCGTCGGCTCGCCGGGCGGCAACGCCATCCTGTCCTACAACCTCAAGGCCATGGTCGGCGTGTTCTACTGGGGGCTGAACATGCAGCAGGCCGTATCGCTTCCGAACGTCGTGGCGCGGGGCGAGACCTATTCGGGTGACGCCGACCTGTTCGGTCCGGAGATGCTGGCGGCGCTCAACGCGCGCGGGGTCAACATCAAGGTGGGCCAGATCGAGGGCTCGGGCCTGCAAGGCGTGATCGTGCGCCCGGGCGCCATGCTGGAAGGCGGCGCGGATCCCCGCCGCGAAGGCGTGGCCAAGGGCCTCTGAGCACCGCCGTTCAGGAGCGGGCTTGGTGCTCTTCCAGGCCCGCCTCCACCTCGGCGCGGGAGAAGACCTCCTCCTGACCGTCGATCAACAGCTCGGCGTCGCCGGCCTCCTGCACGGCGACCATGGCCGCCACGCGTCGCAAGGCGGTTGGGGCGTCCGGCGCCTCGACGGTGATCTCGTGCATCGGCGCCAGGGCCGGAGAGGCGCCCAGCTTCACGGCGATGGTCCAGGTGGTCGTCATCGCAAGATCTCCTAGTCGGCCGAGGCGTCGGCGCGGCCGCCCGGTTCGGGCAGCGGGTCGGGAACGCCGGCCAGCGTAAGATCGAACACCGAACCGCCCGGTCCGGTTTCAATGAGCACAAGGTCACCGCCATGGCCCTGGGCCAGCTCGCGCGCGATGGCCAGGCCCAGGCCGGTCCCCCCGCGCCGCGCCGAGCCCACGAACGGCTGGAATAGGTTCGCGCGCGCGCGTTCGGGGACGCCGGGACCGTCGTCGGAAAGGCGCAGCACACTGGCGCCGTCGACACGGCGCAACTCCACGAAGACCTTGCCCTTGCCGCCGCGATCTGGCGCGCCCTCGATCGCCTCGCGGGCGTTGCGCAGCAGGTTCGTGAGGATGCGATGCAGCTGATCCGGGTCGGCCAAAACCTGCTCGCGCGGATCGATGACGGTCTCAAGCGCCACGCCCTTGGCCGTCAGGCCCGCGTCCTCGGCGGCCATGTCCAGCGCGGGCCGCAGAGCCGTCGGCCGCACCACCGGCGCGGGCTCCTTGGACTTGCCGTAGGCCATGACGTCCGAGGCCAGGGTGATGGCGCGGTCCAGCGCGCGCTCCAGGCGCGGCAGGGCCTGGGCCACCTTGGGATCGCCCAGAGCGGCCAGGCGGTCGGAGGCCATCTGGGCGCTGGTCAGCATGTTGCGCAGGTCGTGATTGATCTTGGCCACCGCTTCGCCCAACGCGGCGAGACGCGCCTTCGACGCCAGGGCGGCCAAGAGATCGGCCTGCATCCGATCCAGCTCCAGCTCGGCGCGACCGATCTCGTCGCGGCGGTTGGAGGGAACAAGGCGCGCGGCCGGGTCGTCCGGATCGCCCCGGAAGGCCTCCATCGCGCGGGTGATGCGCTGCATCGGACGGACCAGAAAGATGTTCAGGAAGGCGTAGACCAGCAGCCCCGCCAGGCTGGCGACGAACAGGGTCACGCCGGCCAGTTGCCACAGCTGGCCCACCAGCTTGGCCTTGAGCGGCGCGTCGGGCAACACCACCTCGACGAACTCGGCCTTGCGATAGCGCGGCTCGGCCATCACGCGGACCATGCTGCCCTTGGGGCTGGTCAGGGTGAAGAACGGCGCTGCCAGCCAGGAGCCGGGGTTCTGGCGACGCAGGTCGACGAGATAGGGGGTGTTCTCGAACGGTTGCTTGGGCGGCAGCACGAGGCGGCGGGCGCCGTCGACCTGCACGGCGACGGTCACCGCGCCTGCTTGGTCGAACATCTGGTTGGCGACGGCGTCGCTGACCCGAAGCTCCGGATCGGACTCGGCGATGGTCGAGGCCAGTTCTCCCGCCCGGACGCGGTCCAGCAGCCACTGTTCCTCATAGGACGCCAGAGCGGGCGGCAGGATCAGCAGGCCGCCGAACGCGACGACCACCAAGGTGAACAGCAGCAGGCGCGCCGACAGGCCGCCGGGCCACGGAAAACGTTTCCGGGGCGGGGAGGTCTCAGTCTCTGACGGCGAACCCGTTTCGACCATCCGGGGCGACTACTTCTCGTCCAACGGCGCGACGTCGCGCCCGTTGCGCCAATGGCGCCACAACGGCGGGAGAAAGGCCAGCACGCCCATGCCGATGATGGGCAGATAGATGCGCGGCGAGAACAGGGTCTCCAGCGTCACCGGCCCGCCCTTGGCGAAGATGTGGCCCAACCCCGCCCCGATCCCGGCGTAAACGAAAGAGCTGGGAATCATGCCCAACACCGAAGCCAGAATGAAGATACGGGCCCGAATGCCCATCACGCCTGCCGCGACATTGACCACCAGAAGAGGAAACGCGGGGATCAGCCGCAGGGTCAGCAGATAGTTGAACGCATCGCCTTTGAAGCCCGCCTCGACCCTGGCCAGGAACGCGGTCGGCTTCTTGCGCAGCATGGCGCCGAACGCGGTGCGGAAGACGAGATAGGTGATGGTCGAGCCGCCCGTGGCGCCGGTCACGGCCGCGAAACCGCCGCCGATCGGACCAAACAGGAAGCCGCCGGTCAGCGACAGGATCAACGCGCCCGGCAACGAAATGGCCACCGAGCTGACATAGATCGCCAGGTAGATCGCCACGCACAGAAGGGGCTTTTCGCGGGCGAAGGCCTGCAGCGCCGAACCGCGCGCCCGCAACTCCTCCAGCGAGATGTGGTCCGCCAGACCCGTGGCGAAGGCCGCGACGAACAAGACGACGATCAGCGCCAAGGGCCCGAAACGGCGCAGAAGCGTCAGGACCCGCTCGCGCGTCATGCCGCGCCGACCGCGTCCTGAACGGCCGCGAAACCGTCGGCCCGCAGGCGTGCGGCCAGCTCGCGCTTGATCCGGACGACGAGGCCAGGTCCGCCGTAGACGAGCGCCGAATAGAGCTGCACGGCCTGGGCGCCCGCGCGGATCTTGGCGTAGGCGTCGGCGCCGCTGGCGATCCCGCCCGCGCCGATCAGCGCCACGCGCCCCCCGGCGGCGGCGTGGAAGCGCTTAAGCACCGCCGTCGAGGCCTCAAGCAAAGGCGCCCCCGACAGGCCGCCGCTCTCTCCGGCCAGCGGCGATTTCAGGGTGTCCGGCCGGGCGATGGTGGTGTTGCTGACGATGATCGCATCGAGGCTCGCGCCGACCACGGTCTCGACGATCGCCTCGACCTCGCCGTCCTCGAGATCCGGCGCGACCTTCAGGAAGATCGGGTAGTCGCGGCCGGACTGCGCCTTCAGGGTCGCGCGGGCCTCGGCGAGACGGCCTAGCAACTCCTCCAAAGCCGCCTTGGTCTGCAGGGCGCGCAGGCCCGGGGTGTTGGGCGAGGAGATGTTGGCGGTGAAATAGTCCGAGAGACCCCACAGGCGCGTGAGGCCCGTGACGTAGTCCTGGATGCGGTCGGTCGCGTCCTTGTTCGCCCCGATATTGGCGCCCACCAGGCCGCCCCGCCCCTTGCGGGCGGACAGGCGGCGCGCGAACGGCTCCAGGCCGCCGTTGTTGAAGCCCATGCGGTTGATCACCGCCTGGTCCTCGGTCAGGCGGAACAGGCGCGGGCGCGGATTGCCGGCTTGGGCCAGCGGCGTGACGGTGCCCGCCTCGACGAAGCCGAAGCCGGCGGCCAGCATGGCGTCGGGAACCTCGGCGTTCTTGTCGAAGCCGGCCGCCAAGCCGACGCAGTTGGGCAGCGACAGACCCGCCAGCTGGAAGGCGAGGATCGGATCGTCAGGACCCACGTCGCGCGGTCCCAGCCCCAGCTTCAGCCCTCGGATGGCCAGGCCGTGCGCGTCCTCGGGGTCGAAGGCGTGCAGGGCGCGGGCGGCGACGTCGTGAAGGCTCATGCGGATAGAACGCCCAGTTGCGGCACGCCGTCGGCGTCCAATTCAAGCTCTCGCTGGCTGACGACCTCGTGGGTCAGCAGCGGGCGATAGAGGTGCGGAAACAAGGCTCCGCCGCGCGAAGCCTCCCACTTCAGCGCCTCGCCCAGCCCCTCGGCCTCGACGCCCAGCAGGACGAGATCGGCCTGTCCGCTGAACCACTTGGCGGCGGTCTCCTGGGCCTGGTCGGCGGCGGAGAGGTGGATGAAGCCGTCGGCCAGATCGACCGCCGAGCCGTCGAAGCGCCCGGCGGCCTGGGCGCTCGCCCACTCCGCCCGGGACAGGATCTTGTAGATCAGGGTCATTCGCCGCCGGCCCCGCCGTTCTCGTGAGCGTAGAAAAGGTGCTCCAACACCGGCGCGCCCTGGCCATTCCAACCGAAGACCACCACCGTGGCCGTCGGGAAGCGGCCCCGCAGCCGATTGGTCTGGATCGGCGAGGCGCCGCCTTGCACGGCGAGGCGCAGCGCCAACTCGTGCAGGCCGGGGTTATGCCCCACAACCATGACCGTCCCGGCGCCGTCGCCATGATCGTCCAGGGCCTGAAGGATGTCTTCCGGATCGGCGTGATAGAGATCGCGCAGATGCTCCACGCGCGCCCTCTGATCGTGCGCCGTCAGCACCTGCTCGGCGGTCTCGCGCGTCCGACGCGCGGAAGACACCAGCATAAGGTCGGGCGCGACACCGGTGTCGGCCAGCACACGGCCCATGACGGCGGCGTCGACGCGGCCGCTGTCGACCAGCGCGCGCTCGAAGTCGCCCCCGTTCTGGGCATGCCGTTCGGCCTTGCCGTGACGCATCAGGATCAGTCGGTCCATGGCGTCCTCCATAGCCGCACCTTGGCCTGGCAGGAAGCGGGCGGTTGACACCTTCTTCGTCAAGCGCTCCAAGGCGGCATGGCTGCGCTCGATCTGATCACGCCCGCCGGCGGAGGAACCTGGCGGTTTCCTGAGAACGAACCGCTACGACTGGATTCCGGCGCCGTGCTCGAAGGGCTCGAGATCGGCTACCAGACCTATGGCCAGCTCAACGCCGACAAGTCCAACGCCATCCTGATCTGTCACGCCCTGACCGGCGACCAGTTCGTGGCCTCGCCGCACCCGACGACGGGCAAGCCCGGCTGGTGGCTGCGGATGATAGGCCCCGGCAAGCCGCTGGACCCGCAGAAGCACTTCATCATCTGCTCGAACGTGATCGGCGGCTGCATGGGCTCGACCGGCCCAGCCTCGATCAACCCGGCGACCGGCAAGGCCTATGGCCTGTCGTTCCCGGTGATCACCATCGCCGACATGGTTCGTGCGCAGGCCATGCTGGTGAAGGCGCTGGGCATCGAGACCCTGTTCGCCGTGATCGGCGGCTCGATGGGCGGCATGCAGGCCCAGCAGTGGGCCGTCGACCATCCCGAGCGCCTGTTCAGCGCCGTGATCCTGGCCTCGGCCTCGCGTCACTCGGCCCAGAACATCGCCTTCCACGAGGTGGGCCGCCAGGCGATCATGGCCGACCCCGACTGGCGCGGCGGCGCCTATGCCGAGCACGGCGTGCAGCCCGGCAAGGGCCTGGCCGTGGCGCGGATGGCCGCGCACATCACCTATCTGTCCGAGCCCGCCCTGCAGCGGAAGTTCGGCCGCGAACTGAAGCGCGATGGGCTGTCCTGGGGCTTCGACGCCGACTTCCAGGTCGAGAGCTACCTGCGCCACCAGGGGGCCAGCTTCGTGGATCGCTTCGACGCCAACAGCTACCTCTACATCACGCGGGCCACCGACTATTTCGACATCGCCGCCGCCCATGGCGGGGTGCTGGCCAAGGCCTTCACCGGGGCGCGGAACGTGCGGTTCTGCGTGCTGAGCTTCACCAGCGACTGGCTCTATCCGACCGCCGAGAGCCGGCACCTCGTGCGCGCCCTGACCGCCGCGGGCGCCAAGGCGGCCTTCGTCGAGATCGAGAGCGACAAGGGCCACGACGCCTTCCTGCTGGACGAGCCGGTGATGGACTCGGCGCTGGCCGGGTTCCTGAGCTCGGCGGAACGCGATCGGGGGCTGGCGTGACATTCATCCGCGAAGACTTCCGCGAAATCCTGCGCCTGGTGCGCCCGGGCTCGCGCGTGCTGGACGTCGGCTGCGGCGAGGGCGCGTTGCTGGACCTGCTGGCCCATGAAAAGCAGATCGACGGCCGGGGCCTGGAGCTCAGCGCCAGCGGCGTCGCCGCCTGCATGGCGAGAGGGCTTTCGGTGGTGCAGGGTGACGCCGACCTGGACCTGGACCACTTCCCCGACCGCAGTTTCGACTACGCGGTGCTGTCCCAGACCCTGCAGGCCACGCGCAACCCGCGCCACGTCCTCAATGAACTGCTGCGCATCGCCGAGCGGGCCATCGTCTCGTTCCCGAACTTCGGCCACTGGCGAGTGCGCTGGTCGCTGCTGAGCCGGGGCCGCATGCCCGAGACCAAGGCCCTGCCCCTGCCCTGGTGGTCGACGCCGAACATCCATCTCTGCACCCTTGCCGACTTCATGGCCCTGACCGAGGACCTGAACCTGCGCGTCGACGCCTGCGCGGCCTTCGCCGGAAAGGGTCCGGCGCGGCCGATCGATCCGACGAAGGCGGTCGAGAACTGGCGGGCCGAAAGCTGCCTCTTCATGCTCAGCCGCAACGGCGGGCCCGCGGTGCGGGAACCTTCGCCCGGCTCGGGCGATCTCTTCGACGGATGAAGACCCTTCGTCTCATGACGTACAACGTCCACCGCTGCGTGGGCGCCGACCGCAAGCTCGATGTCGAGCGTGTGGCCGAGGTGATCGCCGCCGAACGCCCCGACGTGGTCGCCCTGCAAGAGCTGGACGTCCGTCGCGCCCGCACGCGCGGCGTGGATCAGGCCCATCGCCTGGCCGAACTCCTGAAGATGAGCTTCCATTTCCACCCGGCCATGGCCGTGGAGGAAGAGCTCTACGGGGACGCCATTCTCACCGCCCTGCCCGAACGTCGGATCAAGGCCAAGGGCCTGCCGCTCTATCGCCGCGTGCCGGGCCTCGAGCCGCGCGGCGCGCTTTGGATCGAGGTCGAGGTCGGCGGAACCAAGGTCCAGATCATCAACACGCACCTGGGCCTCGTGCCGCAGGAGCAGAAGCGGCAGGCGGCGGCCCTTCTGGGACCGGACTGGATGGGTGACGATCGCTGGGTCGCGCCCGGCGTCGTGCTGGGCGACTTCAACGCCACGCCCTATTCGGCGACCTACCGGATGCTGCGCACGGCTCTTCGCGACGCCCAGGCGCCCTCGCCCGCCTGGCCACGCCCGGCGACCGCGACCTTCCCGTCGAGCTTCCCGTTCATGCGCATCGACCACGTCTTCTTGACGAAGGGCCTGGAGACGCGGGGCGTGCGCTCGCCCTACGACGCCAGAGCCCGGATCGCCTCGGACCACCTGCCGCTGGTGGTCGACCTCGAGGTCACGGCTGCAGACGCTCAGGCGGCTCCGGCGGCGGAGCGGTAAGACGGGCGATGTCGCGCCGCAGCCGCGCGCGACGCCCCCACGGCCGCCAGGCGTCGTCGGGCGCGATGGCGTCGCCCAAGCTCCAGTCGGCGATGAACTTCTGGATGCGGCCCAGTTTGCGAGCCGGGGCGGGCCGCAAGCGGCGCGGCGGCCCACCCCGCACGTCCAGCGCGTTGATCGCGGCCCCAAGGCCGCCTTCCCGCTCCATGGCGTCGAGCACGTCCATCGCCGAGCGGTCGATAAAGTGCCCGACCAACCGTCCCAGGAACCCTCGCACCGTCTCCCGCTCAAGATCGGTGCGCGCTTCGAACGCCACATCGCATTCGCTGTCGAGACCGATCGAGCGATTGTTCAGATTGGCCGAGCCAATCCGCAACAGCCGATCGTCGATGATCGTGACCTTGGAATGGACGATGATCGGTCCGCCGTTCGGCGTGTGCGCCGAGAAGGCCGAGAAGCGTTGGTGGATATCGACCTCGCGCAGGCGGTTGATCGCCGCCGTCCGGGCGCTGTCCATGGTCATCTGGTCGAAATAGCTGGGACTGCGCGCGGGGCCGATCGTGACGACCTCGGGCCCGTCCGGTTCGAAGAGACGCTCGGCCAGGGCTTCGACGATGATCGGCGAGGTCAGGTACTGGTTTTCCAGATAGATCAGCCGCCGAGCGCTGCGGATCGCCGCCAGGTGCAGCAGCAGGCACTCGGTGATCTCCGGACGCCCGCGCCACTCGGCCGAGGTGCGGGCCACCGCGACGGGTAGCCGGCGAAGGTCCGGAGACAAATGATCCGGCCAAGGCGTCACGTCGGGCCGGGGCGGCCGCTCGATCGCGTCGCCGCCAGAGGCGCGCCAGCGGTCGATGAAGAGGTCCGCCATCGCCTCGCCGGCGCGGCCGTCGACCAGCATCGAGACCTCGTGCCGCGGCGGATAGTGGCGGCCGGTCGGCAGGCGTCGCAGCGGGTTGTTGTCCAGGTGTTGGCAGTCGTCCCAGCGATCCACACCGATGTCGCCGCCGCTCACCAGGGCGGTGACGCCGTCGATGATCACCGCCTTCTGGTGATGGCAGGCGCTGGCGGGCAGGGTGGCGTCCAGCCGGTACTTGACGCGCGAGCCCGCGAAAAAGGCCGCCCCGCGATGGGGTCCGAACAGCTGAGAGGCGGCGATCGGAAACGGCATGTCCCAGGTCAGCACCCGCACGTCCAGCGCCGGGTTCAGCGCCGCCTGCCGACGCAAGATCAGGCCGATCCGGTCGGCTTGGGTCGGATCACGGCTCTTGCGCACGCGATCGGGATCCAGGCGCGTCAGGGGGTCAAACACCCAGGCGAGGATCCAGATCGACTTGCGCGCCGACAGAAGCAGGGGCTTCAGCGCGTCGAACGCCTCGTCGTTGTCGATCAGCAGGGCCACGCGATCGGCGGCCTCGACCCGCCAGCAGGTCTGGCCCAGCTCAAAAACGGAAGAAGCAGAATCCATGTCGCCCTGAACGCCGTGAACCTGGACAACGCGCGGAGCCCAGCTATGGCTCCGCTTCAAGGCGAGGTCGTGTCAAAACCGACCGCGAGGCTAACCCGCGATCGCGGCCGCGTCGCGCTCACCGGTGCGAATGCGCAAGGCTTGCTCCAGGTCCATGACGAAGACCTTGCCGTCGCCGATCTTGCCCGTGTTGGCGGTGCGTTGCAGGGCCTCGATCACCGGTTCGAGCACGTCCGTCGGGACGGCGATCTCCAGCTTCACCTTGGGCAGCAGCTTCACCTCGTACTCGGCGCCGCGATAGACCTCGGTCTTGCCCTTCTGGCGACCGTAGCCGCGAACCTCGGTCACGGTCAGGCCCGACGCTCCCGCCTCGGTGACCGCTTCGAGCACCGCGTCCAGGCGGCTCGGCTTAATCACGGCGACGATCATTTTCATTGGCGCGGCTCCCGCGAACGGACGGTGGTTACGACTCCAAGCTAGGCGTCCCGAGGCCAGGCTCCAAGCCCGTTCGCGCTCAGGGCTAGCTTGGCGCCTTATGAACGGGCGCCGGGCGCCCCTTGCCATGGCGCACCGGGGTCGGACCGGCGGGGCTGGGCAGCAGGACGCCAGGCGCGAACACCCGCGCGCGCGCCTTCCGGCCCTGGGGCTTCACGGCGAAGGTCTGCTTGATCGCTTCCATCAGAATCACCCCGGCGAACCGCGGCCAAAGGCGCGCCCCGACCTGCTCGAAGCCCTCGGCCCAGCCCGACATCGCGGCGAAGGGCGGGACATAGAGCGCCCGCGTCCAGCCGGCGGGTTCGAGGCCGGCTTCCCGGATCAGGCTTTCCAGCTGGCTTCGGCTGTAAGGGCGGCCATGGCCGAAAGGCGTTCCCTCCGCGCCCGCCCAGACGCCGTCGCGCGACGAGACCGCGACGATCAGGCGGCCGGTCGGCGCCATGACCCGCCCGATCTCGGCCAGCAGCGCCGCGGGATCGTCGGCCTCTTCCAGGGCGTGGACGGCCAGAACGCGGTCGAAGAGGGCGTTCGGCAGGGGGAGCGCGGTTTCCTCGACCAGGCAGGCCTGGTTGCGGCCGCCATGAGGCCAGACCTCCACGCCCTGCTGAGCCGGCATGGCGGCGACCACGCGGCGGGCGTTGGCCCGGGCCGCGTCCAGGAAGGGCGTGGCGTAGCCGAGACCCAGCACGTCCAGGCCTCGCGTATCGCCCCAGGCCTCCTCGACCTTGCGCGTGAGCATGGTCCGGGCGGCGCGGCCTAGGGGGGCGGCGTAGAAAGCCCTGAGATCGAGCACGTCGCGGCGCATTGAGTCTCCCGAACTTGGAGGCCATCCTTGTATTCGCGCCCGCGTCGTGGCGATAGAGCTTGCGCCATGCCCGTCACCATCCATCAGTTCCCGTGCCTGTCCGACAACTACGGCTTCCTCGTCCGTGACGAGGCCAGCGGCCAGGTCGCGACGATCGATACGCCCGACTCCGAGACGATCCTGACGGCGCTCGACGCACTGGGCTGGAAACTCGACCTGATCCTCAACACGCACTGGCACCCAGACCACGCCGGCGGCAATGAGGCCCTGAAGGCGGCCACGGGCGCGATGATCGCCGGGCCTTCGGAAGTCACACGGATCGCGCCGGTGGATCGCGCGCTCACGGACGGCGACACGGTGATGTTGGGCGAGACCCGCTTCGAGGTCCTCGACACGGGCGGCCACACGCTGGGCCACGTCAGCTACCACGCTCCCGCCGACGGGATCGCTTTCGTCGGCGACACGCTTTTCGCCTTGGGCTGCGGTCGCCTGTTCGAAGGGACGCCCGAGCAGATGTGGGCCTCGCTGTCACGCCTTACCGCCCTGCCGGACCAGACCACGGTCTACTGCGCCCACGAATACACCGCCTCGAACGCGCGCTTCGCGCTGTCGGTCGACGACGCTCCCGCGCTGAAGGCGCGCGCTGACGCGGTGTTCGCCGCGCGCGAGCGGGGTGAGCCGACCGTGCCCACCACCATCGCCGCCGAGAAGGCGACCAATCCGTTCCTGCGCGCGCCTCTGCTGCGGCCGAACGCGGCCTCGCCCGCCGAGGCCTTCGCCGAGATCCGCGCGACCAAGGACAGCTTCAAGGGATGAGTGAACGCGTGATCGAGTCAAATCGGGCCGGAGGGGCTATCGCCGGCGACCTGGGCGCCAAGGAGATCATCCGGATGCTGGACCTCCAGCCGCATCCGGAGGGCGGCTGGTACCGCCAGACCTTCCGGGACGAGCCGGGCCCCGACGGCCGGGCGAAATCGACCTGCATCTACTTCCTGCTCGAGGCCGATCAGGTCTCGGTCTGGCACCGCGTCGACGCCGTCGAGACCTGGCACTGGTACGCCGGAGCGCCGATCTCGATCACCCTGTCTCCGCCAGACGGCAAGGGCGCGACCGCCTACGTCCTGGGTCCCGATCTTCGTGCGGGCTGCAGGCCCCAGGTCGTCGTGCCGACGTCCTGGTGGCAGACCGCCGTCAGCCTCGGCGCGTGGACCCTGGTCGGGTGCACCGTCGCGCCCGGCTTCCGGTTTGAGGGCTTCGAGATGGCCCCGTCGGACTGGACTCCCTCCCGCATCTAAATCCTCGGGGGTGAGCGCGACCTTTCGCCGCAGAGCTTCCGGCGAATACCCAAACTGGGCAACTTGGTCGCATGGCTTCGGCGTTGTAGGCGTGCAATCCTTTTTAAGTCAGCCGAAAAGCTGACTGAGGGGGAGTTACTCTATAAATGTCTGAAGAGTTCACGAACGTTCGCGCCGCCCACCGATATGCAACGGATTACCTTTTGAGGTGGGTGGAAATCGCCAACGAAGTCCACCATGCGGATCTTCTGTATAGCCTTGTCTTCACGACACTTTGGTCTGGCAACACCTCGCACCTCAAGGGCTCGGCCTATGCCGCAATTGACGACGTCCCTCCCGACCATGAGCGTCGCCCACTGACCGTTCGCCAAGTCGCCGACTCCCTCGGCCTGCCGTACGAGACCGTCCGTCGCCGCTTCGTCGAGATGCAGGATCGGGGCGTCGCCAAGCGCGTCGGCCGCGAGGGCTTCATCGTGCCGCAGTCGGTCTTCGCCAAGCCCGAGTTCATGAACGGCATACGCCGGTCGCATCAGAGCCTGATGCGCTTCCTCAAGGAATTGAAGTCGGTCGGCGTCGACGCCGCCTGACCGAACCGCTAGGCGCTTTCGCGGACCACCAACTCCACCGGCGAGATGGTCGATGGAGAACTGGCCCCCGCCATGCGGCGGAAAAGCAGATCGACCATGGTCCGAGCGCCCGCCTCCAGGTCCACCCGAATGGTGGTGAGCGGCGGGGTGCTGTGCTGAGCCAGCAGGATGTCGTCGAACCCGACCACCGCGACGTCTTCAGGCACGCGCTTGCCCGCCCGCTGCAGCGTCGTCAACGCGGTCAGGGCCAGGACATCGGAAAAGGCGAACACCGCGTCGAACTGGACGCCCGAAGCCAGGAGCCCCTCCACCGCCCGCTGCGCGTCTCCGCGGGTGTAGTGCGAAGGGATGACCAGCGCCGGATCGAACGCGACTCCCGCCTCATCGAGACCCTTGCGATAGCCCTCGAACCGCTGGACCGCCTCGGGAGCGTCGACTTCGCCCAGGAAGGCGATCCGACGCCGCCCCCGCGCGATCAGATGCGACACGGCTAGGCGCCCGCCCTCGCGATTGTCGCTGCCCGCCAGGCAGTAGCGGTGTCCCGGCATGGTCGCGCCCCACACCACCATCGGCCGATAGGTGTCGGCCACGCTGTTGAGCGCCTCGTGCTGAGTGCTTTGGCCTATGATCAGAAGGCCGTCGGCGCGGTGCGACTGGATGATCCTGTCCAACCAGCCCGGCTCGGTGGTGATCACCTTGTTCAGCAGCACCAGGTAGTCGCGCCGGGTGATCTCGTCGGCCAGCCGCCCCACGATCTCCAGGAAGAACGGGTCCGAGATCGTCTGACCGGCCTCGTGCGCCAGCGGAATGATGACGCCGATCGTGTCGGTCTTGCGCAAGCGCAGACTGCGCGCCGACTGGTTGACGACATAGCCGTGGGTCTGGGCGATCTCGACGATCTGGTCACGCAGCGCCTTGGGGATCAGCGGATTGCCGGCGAGCGCGCGCGACACCGTCGAGATCGACACCCCGGCCATGCGGGCGATGTCGGCCATCTTCAGGCGACCGCGCTCGGGAGCCATAACCAGATCGGGGCTATCCATGACGACCGAGAGACCTTGCCAACGAACATCACCCGCGGAACGCCGCCGCCGACAAGGCGGGACGCACGCGGGTTCTAATTTGAAGAACATTGGTATCGGGCGGGGAGTAAACGCCACCTAAGGCTTTATGGTTACGCCCGCACTATCTTAGGCCTTACCGGTCCATCACCTTGATGATGCGCTTGGATGACGGCCGCCCCGCCAAACCCTGCCCCGGCGCGTAGGTGACGATCAGCGAACCGTCCTTGACCTGGGCGCTCGGCTTACGCCCCTCGGTCAGGAGCACGCGCCCGACCTTGGACAGGATCGACCGATCGCCCTTGCGCGCGGCTTGCTCGAAGGCCTCGGCCGTCACGATGGCGGAGTCGGCGATCAGCACCGAGGTCTCCGGTCGCGCGTCCTCCAGGGTGGCGAACTCGATCTGGCGCTGCGCGGCGCGGCTGGCGCGGTTGGCCGCGATGACCAGGCGTTGGAACAGGGCCGCGACCGAGAGAACCGCCGGCGGCTGGATCGACGACGCGCGGCCCGACAGCGCCACCGCCGCGCCCATCGGGGCGTCGTCCGTGAACAGGATAACGCCACCCAGCTTGGTGACCCGCAGAACGGGCTCGCCCAGATCGTTGCGGTAGATGACATCGCCCCGCGAGGCCGGCTGGGGAGACAGGACCCAGACCTCGGTGCTGTTGTCGAACTTGATCAGGGGCTGCGGCGCGGCCTTGTCGAAGACGAAGGTCCCGCCAGTCTCGGAAACGTAGCGCGCGACCGGCGGGGCGGCTACGCGGCGCGCCTCGCCGGCGCCCCGATGTCCCAGCAGGGCGTCCCGCAGCGAATGCGGCAGTTGTTGAGCGTCGGCCGCCCCCGCCATCAGCATCAGAGCGAGGATCGACAGGGTCGCTTTCGCCCCCCTCACGCCCAACTCCGCCTTACAGAATTTCATGCGATCCGTACTGCCCGCCGACTGGGGCGAATCTTGGACGTCAAAGCGTCGTTCCCCCGAAGACGGCCGCATGAGGCCAAAACGACACAGTCGCCGTCAAGCCCGACTTCGGGGGATGTGGTCCGTACAGAGCGGACCGTACAGGACGGTCAGGCCATGTATTGGCCGCCGTTGAGGCTGAGCGTCGCGCCGGTCACGAAACCCGCCCGCTCTCCGGCCAGGAACGAGACCATGTCGGCGATCTCCTCGCCCTTGCCCAAGCGCCCCACCGGGATGCCGGCGACGATCTGGGCCAGCACGTTCTCGGGCACCGCGGCCACCATCTCGGTGTCGATATAGCCGGGGCAGATCACGTTCACCGTCACGCCCTTCTTGGCGTTCTCGAGGGCCAAGGCCTTGGTGAAGCCGATCAATCCGGCCTTGGCGGCCGAATAGTTGGTCTGGCCCATCTGGCCTTTCTGGCCGTTGATCGAGCTGATGTTGATGATCCGCCCCCAGCTGCGCTCTCGCATGCCCTCGATCACCGGGCGGGTCATGTTGAAGGCCGAGTCCATGTTGACGCGGATCACCTCGGACCACTGCTCGTAGGTCATCTTGTGCAGCATGCCGTCGCGGGTGATGCCGGCGTTGTTGACCAGGATGTCGATCGGCCCGAGCTCAGCCTCGACCGTCTTCACCGCGGCCTGGCAGTCGTCGAACGAGCCGACATTGCCTTTCACCACCATCACGCCCAGCGCCTTGGCGCAGGCCTCGGCGGCGGCCTCATTGCCGGAGTAGCCGGCCGCCACCTTGTGGCCATCGGCGATCAGCCGCTCGCAGATCGCCCGCCCGATACCGCGGGTCCCCCCCGTCACGAACGCAACTCTCGTCATTTCTCTCTCCCGATTATTGTTTTTCGTTCGTCGTCACCACGCGCCCGACTCTTTGAGCCGGACGCGCGTCCCCGGTGACTTCAGGCGGTCAGACCGCCTCGACGCACATGGCCACGCCCATACCCCCACCGATGCACAACGTGGCGAGGCCCTTCTGGGCGCCCGAACGCTTCATTTCGTGCAGCAGGGTGGTCAGGACGCGCGCGCCCGAGGCGCCGATCGGATGCCCGATGGCGATGGCGCCGCCGTTGACGTTGACCTTGGCCGGATCGAGGCCCAGCTCGCGGACGACGCACAGCGATTGCGCGGCGAAGGCCTCGTTGCTTTCCACGAGGTCGAGATCCGCGACGGTCCAGCCTGCCTTCTCCAAGGCCTTCTTGCTGGCCGGGATCGGACCGGTGCCCATGATCTCGGGCTCGACGCCGGCGTTGGCCCAGGAAGCGATGCGGGCCAGCGGCTTCAGGCCGCGTTTCTGAGCTTCCTCGGCGCTCATCAGCACCAGGGCGGCCGCGCCGTCATTGAGACCGGACGCGTTCGCCGCGGTGACCGAGCCCTCCTTGGTGAAGGCGGGCTTCAGGCCCGAGATGCTCTCCAGCGTCACGCCGTGACGGATGTACTCGTCCTTGTCGACGACCGTGTCGCCCTTGCGGCCCTTGATCGTGACCGGCGCGATCTCGGCGTCGAACTTACCGGCTTTCTGGGCGGCCTCGGCCTTGTTCTGGCTGGCGACGGCGAAGGCGTCCTGGTCGGCGCGGGTGATCTGCCAGCGCGAGGCGATGTTCTCGGCCGTCTGGCCCATGTGATAACCGTGGAAGGCGTCCCACAGGCCGTCCTTGATCATCGTGTCGACGAACGACAGGTCGCCCATCTTCTGACCGCCGCGCAGGTTCTGAGCGTGCGGCGCCTGGCTCATGCTTTCCTGACCGCCCGCCACGACGACGGCGGCGTCGCCGGCCGCGATCTGCTGGGCCGCCAGCGCCACGGCGCGCAGGCCCGAGCCGCAGAGTTGGTTGAGGCTCCAGGCCGGGCTCTCGACCGGGATCCCCGCCTTGACCGAGGCCTGACGCGCAGGCCCCTGGCCCGCGCCCGCCTGCAGGACCTGGCCGAGGATCACCTCGTCGACGTCGCTGGGCTGGAGGCCGGCGCGGGAGATGGCGGCCTCGATGGCGACCCTGCCCAATTCCGAAGCGGGCAGGCTGGACAGCGCCCCGTTGAACGAACCCACCGGCGTGCGGGCGGCGGAAACGATGACGACGTCGCTCATGCGATAGCTCCCGTAACGATCTGGCGGCGTCGCCTTAGCTATTGCGGCGCCACGGTTTTTTGCAGTGCAACACCACCTTGCACACGCCGGTGGCGTTCGTCATCAGCACATTTTCACGGCATCATGACGACTCCAAGTCATCAGACCACTGGCGCCATGCCTTTGCATTCGCGATAGTGCGATGCGAAAGGCGGGCGGAAACCGCTGTCTAGGGAACGAAATGTCCGAGAACCCTGAAAAAGGCGAAACGGCCGCCGGGACCGAAAAAACGGCCGGCCAGCGCGTGATCATCAAGAAATACGCCAACCGTCGCCTCTACAACACAGCGTCTTCCTCGTACGTCACCCTGGAACACCTTTCCGAGATGGTGAAGGAAGGCGTCGACTTCGTGGTCTATGACGCCAAGACCAACGACGACATCACCCGCTCGGTGCTGACCCAGATCATCTTCGAAGAGGAAAACCGCGGCGGCGGCCAGAACCTGCTGCCGATCCAGTTCCTCCGTCAGCTGATCGGCTTCTACGGCAACTCCATGCAGGCCTTCCTGCCCTCGTACCTGGAGATGTCGCTGGAGAGCTTCACCAAGCAGCAGGAACGCCTGCGCGGCCAGCTGGCCAACATGGCGCCGGGCAAGATGCCGGGCATCGGCGTCTATGAAGAACAGATCCGCCAGAACATGGCGCTGTTCGACCGCGCCATGAAGATGTTCTCGCCCTTCGCCTATGTCCGCCCCGAAGACGCGCCGGCCCCGCAGCCCGACCCCGCGCCGGCTCCGCCGCCGCCCGCGCCGAGCGACGACTCGCTGGCGGACCTCAAGCGTCAGCTGGCGGCGATGCAGGAGCAGATCGCCAAGTTGGCCACCAAGTCTTAACCACGCCTGGCGAGGCCTTCTTAACCGTCTCGTCCCTACCGTCCCTGATATGAACGGCCCGATCGATCCTATTCGACGCCTAGGTCTCACGCGCCGCGCCCTGCCCGGGCCGCGTGATGACATGCGTCATGGGGAGGAAGAGGACGTCGCTCTGACGGCCGGGGACGAGGACGAGCAACCCGCCCCTCCGCCGCCGCGCCGCGAGGGCTTCGCCGCCTTCGCCGCCCATCTGATGGGTCAGGTCGGCCAGAAGCGGGGCCTGCGCGGTGGGCAGGAAGTGCTCAACGCGGCCAGATCGACCTATCTCGGCACGGAATATTCGGGTCCGGCGGACCGCCGCCCGAAGGCCGGCCTGATCAAGAAAACCAACATCTAGGCCCGTTCGGCGCATAGCGCTGACGAGCGGCCGCCCTGGCGTGGAACTTGCTTGACCTCTCGCGCACTCATCGCCGCGAGCCCTTCATGCTGTCCCTCGCCATCCGCATCTTCGACGTCGCCGTCGTGGCCCTGATCTTCACGGCCCTGACCTAGGCC
This sequence comes from Caulobacter segnis ATCC 21756, assembly GCF_000092285.1. Taxonomy (NCBI): domain Bacteria; kingdom Pseudomonadati; phylum Pseudomonadota; class Alphaproteobacteria; order Caulobacterales; family Caulobacteraceae; genus Caulobacter; species Caulobacter segnis. The sequence goes on along the minus strand of NC_014100.1, from coordinate 398,401 downwards.
TTTTGTTGTCACGGGGCGGACGCCACGCTTACGCGCTCTCCAGCAGCATCATGGTGCCCTGGCCGCCGTCGGCGCAGATGCTGACGATGGCGCGCTCGCCCTTCGGACGGGCGGCCAACTCCTTCACCGTCTGGCTGATGATCCGGGCGCCCGTGGCTCCGAAGGGGTGGCCCAGCGCGAGGCTGCCGCCATTGGGGTTCATTCGCTCTCGCGGGAAAGCGCCCATCGGCGTGGTCACGCCGGCCTTTTCGCTCAGGAACTTGGCGCTTTCCCACGCGGCGATGTGCGACAGCACCTGGGCGGCGAACGCCTCGTGGATTTCCCAGAGACCGACGTCCGCATAGGTCAGGCCGTTGCGGGCGAGCATGCGCGGCACGCCATAGGCCGGGGCCATCAGGAGCCCCTCGTGACGCAGGTCGATCGAAGTGACCTCGTAGTCGACCAGACGCACCTTCGGGGTTTCTCCCGGCAGGCGGGCCATGCCGGCCGCCGAGCCCACCCAGACCGCCGCCGCGCCGTCCGTCAGGGGCGAGGAGTTGCCGGCCGTCAGCGTGCCCTTGCCGCTGGTCTTGTCGAAGGCGGGGCCCAGCTTGGCCAGCTTCTCGAGCGAGGTGTCCTTGCGCGGAATGCCGTCGCGCTTGACCTCGCCCACCGGGATGACGAGATCGTCGAAGAAGCCGCTCTCCCAGCCCTTCACCGCGCCCTGGTGGCTGGCCAGGGCGATGGCGTCCTGATCGGCGCGGGACAGGTTCCATTCCTTCGCGGTGATCTCCGTGTGCTCGCCCATCGACAGGCCGGTGACCCGGTTGACCACCTTGGGGATGAACAGGCGCACGTCCTTCAGGTTCAGCGCGCCCAGGGCCGCCAGGCGCTGCTGGCCGGTCTTGGCGTTCTGGAACTTGCGGATCCAGTCCGAGAGGGCGACGGACAGGCCCAGCTGCACGCGGCTCATGCTCTCGACGCCGCCGACCAGGGCCAGGTCGCGGCCGCGCCCGTCGACCATGCCGGCCGCCTCGATCGCGCCGATCATGCTGGTCGAGCAGGCCATCACCGTCGAGAAGGCTGGAATGGTCGGATCGCCGCCAGCGTCCAGCAGCACCTCGCGGGCCAGATTGCTCCAGGTCAGGTTCGGAATGACCGTGCCCCAGACGGCGAAGTCCGGCTTTGCCCGCGCCAGCATCGCCTTGACCACGGGGACCGACAGGCCGATCGCATCATGGCCGGCCAGGGCGCCGTCCACCTTGGCAAAGGGGCTGCGGACCCCTGCGGCGAGCCACACGCCGGACGAGCTCGCGGCGGACGAAGAGGCGGTGGCCATGGCGAAACTCCAGAGCGAGGAAAGGACCTCGCCTATATGGGATCGCCTTCCGGCTCTTGTCGAATTTCGCCGCGCTAGACATCCAAGCGCGCACAACCCCTTTGCACGCGCGCGCCGAGCGGCTTAATCGGCGAGCATGAGCACCGAACAAGACCTCGACGCCAAAAAGGCCCGCGCCCGGGCGTGGTTTGAAAGTCTGCGAGACCAGATCTGCGCCGAGTTCGAGCGCCTGGAGGACGAGGCGCCGGCGGACCTCTATCCCGGAGCCCCTGGCCGCTTCGAGAAGAAGCCGTGGAGCCGGGAGGCCGGCGGTGGCGGCGTCATGGGCATGATGCATGGTCGCCTGTTCGAGAAGGTCGGCGTCCATGTCTCGACAGTGCACGGGACCTTCACGCCCGAGATGGCCAAGAACATGCCGGGCGCCGACGAGGACCCGCGCTTCTTCGCCACGGGCGTCAGCCTGATCGCGCACATGACCAATCCGCGCGTGCCGGCCGTGCACATGAACACCCGCTTCATCGCCACGACCAAGACGTGGTTTGGCGGCGGCGGCGACCTGACCCCCCTGCTCGGCTACCAGCGCCAGCAGGACTTCCCCGACGCCATCGACTTCCACGCGGCCTACCAGCGCGCCTGCGACAAGTACGATCCGACCTGGCATGCGAAGTACAAGGCCTGGTGCGACGAATACTTCTTCCTGCCACATCGCAACGAGCCGCGCGGCATTGGCGGCATCTTCTACGACCACCACGACAGCGGCGACTGGGAGCGCGACTTCGCCTTCACCCAGGACGTCGGCCGCGCCTTCCTCGAGATCTATCCGACCCTGGTGCGGCGCCGGATGGGCGAAGCCTGGACCGCCGATGAGCGCCAGCAGCAGCTCATTCAGCGCGGCCGCTACGTCGAGTTCAACCTGCTCTACGACCGCGGCACGACTTTCGGCCTGAAGACGGGCGGCAATGTCGAGTCGATCCTCAGCTCGATGCCGCCGACGGTGAAGTGGCCCTGAGGCTCTACAGCTTCATCGACAGTTCGACGTCGTCGCCAAACGGGACCGACAGGTAGCCGGCCTCGGCCGAGCGGACGCGAGCGAGATAGTCCGGCGCGTAGTCAGCGTTGTCGGCGATGATCAGCGCCCCAGGACGCAGGCGGCTTTCCAGCATCGCCAGGATCTCCGGATAGAGCGCCTTGGCGCCGTCCAGCAGAACAAGGTCGATGGTCTCGGGCAGGTCCGAGGCCAGGGTCTGCATCGCGTCGCCCAGGCGAATTTCGATCAGGTCGGTCACGCCGCCAGCCACGAAGTGCTCCAGCGCGCGCTCAGCCTTCGAGGGCTCGAACTCGGTGGTGATCACGCGGCCGCCGCCGTTGTCGCGTACAGCCGCCGCGAGGTGCAGGGTCGAGACTCCGAACGAGGTCCCGAACTCGACGATCGTTTGGGCGCCGATCGCGCGGGACAGCATGTAGAGCAGAGCGCCGGCCTCGCGCGAGACGGCCAGGGGAAATTCCTTCAGGGCGCCGTAGAGCTCGAGATATTCGGTTTTGCTTCGCATCAGCCGCTCGCGCTCGCTCCCGGGAACGTCGGAAAAGACCGGCCGGGCCGCGTCGCTCAGTGTGAACAGGCGCTCCAGCATCGGCGCCATCTTGGTCAGGGTGTTCATCAGGGTCTCCAAGGCGCGTCGTTGCGCCCGACCCAGAAATGCGACTAATTCGTCAGGTTTCCTATTCGCATTGCCGGAAGCCCGATGTCCGATCGCCCAAGCCCCAGGATTTCTTCGCGAAAGCTGCCCAAGCAGGCTCGCTCGGCCGACCTGGTCGCGGCGATCCTGGAAGCGGCTGTTCAGGTTTTGGCGAAGGAGGGCGCGACGCGGTTCACCACCGCTCGGGTGGCCGAAAAGGCCGGGGTGAGCGTCGGCTCGGTGTACCAGTACTTTCCAAACAAGGCCGCGATCCTGTTCCGCTTGCAGAGCGACGAATGGCGCCAGACGGCTGGGCTGCTGACGAATATCCTTTCCGACACCGGCCGTCCGCCGCTTGAGCGGCTACGCGTGGTCGTCCACGCCTTCGTTCGATCGGAGTGCGAGGAGGCCCAGATGCGCACGGCGCTGAACGACGCCGCCCCACTCTATCGCGACGCGCCAGAAGCGCGCGTGGCGAGGGTGTCCGGGACCCAGGTCGTGGCGGACTTCATGCGGGAAGCGCTGTCCGAGGCCACGGAGCCCACGCGCGCGCTGGCCGCCGACCTGATCACCACGACGCTCAAGGAGGTCGGCAAGCGCTTCTCGGAGACCCCTCGCACGGACGCCGAGATCACCGCCTACGCCGACGGCTTGGCCGACATGTTCACGGCCTATCTGGAACGGCTAGGCCATGGCCCCGCCGGCGGGGCGGTCACCACGAACCTCAGGGGCGAACCGCCCGAGCCAGGAACCGATTGATCCACTCGGCCATGCGAGCGCGATCGTTCGCCGCGTCGAGGCTGGCGATCGCCGCGTCGGCCTGTTCGTCGGTGAACCGCGTCCCGCGCCGCGCCTCGATCAGGGCCTTGGCGTAGGCCGGATCGAACTCCGGGTGGAACTGCATCGAGATCGCCTTGGCGTCGTCGTACGAGAGGATGCCGTACGGGGTGAAGGCGCTGCCGGCCAGCACGCGGGCGCCGGGCGGCGGCTCGATCACCTGGTCCTGATGGGAGGCCGGCACGGCGACGGCGGTGACCTCGTCCATCCACGGCGCGGCACCCGAAACCTCATAGGCATGCAGGCCTACGCCCCAGCCCTTGTCGGACTTCACCACCTTCCCGCCGAACGCCTCGGCCATGATCTGGTGGCCAAAGCACACGCCGACCAGCGGCGCTTCGCCCTTGGCCTGGCGCAGGAAGGCCTTCAGCGGCTCGATCCACGGCAGCGGGTCGTAGACGCCCGCCGCCGAGCCGGTGACGACATAGGCGTCGTTCTCGGCGGGGCGCTCCGGCAGCTCGCCCCGCTGGACGTCGTAGGCGCGATAGACATAGGCCGGTCCCAGCAGCGCCTCGAACATCGCGCCATAGCCGCCGAACGTCTCCAGCAGGTCGCCCGGCGGCTCGCCGGTCTCGAGCAGGCCGATCCTCAAGCGGTTCAATAGACCATCCCCTGGGCGACGGCCTTCAGGCGTTCGATGACGCTGAACTTGTCCTCGATGAAGTCCTGGTCGATCCACCAGAGCTCGACCTCGCGCAGCACCTTGCCAACCATGGGCCCCTTGGGCACGCCGGCCTTCATGATCTCCTCGCCGGTCAGCGGCAGGGTCGGGGGCGTCCAGGTCTCGGCGAGCGCCAGCAGCGCCCGCCACTGCGACGCGGTCGAGGCGCGCTCGGCCCCGGCCCAGGCCAGCTTGACCTGGTCGCGGAAGGCGCTGGAGCCCAGGGCGTAGATCGCCCGACGCGCCTCGCGCGGGCTCATCCAGGAGACGATCGTCGGGCCCGGGGTCTTGGCCTCGACGATGCGGTCGCGGTCGGCGTTGGACAGGCGCAGGCGCTCGGCCAGAGCCTTGGCGCCGTTGTCGTCGGGCGTCAGGGCGGCCAGGCGCAGCACGGGATCGGTCTCGAACAGTTGCTCGGTCTCGATGGCGACCAGGGCGTCGAAACGGGCCAGCGACTCCACCGTCGGCAGGATCGCGGCCAGGACGCCGGTGGCGGCCATCAGGCGGAAGGCCGGCCGCGGATCGTCGGCGGCCAGCGTCTTCATCAGTTCCTTCTGGATCCGCTCGGCCGTGCCTCCCAGCAGCATGTCCTTCAGCGCCGCGCAGGCGGCCAGCGCCTCGGCGTCCGGCTCGAGCCGGCCGTACCAGGCCTGGAAGCGGAAGAAGCGCAGGATCCGCAGATAGTCCTCGCGGATGCGGGTCATCGGATCGCCGACGAACACCACCCGGCCGGCGCGCGCGTCCTCCACGCCTTGGCCCACCGGGTCGTAGACCGTCCCTTCGGCGTCGGCGTAGAGGGCGTTGAAGCGGAAGTCGCGGCGCTGGGCGTCCTCGCCCCAATCGTGCGTGAAGGCCACCACCGCCCGGCGACCGTCGGTGGCGACGTCGCGGCGCAAGGTCGTGACCTCGAAGGGGCGGCCACCCGACAGCGCGGTGACCGTGCCGTGCTCGACGCCCGTGGGCACGGCGCGCAGCCCCGCCTGCTCGATCGCCTCGATCGTCTGGTCCGGCGTCAGGGTGGTGGCGATGTCGATGTCGTCGACGGGCTTGCCCATCAGCGTGTTGCGGACGCAGCCGCCGACGAAGCGCGCGCAGCCGACGCCGCCCTTGGCCTCCAGGGCCGCGATCACCGCCCGCGTCTGGGACGCCGCCATCCAGGGGGGCGCGCCGATCGATACGCCGCTCAAGCCTTGTTCTCCTTCAGCCCGTCAGCGCCTCGGGCGCGTCGTCATGGAGCCGCTCGTACAGCGACCGCAGCATGCCCGCCGTCGCGCCCCAGATGAACCGGTCGTTCCACGGCATGGCGTAGAAGTGCCGCCGACCGCCGGGAGCCTCGCGATACTGGCGCTGGTGATTGGCGGGGTCCATCAGGAAGTCGAACGGCGTCTCGAAGACGTCCGCCACCTCTTCGGGGCTCGGCGTGAACTGGGCGCGCGGATCGATGAAGCCGACCACCGGCGTCACGTGGAAGCCCGTCACGGTCTGGTAGCCGTGCAGCAGGCCGGCCAGGGTCACGCAGGCCGGATCCAGGCCCACCTCCTCGTTGGCCTCGCGCAGGGCGGTGGTCCAGGGCGTCTCGCCCGGATCGCAGCGACCGCCCGGGAAGGCGATCTGGCCCGTGTGGCTGCGCAGGGTGTCCGAGCGGCGGGTCAGGAGGACGGTCAGCCCCTCCTCATGCTCGATCAGCCCGACCAGCACCGCGGCCGGACGCAGGGCGTGGGGATTGTCGAACTTCAGGCCGGGATTGAGGTCGAAGTCCGACCGCAGCGGGTTGGCGAGGCTGGGGTCGTAGCTGTCGATCGGGTCGAGGCGACTGGCGATCCAGGCGCGGCGTTCGTCTCGCGTCATGCCGGGGCCGATCCCGGAGGCGCGACGGGGAAGAAGGCGCCGTTCGACGTCACGCCCCAGACGCCGTCCTTCGGCGTCGCCAGCTCGACCAGCTCATAGAAGACCGGGCGGACGATCAGGGCTTCGAGGCCCCGACGGACATGCACATAGGGGCGCGGCTCGCCGGTCTCGGGGTCGATCTCGACGCGGATGGCGTTGTCGGGTCCGGCGACGACCGTGTCGCCGACATTGGTCTGGAAGACGAGCGCCTCGCCGTCCCGGTCGACGCGGGTGGCGATGAACGGCGCGTCCTCGACCGTGATCTTCATCTTCTCGACGGGCGTGACCAGGTGGTAGCCGTCGGGGTCGAGCCGCAGCACCGTCGAGAACAGGCGCACCAGCGCCTCCCGGCCGATGGGCGTTCCTTCGTGGAACCAGACGCCGTCCTTGCGGATGCGGATGTCGATCTCGCCGCAGTGGGGCGGATTCCACAGCCATACCGGCGGCAGGCCGCGTTCGCCGGAGGCCCCCGCGTCCTTGGCGGCCTGGGCGACGCCTTCCAGGCCAGTCTTGGCGGGCGCGTCGGTCATACCGATCAGTTAGGCCGTCCCGCCGTCCGGCTCAAGCGATCATGACGTCGCGCGGGCTCCAGGCGCGATCGCGACGGGGCCGGAGAGCCCCTCGTCGCCGCCTTGCCGCAGCGGCAGCAGCAGAACGCGGCGCTGGTCCACGGGGCCGGGCATGGCTACGTCGGCCGTATGGGCGTTGGTGAAGCCGATCCGGCCGAAATAGGGGCCGTCGCCGACGAGCAGCACCGCGCGCCAGCCGGCGGCGCGGGCGGCCTCGCAAGCGCTCTCGACCAGGGCCTGGCCCAAACCCGCGCTGCGCTCGTCCGGATCAACCGCCAAGGGGCCCAGGAAGGCGACCGGCTCGCCGCCGATCGTCACCGGCCACATCCGGCAGCAGCCCACCGGACGGCCATCGCGCAAGGCGACGAACGAACAGTCGGGCAACAGCGCGTTGCCCTCGCGCAGGCGCTCGGAGGACTTGGCAAAACGGCCGGGGCCGAACACCCGGTCGATCAGGGCGGTGACGGACGCCTCCATCGCCGGGGTCTCGAGGACCAGGGGCGGATAGGCGGGCGAAGCGGGAAGGGTCTGGGGAACGGAGGTCATCGGCCTTCGGGAAATGCGGAAGAACGTCGGGGGCTCCCGACGCGAAGGCGCGAGGGGAGAGGCTCAGATCGTGGCGCGTTCGCGCGGCATTCGTCGCAGGCCCATGCCCAGCATTCCCTAGTGGTCCGGATCGAGGCTTCGCCACGCTCCGAAGGCTCCAAAAGATGCGCGCGCTGTAGGGCCAAGCGTTTCTCAGGTCAATAACGTTGCGGCGCGGGAGCTTGCCCCTATGTTGCGACCCGATGTCCGACCCCGCCTCAGCCGCCGCCCCCGACACCTCTACCCGCGCCTTGTTGCGGGAGCGTGACTTCCTCCTGTTCTGGGTGGCGCGGTTCAGCTCGACCTTGGGGGTGCAAATCCAGTCGGTGGCGCTGGGCTGGCAGGTCTACGCCATCGCCCGCATGACCAAGTCCGTGGGCGAGTCGGCGTTCATGGTCAGCATGATCGGCCTGGCGCAGTTCCTGCCGCTGTTCCTGCTGACCCTGGTCGCCGGCGAGACGGCGGACCGACGGACCCGCAAGCTGATCGTCGCCGCGACCCTGGCCTTGGACGCCGTCAGCGCCGGCGTCCTTCTGGTTCTGGCCTTGATGGGTTCACATCAGCTATGGCCGATCTTCGCCATCTCGGTGATGTTCGGCGCCAGCCGCGCCTTCCTCTCGCCCGCCAGCAGCGCCATGGGCCCGATGCTGGTGCCGCGACCGCTGCTGCCGCGCGCCATCGCCTGGAACTCGCTGTCGTGGCAGTCGGGCTCGATCGTCGGTCCCGCCCTCGGCGGCCTGCTGCTGATCCACTCGCCGGCCCTGGCCTTCGGCGCGTCCTTCGGACTCTATCTGTTCGCCGCCCTGCTGGCCCTGATGATCCGCAAGTCCACCAAGCCCGAACAACAGCCCGGGTCGCGCATGGAGCTGATCAAGGAAGGCCTGTCCTACGTCTGGAACAACAAGATCGTGTTCGGTTCGATCTCGCTGGACCTGTTCGCGGTGATCCTGGGCGGCGCGACCGCCCTCTTGCCAGTGTTCGCCAAGGACGTGCTGCACATCGGCCCCGGCGGCTTTGGCCTCCTGCGCGCCTCGCCGGCGATCGGCGCGACCCTGGTCGGTCTCTATCTCGCGGCCAACCCGATCCGGCGCAACGCCGGCAAGATCATGTTCGCGGGCGTCGCCGTGTTCGGCCTGTCGACCGTCATCTTTGGCCTCTCCAAGCTCGAATGGCTGTCGGTGGCGGCCCTCGCCGTGCTGGGCGGCGCTGACATGCTGTCGGTCTATGTCCGCCAGACCCTGGTGCAGATCGTGACGCCCGACGCCATGCGCGGCCGCGTCGCCGCCGTCTCGGGCGTCTTCATCAGCGCCTCCAACGAGTTGGGCGAGGTCGAGAGCGGCGCGGCGGCCTGGTTGCTCGGCCCCGTCGGCGCGGCCGTGTTCGGCGGCGTCGGCGCCATGGCCGTCACCGGGATCTGGGCCTTCCTGTTCCCCGACCTGCGCAAGGCCGATCGACTGGAATAGCGGTCTCGTTCGCTAGCGCGCGTTCGGGCGGTTTAACCGCTCACACTTAAACCTAACGCGCTCAGGCTTCCGCCAGCTTCCGCAGCGCCTCGCCGGTCATCCGGCGGATGATCCACTCGTCCATCGAGCTCGCGCCGAGGCTGTCGTAGAAGGCGATCGACGGCGCGTTCCAGTCGAGCACCGACCACTCCAGGCGCCCCAGCCCCTCGTCGACGCAGCGCTTGGCCAGGTTGGCCAGCAACGCCTTGCCCGCGCCGGCGCCCCGCGCGGCCGGCCGCACGAACAGGTCCTCCAGATAGATCCCGTGGCGGCCGACGAAGGTCGAGTAGTTGTAGAACCACAGGGCGAAGCCGACCGGCTCGCCGTCCAGTTCGGCGATGTCAGCGAAGGCGCGCGGCTGGGCGCCGAACAGGGCCGCCTCGGTGTCGGCCTGGCTCGCCTCGACGGTGTCGAGCAGCTTTTCATAGTCCGCCAGATCGAGGATGAATTGATGGATCAGGGCCGCGTCGGCGGGCTTGGCGGGGCGGACGGTGACGGGCATGGCGGTCTCTTCGGACTATCGGGACTTCGTTCTGGAGCAACTGGCGCCGCTGGGTCAGGTCACCGCCCGCCGGATGTTCGGCGGCGTGGGGATCTACGCCAACGGCCTGTTCTTCGCCCTGATCGACGACGACGTCCTCTACCTGAAGACCGACGAGTCGCTGAGGCCCGAATTCGAAGCCGCCGGCTGCCAGGCCTTCGCCCCGTTCGGCGCCGACAAGCCGATGAGCTATTGGACCGCGCCCACCGAGGCCCTGGACGACCAGGACATCTTGCTGGACTGGGCGCGCAAGTCCCTGATCGTTGCCGGTCGCAAGGCCGCCGCCAAGAAGCGCTAGCCGATCTTCACGCCCGGCGGCGGGACGCTGTCCTCGGGCACGAAGAAGTCCGGCATCAGGGCGGCGGTCGGGTCGACCTTGTAATGATCGAACTCGCGCACGCCCTCGCCGTAGAGGAAGGTGTCGTCGATCAGGAACTGACCCGAGAACTCGCGCGAAGGCTTGTTGAAGATCGCATAAGCCGCGTCGGCCATGATCTCCGGCGTGCGGCAGTGGCGCAGGCCTTCCTCGCCGGCCAGGGCGAACTGGATGGCGGCGGTGGCGATGCCAGTGCGCGGCCACAGGGCGTTGAAGGCGATCCCGTCGCTTTTGAACTCCTCTGCCATGCCCAGCACGCACATCGACATGCCGAACTTGGCCATGGTGTAGGCCACGTGCGGCCCGAACCAGCGCGGCGACATGTCCAGCGGCGGCGACAGCATCAGGACGTGCGGGTTCTCGGATTTCTTCAGGTACGGAATGCAGGTCTTCGTGGTCAGGAACGTGCCGCGCGTATTGATCTGGTGCATCAGGTCGTAGCGCTTCATGTCGGTCGACAGGGTGCTCGTCAGCGAGATGGCCGAGGCGTTGTTCACGCAGATGTCGATCCCGCCGAACGTGGCGACGGCCTTCTCGACCGCCTCCTGGACATTGGCCTCGTCGCGGACGTCGACGACCAGCGGCAAGGCCTTGCCGCCCGCCGCCTCGATCTCGGCCGCGGCGCTGTAGATGGTGCCCGGCAGCTTGGGATGGGCCTCGGCGGTCTTGGCCGCGACCACGACATTGGCCCCGTCGCGCGCGGCGCGCAGGGCAATGGCGAGGCCGATGCCGCGCGAGGCGCCGGTGATGAACAGGGTCTTGCCCTTGAGGCTCATGGCTTGTCTCCGCTTCAGGCGCCGGCGCCGGTGGTCTCGACCGACAAGGCCCACAGGCGCTCGGCCGCCTCTGGATCGAGGGCGTGGGGCATGACGCCGACCCACGGCGCCTCCTTGCTCCACGGGACGGCCTGATTGCAATCCTCGAGATAGAGCCCGCCGATCCCTTCCAGCTCGTCGCCGACGGCGGCCCAGACACTGGTGGCGGCGCCCTGCTCAGTCGTCTTGAAGCCTTCGCGCGGCTGGTCGTTCTCGTCCAGCCAGCCGAGGGCGCGTTGCTCCTCGATCGGCAGGTGGCGCTGCAGCGGGGTCATGATGCCGCCCGGCATCACGGCGTTGGCGTTGACGCCCTTGTCCTTGAACCGCTTGTCGAAGCCGAGCGCGAACAGGCTGTTGGCCGTCTTGGCCTGACCGTAGGCCTCCCACTTGTCGTAGGGGCGCGTGTTGTAGTTCGGGTCCTCGAAGTTCACCGGCGAGCGGCGATGGCCGATCGAGGACAGCGACACCAGGCGCGAGCGATGGCCCGAATGCGCGGCGCCGTCGACCAGGTTCGGCGCCAGCAGCACCGACAGCAGGAAGTGGCCGAAGTGGTTGGTGCCGATCTGCATCTCCAGCCCGTCGACCGTGCGCGACAGCGGGCAGGCCATGACGCCGGCGTTGTTGATCAGCAGGTTCAGACGGCGGTCGCCCCAGCGATGGGCGAAGTGGCGGATCGCCTCCAGGCTGGAGAGGTCCAGCATGCCGAAGCTGACCCGCTTCATGCCGACCTCCTCGTTGATCTGGTTGGCGACCTCTTCGCCCAGCTCCGGCTTGCGGGCGGCGATGATCACCTCGGCGCCCGCGTCGGCCAGGGCCCGGGCCGTCTCGACGCCGATGCCGGTCGCCGCGCCGGTGACGATCGCCACCTTGCCGGAGAGGTCGTGGCCCGCGACCACTTCACGCGCCGTCGACTTGGCCCCGAAGGGCGAGGTGATCCGATCCGCCATGCGATCCTCCCAGATCTTATGTGTTGGGCAAGCTTAGCCCACTTTGGAGAAGTCCGCGGGTCTGCGTTCCATGAAGGCCATGAAGGCTTCGCGGGCCTCGGCGGTCTGCAGGCGAGCGGCGAACTCGGCGCCCTCGACGTCCATCAGGGCGGCGATCTTCTCGGCGTCGCGCATCAGGCGCTTGGTGGTGGTCAGGGCGCCCAAGGGACGCTTGGCCAGCTGGTCGGCGGCGGCGCGCGCCCGGGCCCGAAGGTCGCCGGCCTCGACGGCGGCGTTGGCTATGCCCCAGGCGACCGCCGTCGCGCCATCCACCGCCTCGCCCAGGGCGAACATGGCGTAGGCGCGGGCGTGGCCGATGCGCGCGGGCAGCAGCCAGCTTGAAGCGGCTTCGGGCACCAGGGCCAGGTTGACGAACGGCACGGTCAGCCGGGCGTCCGGCGTCACATAGACGAGGTCGCAGTGCAGCAGCATGGTCGTGCCGACGCCGACCGCCTGCCCTTGCACGGCGGCGACCAGGGGGCGCGTCGCGTGGGCCAGCGCTTTGAGGAACCGCAGTACGTGCCGCTCGCCGGTGAAGGCGCCGGTCGCCTGGGCGGCGAAGTCCTGCAGGTCGTTGCCGGCCGTGAAGCTGTCGCCGTCGGCCTGGAAGACCACGACGCAGATCGCCGGGTCCTTCTCGGCGCGCTCCAGGCCGTCGGCCAAGGCGCCGTACATGTCGTTGGAAAGCGCGTTCTTCTTCTCGGGTCGCGCCAGGGTGAGGGTCATCACGCCGGCGTCGATCTCGACCTTCACCCAATCGCTTTTTACAGGGTCGGTCATAGAGCATCTCCCTTGGGGAACTTGGTCTGCAGGCTGGCCAGCCAGCGCGCGACCACATCGATTTCGTCGTCCGAGAAACCCTCGGTCAGCTGAGCCTTGATTCCCTGAAGGCCCGCCTTGGCCTCTTCCCGGGCGGCGCGCCCCTTGTCGGTCAGGTGCAGGCGCATGGCGCGGCCGTCCTTCGGATCGGCGCGCCGCTCGACCAGCTCGACCTTGGTCATGCGATCGATCAGCCCGGTCATAGCGGAGGGGGCCAGATCGAGGGCGTCCGCCGCCTCGCCGATCAGGGCGCCGTCGTGTTCGCTGAGGTAGAACAGGACTCCCGACTGCGCCGCCGTCAGCCCGCCCTTGGCGGCCATCTTGACCTCCAGCCAGCGTTGCACGCGCCGATGGCCGGCGTTCAGCAGAAAGATCAGGCGGCGGTCTGGCGCGACGGGCATGCGCCTAGCGTCATGTTTCGCACGCGAAATGTCAAACGCGCGTTTCTAGTCGTCGCTAGAAAGCGCCGCATACCAGGCGACGCCCTCGCTATCCGTCTCGCGTCCGATACGCCCTCGGCGGATCAGGCAGTTGAGGTGCGCCAGGGCCTCGCCGGTGGCCATGCCCAGCAGATCCGGCCCGATCGGACGCGCGAACAGCGCGCCGAAGGTGTCGACAACGCGCTTGGGCTCGGCGAGCTTCTTCTCCAACCGGGCAAGACCCCGCTCGTGCCCCGAGATCAGGCCGTCGATCCGCGTATGCAGCCCCTCGAAGGGATCATTGTGAGCCGGCAGCACGATCACGTCGTCCGGCACCGTCGCCTTGACCTTGGCCAGCGAGCGTAGCCAGTCGCTCAGCGGATCGGCGTCCGGTTCGGTGGGGAACACCGAGACGTTGGACGAAATCCGCGGCAGCACCTGGTCGCCCGAGATCAGCAGGTTCAGCTCGGGACACCAGAGACAGGCATGGTCAGGCGAGTGGCCTTGCCCGGTCACGACGGTCCAGGTCCGTCCGCCGATCGTGAAGTCCTCGCTGTCGCTCAGGCGGCGATAGCTGTCGGGCAGGGCGTAGATCGCCTTACCGAAGCCGCCGAAGCGGGCCTTGTAGTTCTCGATCGCGTCCTCGTCCCAGCCGGCGGCGCGGAAGAACTTCACGCCGTCCTCGGGCGCCTCGCGGCCCGTATCGGCCACCAGCATCCGGCACTGGAAGTACTCCAGCCGGGTCATCCAGAGGCGGCAGTCGAACTTGCGGGTGATCCAGCCGGCCAGGCCGATGTGGTCGGGGTGCAGGTGGGTGACGATGACCCGGGTGATGGGCCGCCCGCCCAGCGCCCCGGCGAAGGCCGAGCGCCAAGCCTGGCTGGTCTCGCGCGTCTGCACGCCGGTGTCGACGACGGCCCAGCCGTCGCCATCCTCGATCGCCCAGACATTGATGAACTGCAGCGAGCCGCCCAGCGGCATGCGCAGCCACAGGACGCCCGGCGCGACCTCGACCGCCTCACCCGAACCCTGCTCGGGAGCGGTCTCGAACGGATAGACCAGGCGCGCCGCCTTCTTCGGCGCATCGGCCTCGTCCCTCGTTTCATCCTCGAACCCGTCGCGCATTCCGTCCCCTTCCCGCGGCGCTCGTTCGTCCGCCAACCCATTTTTTGCCCGCCGGGGCCGTCAAGATCATGCCTATGTCGGACGGTATCTTGACCCCCGATGCAAGCACGCGCTTATGTCCGCGCGAGGAATCCACCCAGGAGATGTTTCCCATGAGGCCTTTCGCGATCGGCCTGTCGGCCGCCCTCGCGGTCGCCATTCTTGTGCCGGCCGCCGTCATTTCGGCGCCGAAGGAAGAGAAGGGCAAGCCCGCCGCCATCGACGCCAAGGCGCGTGAAACCGGCATGAAGGAAGCCCCGGCCATTATCCAGGCCAGCGGCGCAGGCTGCACGGTTTCGGACGCTCGCTTCATCGGCGAGGACAAGAAGGCCGGCGCCAAGTACTACGAAGTCGCCTGTAACGAGGGCATGGGCTTCGCGGCCATCGCCAAGAAGGACGCCGCGCCGCAGGTCTACCCCTGTCTCGAGTCCAGCCAGCCCGGCCCTGACGGCAAGGTCGGCGGCCTGGCCTGCCTGCTGCCGGGCAACGCCAACTCGGGCGCTGGCCTGGCCCCCTACGTCAAGAAGGGCGGCGTGAACTGCGACATCGAGAACACCCGCGCCATCGGCTCGGGCGCCAAGAACTCGTACTTCGAAGTCGCTTGTAAGGGCGGCTCGGGCTACATCGTCCAAACCGTCTCGCCGATGAACATCAACGGCGAAGTCGCGGTGAACAGCTGCCTGCTCTACGAGGAAGGCGGCAATGTCAGCTGCAAGCTGACCAATCGCCAGACCCAGCTGAACGTCGTCGACACGCTGAACGGCGCGGCGGGCGTGAACTGCGCGATCAAGGACAAGCGTTACATCCTCAGCACCAAGAGCGACAACTACTTCGAAGTCGCCTGTCAGGACGGCAAGGGCTACGTCTACCAGCAGACGGCGGCCACCGGCGCCTTCGCCCGCGCGATCCCCTGCGCCCAGGCCGGCTTCGTCGGCGGCGGCTGCACCATGACCGACGCGGTCGCTGCGCAAACCGAGCAAGCCGGTTTCTACAGCAAGCTCGCGACCAAGGCGGGCTTCCCCTGCGACGTCGAGAAGTACGGCATGCTGCCGACCAACGACCCGAAGAAGGAAATCGTCGAGCTGAAGTGCAAGAACAGCGACGTGGGCGGCATCGCCGTGTTCACCGCGACCGACGGCAAGGTCTTTGACTGCGTCACGGCCGAGCTGAACGGCTACCGCTGCTCCTTCACCAAGAAGGACAATCAGTACGCTCGCCTGACCAAGGACCTGGTCGGCTTCAACAAGACCTCGTGCACCGTTTCGGACGCCCGCATCATCGGCGCGACCGATAGCGAGGGCTTCGTCGAAGTGGCCTGCTCGGACGGCCTGCCGGGCTGGGTGCTGGGCTATCCGCTCGGCGTCGCCAAGCCGGCCGCCAAGGAGTTCCTGTCCTGCGTCCAGGCCAAAGGCATCGGCGGCGGCTGCAAGCTGCCGACCAACAAGACCAAGAGCTGATCCCAGCTTCCAGGCTTGAATGAAGGAGGCCCGCCCGGAGCGATCCGGGCGGGCCTTTTCTTTTTCGACTAGCCCATCGCCGCTTCGATCAGCCTGGGTCCCGGCGCGGCCATCGCCCGGGCGAAGGCGTCGTCGAAGGCTTCGGCGGTCTCGGCGCGCTCGGCGCCCATGCCCAGGCCATGCGCCAGCGATACCCAGTCGATGCGCGGATCGCCGAGGTCCAGCAGCTTCGCGGCCGCCGGTCCCGCATTGCCCGCCCCCGTCCGGCCCAGCTCGATGCCGAGGATCCGGTAGGCGTGGTTGGCGAAGACCACGACGGTCACGTCCAGCTTCTCGCGCACGATCGTCCAGAGCCCCTGGACCGTGTACATGCCCGCGCCGTCGCCGGTGAGGGCCAGCACCTTGCGGTCGGGACAGGCCACCGCCGCGCCGATCGCCAGCGGGATGCCCTGGCCGATCGCGCCGCCGGTCAGGGACAGCCAGTCGTGAGCTCGGGCGGACCGGGTCTGGGTGAAGATCGGCAGGCCGGCCGTCACCGCGTCGTCCGAAATCGCCGTGTTGACCGGCATGTGGCGCGCCACCGAGGCCCCGATCGCCCAGGCGTCCAGCCGTCCCGCCGGCGCGGCGGGCGGGGCGTAGGCCTCGACCGGCCCCGCCGCCGGGGCGTCCAGAGCGTCGGCCAAAGCCGTCATCGCCGCCGCCGCATCGACCTCGCGGCCGCACAGGGTCTCGACCGAGCAGCCCTCGGGGGTCAGCACGCTGGGCCGATCCGGGTAGGCGAAGAAGGCGACGGGTCGCTGGGTCGAGACGAGGACCATCAGGTCGACGCCCTCGAGATCCTTGAGCGCCTGCTCGGCGAAATAGGGAAGCTTGTCGGGACGGAAGCGTCCTTCGCCCCGCGCCTGGCGGGCGGTGAAGGTGTCCGTCAGCACCCGGACGCCATGGGCGGCCAGCCGTCCCGCGGCCGCCAGCGCGGCCTCGCCGCAGGCGCCCGAGCCCAGCAGCAGCACGGGCGTCTTGGCGAAGCCCAGCGCCTTGGCCACCGTCGCGACGGCTGTCGGATCGGGCGCGGCGAAGGCGGGCGGCGTCACCACCGGCCCCTTCACGGTCGCTTCGTTCCAGGCCGCGTCGGCGGGCAGGATCAGGCAGGCGTTCCCGCCCGGCGTCCCATAGCTGGCGACGATCGCCTCGGCGGCCAGGGGCCCGACGCTATCGGCGCTCTCGGCCGACTTGACCCAGACCGAGTTGGGCGCGGCCAGGGCGGCGATGTCGCTGTTCAGCGGCGCGTCGAAGCCCCGGTGATAGGTGGCGTGGTCGCCGATGACGTTGACCACCGGGGTGAAGGCGCGGCGGGCGTTGTGCAGGTTGGCCGCGCCGTTGGCGTAGCCGGGCCCCAGGTGCAGCAGGGTGCAGGCGGGCTTGCCGGCCATGCGGCCATAGCCGTCGGCGGCGCCGGTCGCCACGCCTTCGAACAGGCACAGCACCGAGCGCATGCGCGGCTCGCGGTCCAGGGCCGAGACGAACTGCATCTCGCTGGTCCCGGGATTGGCGAAGCAGGCGGTGACGCCGTTGTCGGCCAGGGTGGTGATCAGGGCGTCCGCGCCGTTCATGGTCTTCTCCGTACCGTCGCCCATCCTTCCGACATTTCCGCCAAGTCACGCAACAGCATTGCGCGACCAAGCCGCGCCGGGGCATCGTGGTTCCCGCGAGCATCGCCGACAGGGCGAGCCGTGCTTGGGGGGAATGGAGCATGTCGAAGGCCGCATTGGCCCGTTGGGCGCTGATCGCGTCGATCATCGCGGGCGTCAGCTATATCGCCAGCTGGAGCCTGAAACTCTCGCTCCCGGCCGAGGTCGTCTGGAAGGGCGCGGGCGTCGGCCTGCTGGCCGTCCACGCCGCGCTGAAGGCGCGCTCGACCGACGGCTGGCTGCTGACGGCGGTCATGGCGCTGGGCGCGCTGGGTGACGTGCTGCTGGTGACCTCGGGTCTCACGATCGGGGCCCTGGCCTTCCTGGCCGGCCACGTGACGGCGATCGCGCTCTACGCCCGCAACCGGCGGAAGGCCTCGACCCCGGCCCTGCTGGCGGCCGTCGTTTTCATCCCCGTGGTGGTCGGGATCGCCTTCCACCTGCCCGCCGACCGGGCCGGCGCGCCGGGCGTGGCGCTGTACGCGACGGGTCTTTCCGCGATGGCCGTCTCGGCCTGGCTGAGCCGTTTTCCGCGCGAACGGGCGGCGCTGGGGGCGCTGATGTTCGTGGTCTCCGACCTCCTGATCTTCGCCCGCGGCGGCCTGCTGCCGGAAAGCTTCGCGACCGGGCTGGCGGTCTGGGGGCTGTATTACGCGGGGCAGCTCATGATCTGCGTAAGCGTCTCCCGCGCCCTCGAACCTAGAAGCGCATGACCCCCGCATCCGGCGCCTCCGCGAACAGCCGCTCCAGCTCGGTCGGACGGCGTTCGCGGGCCAGGGCCTGGTTGATGTAGCCCTTGTCGGTCAGCTCGCCGCTGGCCGCGTCGGGCGCGCCGTCCAGGATCAGAGCCCTCGTGATCCGGCCCGTGCCGCCCTTGGCCTGCTGGTTATAGGCCGCCAGCCGCTCGGCGATCGCCGCCCGCACCGCCGCTTCGTCGCCCAGCCGCCCGCAGGCCTTGGCGTCGAGGAACAGCATCAGCCCGATCCCCTCGCGGCCTTCGCCGCAGACTATGGCGTCGGTGACGAGGCCGCCCAGCGCCGAGACCGCCGCCACCCGCAGCGCCCCGGCCGCGACGAAGGCGCCGCTGGCCAGCTTGAAGTTCTCCACGAGGCGCCCGTCGAAGACCAGGCCCGCCGAGGGCTCCTGCGGATCGGCCAGCCGCGCCGCGTCGCCCAGGCGGTAGAAGCCGTCCTCGTCGAAGGCCTGGGCCGTGGCCTCGGGCTGATCGAGATAGCCCGGCGAGACCTGCGGCCCCTTCACGCGGATTTCGAACTTGCCGCCCTCGCCATCTTTCGTTCCTGGGGCCGGGACCAGCTTCACGGCCGTCCCCGGCGTCGGCAGGCCGACCATGCCCGAGCGGGCGTTCAGCCAGTGGATGTTGCAGGCGGTCGGCCCGGTCTCGGTCGCGCCATAGCCGGCCGCGAAGGTGACCCGCTCGCCGACCGTGTTCACCGCCACGGCCTGGACGCGGTCGAGGATCGACTGGGCCATGGACGCGCCGCCGTACTGCAGCACGCGGACCTTCTCGAAGAACTTCGCCGCCAGGGCCTCGTCGCGCTCCAGCTCGCCGATCAGCATGCCCCAGCCGGCCGGGACCATGTTGTGATAGGTCGTGGCCACTTCGCGCAGGTTCCGCACCGTCTCGTCAAAGCGGCCCGGGACTGGCTGGCCGCCGTCGATATAGAGCGTCCCGCCCCGGTGCAGCACCATGTGCAGGATGGCGTTGGCGCCCAGGCTGTGGCTCCAGGGCGCGGAATTGACCAGCACCGGCGGCTCGGGATCGGCGTAGCAAGCCTCGATCTGGGCGGCGTTCAGGGCGATGTTGGCGTGGGTGCAGACCACCGCCTTGGGCTTGCCAGTCGAGCCTGAGGTCAGCAGCAGCTTGGCCACATCGTCCGGCTGGGCGACCGGGGCGCGGGGCGCGCTCTTGAGCAAGGCCTCGAAGGCGACGTCGCCGGGGCGGGCGTTACGGCTGACGATCACGGGCAGGCCGGCCAGAAACGGCGCGGCCAGGGCCTCGTTGAACGCCTCGGCGTCGTCGGCGTAGACGGCGGCGGGCTTCAGCCGCTCGACCGCGTGCGCCAGGCGCGTCAGGTCCGCGCCCTTCAGACCGTACTGCGGCGAGACCGGCGCGGCCGGCGCGCCCAGGCTCATGGCGGCGTAGGCGATCAGGGCGTGGTCGATTCCGTTGCGGGCCAGGATCAGCAGCGGCTGGCCACGCTGAAGGCCAAGACCCGCCAGGCCCCCGGTCAGGGCCTCGATCCGGTCCTTCGCCTCGGCATAGGTGATCGTTCGCCAGCCGTCGGCGCCGGAGATCCGCTCGGCCAGCCAGACCCGGTCCGGCGCCTCGGCGGCCCACCGCGCGAGCGGCTCGGTCGTGGTCCGCACCGCATCTGAATAGGGCGTGGGGTTGCGCAGGATCAGCGTCTCGTCCCGCCGCTCCACGTCCAGCGCGCGGGGCGCGTAGCGGGCGTCGCGGAAGGGGGCGGTGTCGGGCGCGGTCATGCCGTCAGTTATGTCGCGGGTCATACGGGCGTTCAATTGGCGCGCACGACTTCGCCGCTTCACGCGATCGCTCGCTGAAGGGATAGAAGGGACGCGGAGCGCCGGACATCCGTCCGGAGGTTTGAAGTGTGTGTACCGTTTCGACGAAGCCAGACGCTCCGCGCGGCCGTTATCCGGTGAGCCCTCGACCCGCGGGGTTTTAACCCGCTTCCGAAAGAAGCCCCCGACGGGCGGGCCGGGGCGACGACCCCGGTCCCGGAACGCCCGGGCGATTTCAGCCCGGACCTGCCGCGTCGCCTATGCCTTCGCCGCCAGGGCTTCGTCCCGATATTTCAGGGAGCCTGCTCCTGGATCCGCCGCGAAGACGCCTTCCCGAAAGAAGACCGGCGAGCGCTTCCCGCTCGACCACCCCCGACAGCCGTCACGATCGCCGGCCGGACGTCCCTTCCAAGCCATCGGGTGAGATCAGTATGGAATGGGTTTCAACGCGGATGATCCAGCGGCGTGTAAAAGTGAGAAGTGATTGAAATCGTTCGGTTCGATTCCGGATACGCGGATCATAGAGCGCCGCGAACGCTCTTAAAATCCTCCCCCTAGCGGGGGAGGTGTCGGCGAAGCCGACGGAGGGGGAAGTTCTGTTGAACTTGCCTCTCCCCCTCCGGTCCTTCGCCCCCCTCCCCCACAGGGGGAGGAGAAGCCTTTCTCCCACTCGACATTTTTCGGCGTCCGCTGTCGAATCCGTCCGAGCCGGCGCGTCTCTGGGGTCGAAGCGCCGCGATGGTCGCGGGCTCGACGGGAGATGACAATGCAATACGCCCTGCTGATCTTCGAAGACGAAAACGCCTTCCGCGACACCCATGGCCGCGCCTGGGAGGATATCCTGGCCGCCCATGGGGCCTTCGCCGGCGAGCTGGCGGCCAAGGGAATTCTGAAGGGCGGCGCCGGCCTCAAGACCAGCGACACCGCCACCACCGCCCGCAAGACGGGAGGCCAGTACGCCCTGCACGACGGCCCCTACGCCGAAGCGCGCGAGCAACTGGGCGGCTTCTACATCGTCGAGGCGGCCAGCCTGGACGAGGCCCTGGCCTTGGCCAAGCGCGTGCCGCTGGCCGGCGACGGCTCGGTCGAGGTGCGGCCGCTGATCGACGAGGACTAGGCCTGGCCCCGCTGGACCAGACCTTTCGGGAGACCGGGGGCCGGATCGTCGCCGCCCTGGCGGCCGCGTTCCGCGACCTCGACATCGCCGAAGAGGCCTTCGCCGACGCCTGCGCCAAGGCCGCGGAGGTCTGGCCGACGGCCCCGCCGCTGGATCCCGCCGCCTGGCTTTACGCCGCCGCGCGGCGGCGCGCTCTGGATATGATCCGCAGACGGAGTGTTCGACACAGACTGGCTCCGGACGCGCCCGAGCCGGAGCCTTCGATCGAGGCCCAACTGGCGTCCGACGCCCGCCTGATCCCCGACGAGCGCCTGCGCCTGATCTTCGTCTGCTGTCACCCGGCCGTCGCGCCGGAAGCCCGCGCGGCTCTCACCCTGCGTCTGGTCTGCGGGCTGTCGGCGCAGGAGATCGCGCGGGCGTTCCTGGTCTCCGAGCCGGCCATGCTGCAGCGCCTGACGCGGGCCAAGCGCAAGATCGCCGAGGCCGGCGTATCGTTCGAGGTTCCCGGCCCCGAGGCCTGGCCCGAGCGCTTGGCCGCCGTGCTCACGACCCTGGAGGTCGCCTACGCCCGCGCCCACGAGGACGCGGCCGGCGCAGGGCCGCACGCCGGGTTCGCCCAGGAGATGCTGGGCCTGACCACCGTGCTGGTCGAGCTCTTGCCGCGGGAGCAGGACGCCTTGGCCTTCGCGGCGCTGGTGCGCTACGCCGAGGCCCGCCGCCCCGCGCGGCTCGATCCCGAGGGGACGATGGTCCCGCTGGACCGACAGGATCCGGCGAAGTGGCGCGACGACCTGATCGCCGAGGGCGAGGCCTTGCTGCGCCGCGCGGGAAGCCTGGGACCGCCCGGCCCGATCCCGTTGCGCGCCGCCCTGCATAGCGCCTGGTGCGCGCGGCGAACGCTGGATGAGCCGCCGCCCTGGCCGGCGATCCTGTCGCTGTACGACGCCCTGCTGAGTTTCGGCGATGACCCCTTCGTGCGGGTCAATCGCGTGGTGGCGCTCGCCGAGGTCTGCGGTCCGGCGGCGGCGCTGGCCGAGCTGGAGGCGCTGGATGCGGCGCGCCTGGCGGGGTTCCAGCCCCTTCACGCCGTGCGCGCGGACCTGTTGGCGCGGTTGGGACGGCGAGAGGAAGCGCTGGAGGCCTATGATCAGGCCCTGGCGCTGGGTCCGGCCGAAGCCGAACGGCGCTGGTTGATCCGTAGGCGGATGGAAACCGCGCTAGAGGGGTGAGCGCCCCCTCCGTCACGATGCGTATCCGCATCGCGACACCTCCCCCGCTTCGCGAGGGAGGAAGACGTCGCCTCCTCACCCGTGAAACGGGGGAGGTGGATCGGCGCCGATAGGCGGCGAGACGGAGGGGGCGTCCCTACCCCGCCAGCGTCTCCAGGAACCGCACCGGCTCGCCGCGGCCTTCGGCGATCACCTCGTCGTCGCGCATGACCACGATCCCGCGCACGATCGTCGCCTTGGGCCAGGCCTTGGCCTCGAAGCCGTCGAACGGGGTCCAGCCCGAGCGGGTGGCCATCCAGTCGTGGGTGATCGTTCGCTTGGCCTTCATGTCGACGATGGTGAAGTCGGCGTCGAAGCCCTCGGCAATGCGGCCCTTGTCGGCCAGGCCGAAGATGCGGTTCACGCCGTGGCTGGTGAGATCGACGAAGCGCTCCAGCGAGAGCTTTCCGTCGACCACGTGGGTCAGCATGATCGGGACCAGGGTCTGGACGCCCGGCATGCCCGACGGCGAGGCCGGATAGGGACGCGCCTTCTCCTCGCGGGTGTGCGGGGCGTGGTCGCTGCCCAGGACGTCGGCGACGCCGGTGTCGACCCCGCGCCAGATGCCGGCCACGTGGTCGGCGGAGCGGATCGGCGGGTTCATCTGGGCGAAGCCCTTCAGGCGCTCATAGGCCTCGGGCGCGACCAGGGTCAGGTGCTGGGGCGTGACCTCTACCGAGGCGACGTCCTTGTTCTGCGCCAGGAAGTCGATCTCTTCCTTGGTCGTCACGTGCAGCACGTGGATGCGCTTGCCGAGGCTCTTGGCGATGCGGACCAGGCGGTGGGTCGACTGCAGGGCGGCCTGGGCGTCGCGCACCTCCGGGTGGCTGGTCCAGTCGCCGGGGCGGGCCAGGCTGCGGCGCTCGGCCAGGCGGTACTCGTCCTCGGAGTGGAAGGCCGCGCGGCGGTTGACGTGGCGCAGCACGTTCTCGACGCCCTCGTCGTCCTGCACCAAGAGGCTGCCGGTCGAGGCGCCCATGAACACCTTGATGCCGCAGCAGCCCGGCAGGCGCTCCAGCTCACCCAGGAAGGCGGCGTTCTCGTGCGTGCCGCCGACATAGAAGGCGTGGTCGGTGTGCATCCGGCCCTTGGCGCGCGAGAGCTTGTCGGCCAGGGCGTCCGGATCGGTCGTGGTCGGCTCGGTGTTGGGCATCTCGAAGACGGCGGTGACGCCGCCCAGGGCCGCGCCGCGCGAGCCGCTTTCCAGGTCTTCCTTCCATTCCAGCCCCGGCTCGCGGAAGTGGACCTGGCTGTCGATGACGCCCGGCAGGACCGTCAGGCCCGTCGCGTCGAACACCTCGCCGGCGCTGGCCTGGGAGAGGTCGCCGATCGCGACGATCTTGCCGCCGCGCACGCCGATGTCGGTAAAGCCCCGGCCGGCGTGGTTCACCACCTCGCCGCCACGCACGATCAGGTCGAAGGTCTGGGTCATGGGGCGGCTCCTCGCGAAGGTTTGCGGCGATCTAGGACCGCCCCGCGCCCGAGGCAACCCGGAACTAGCCGGCGTCGCGCTTGACGGTCCGCTTCTTGGCGGTCTTCACGGCCGGCGCCGCGGGCGGGCTGTCGACGGCGACGTCCTCGATGGGTTCGCCCCAGGGGGAAGTCTCCGGCTCGGCCGTCTCGACCACCGCCTCGACTAGCGGCTCCGGCGGCGAGACCTCGGCGGGCGTCGCCACACGCGTCAGAAGCTCTTTGGCCGCCCGGACCACGGTGGTCACCGGCAGGTCGCTCATGTGGCGGATGGCCTGGGACAGATCCGGATCGACGGCCAGGAACTGCTGGAAGGTGCGCGGGCCGCGCACGGCGACGGTCTTGTCGCCCCAGGGCCCGTATCGACGCTCGTCCGACGGGCCGAACAGCCCGACGGTCGGGCAGCCGGCCGCGGCGGCGATGTGCATCAGCCCCGAGTCGTTGCCGATGAACAGGCTGGCCCGCTTCAGGCAGGCATAGGCGGTCAGCAGATCGACCTTGCCGGTCAGGTCGATGGTGCGGCCGCGGGCCGAGGCCATCCGCAGCTCCTCGACCATGCGAGTGTCTTCCGGCCCGCCCAGGATCAGCAGCCGGCCGCCCGCCAGCGGTCCGTCCTTGTCGAGCAGTTTGGCGGCGGTCTGGGCGAAGCGCTCGATCGGCCAGACCTTGCCGATCCAGTTTGCGGCGGGGCCGACAGCCAGGATCGGTCCGCCGCCCTGCCCGCCATTCCGCCCGAGCAGCTCATCGGCGAGGGCCTCGACCTCGGGCGTGATGTAGAGATAGGGCGCGGGCGGCTCGCCCTCGAGCTTCAGCACGCGGGCGGCGTCGACCACCTTGTGCACCGGCTCGCCGGGCGTCTTCTTCCAGATCGCCCGCTTGTCGCGGCGCAGGAAGAGGGCGGTGGCGCTGCCGCGCAGGTCGACGACCAGGCCCCACTTCTTGTGGCGCACCTGGTTCCAGAGCTTGAACCAGTGGCCCTTGCCCTTGCCCTTCTCCATCACGATCACCCGGTCGAGACCGGGCACGTGCGCGAAGAGCGGCGCGGCGAGAGGGCCGGCGACGATCGTGAAGCGCGCGTTGGGGATTTGATCAGAGAGAAGCTTGATCAGGCCGGACGAAAGCACCGCGTCACCGATGCGCGTCGCCGTGATGAAGAGAATCGGGAAGGCCCGCTGTGTCATCGGTCCATCTATAGGCCGGTCGGCGAGTCGGCGCATCCCACGTTAACACTTCAGCTTTCCACGATGTTCGGGACTGGCGCGAGCGTCGCCTCGGCGCCACATCTGCGGCATGAGCAGTCCCGTTGTCGCCCGCCTGACCTCCCGCGCCGTCATCGCCGTCTCCGGCCCCGACTGGCGAAGCTTCCTGCAGGGCCTGCTGACCCAGGACGTCGAGACCCTGGCCCCGGGCGAGCTGCGCTTTTCGGGTCTGCTGACGCCGCAGGGCAAGCTGCTCTACGACCTGTTCGTGGCGGGAACCGAGGACGGCGCCCTGCTGGACGTCCAGGCCGCCCATCGGGACGCGCTGCTGCAGCGCCTCTCCATGTATCGCCTGCGGGCCAAGGTGACGCTGGAGGCCAGCGACCGTCCCGTCTCGGCGGTGTTCGGCGGCGCGGTCGCCGGCCAAGGCCTCTACGCCGATCCCCGCCTGCCGGCGCTGGGCGCGCGCGCCTATGACGATCGCGCCGCCAACGCCGATGAAGACGCTTATGACGCCCATCGCCTGGCGCTCGGCGTCCCCGGCCCGGCCGACTGGGGCGAGGAGAAGACCTATCCGATCGAGGCCAATTTCGACCTGCTGGCCGGGATCGACTTCAAGAAGGGCTGCTTCGTCGGCCAGGAGACCACCAGCCGCATGAAGCGGCGCGGGACGATCAAGAACCGCATGCTGCCGATCACCTTCGACGGGCCCCCGCCGGCCTTCGGGGCCGAGGTGCTGGCGGGCGAGCTGCGGGCGGGCGAGGTGCTGGGCGGCCGCGACGGCCGGGCGCTGGCCTTGCTGCGCCTGGACCGCATCGACGGCGCCGACCTGACGGTCGATGGCCGACCGGTCGCCGTGGACCGGCCGGCCTGGACGCTCCTTTAGCGGCAGCGGCGGTAGCGGTCCGGCGACGCGCCGGGGCCGCCGCGCCAACCGGGGGGGTTCTCCCAGTTCGTGCCGGGTCCGCCGCGCGGCCCTGGCGGGTTGTTGTCATTGTCCAGCCAGCACCGGGCGGCCTGGTTCCACCAGCCATAGCGCGGGTGATAGTAGCCGTAGGCCGGGTGGTAGTAGTAGCCGCTGCGGTAGACGAACTCGATCCGCTGGCCACGCCAGTGGTAGTAGCGCCGGTCCGGCGAGGCGCCCGGACCGCCGCGCCAGCCGGGCGGGTTCTCCCAGTTCGTGCCGGGGCCGCCGCGCGGTCCAGGCGGATTGCCGTCATGGTCGTGGCGCTGGGCCAGCACCGGCGTCGCCACGGTCACGGCGCCCGCCATCGCGAGCACGGCCAAGGTCTTGAGGCGCTTCATCGGCGTCTCCTTCAGATGGTCTAGTCCCTCGGACGAGTGAACGCGGCGGTGCGGCCAATCCGTCGCGAGCGGTTGAATGTTCCTGAAAAGTTCTAGCCAGCCGCCGTCTTTATGCTAGCGTCACCGCATGACCGAACCGACCCGATGCACCTGGCGCGGCATGAACGGCGACCCGTTCTACGAGGCCTATCACGACAAGGAATGGGGCGTGCCCGAGTGGGACAGCCGCGCCCTGTGGGAGAAGCTGGTGCTGGACGGTTTCCAGGCCGGCCTGTCGTGGATCACCATCCTGCGCAAGCGCGAGGCCTTCCGCGCCGCCTTCGCCGGCTTTGATCCGGACAAGGTCGCCCGCTTCGACGAGACCGACCGGGCGCGGCTGATGGCCGACGCCGGCATCATCCGCTCGAACGGCAAGATCGACGCGGCCATCTCGGGCGCGCGGATCTATCTCGACATGCGCGAGCGCGGCGAGGACTTCTCGGACTTCCTGTGGGACATCGTCGGCGGCGCGCCAATCCAGAACGCCTGGCCCGACGGCTCGCAGGTCCCCGCCCAGACGCCCCTGGCCGTCGACATGGCCAAGGCGCTGAAGGCCAAGGGCTTCAAGTTCTGCGGGCCGGTGATCGTCTACGCCTTCATGCAGGCCACGGGCATGGTCAACGATCACTACGTGACGTGCTTCCGCCATGACGCGTGCAAGGCGCTGGGACACCGTCCCTGAGCCGAAGGCCGCGACACCGCCGTAGGCGCGCGCGGACATTCGCGTCTATGGTGCGCCCCAAGCCTAAACAGGCCCTAGGGGAGAGAAACGGTGAGGACCATGGCTAGAGCCTTCATGATCGGCGCGGCGGCCTTGATGCTGGCCGCGGCTTCAGGCGCCGCATCGGCTCAGACGAGCCCCGCGCCGGCGCCCGCTCAGAAGGACTTCGCCAGCGCGGCCGACGTCCAGGCGCAGCTGCGTCAGATGCTCGCCGAGATGAAGCCCGAGCAGGGGTTCATGTGGCGCCCCCTGGTCCGCGACGGCGCCAATGTGGCGGCGATCGAGATCTGGAAGAAGCCGGGCCGCCCGGCGGTTCACCCCGACCAGGCGGAATATGCGATCGTGCTGGAAGGCGCGGGCACGCTGCTCTCGGGCGGGACCATGGCCGATCCGAAGGTCACCAACCCCACCCTGGTCGAGGGCAGCCGGATCGAAGGGGGCGTGACCCGGCCCCTGGCCGCCGGCGACGTCATCCTGGTCCCGGCGGGCGTGCCCCACTGGTTCGGGATCACCGGCGAGCGACTGGTCCTGCTGGGGATCAAGCTGCCCGCCGGCAAGTGACGGATCGGGGCGGGCGTTCGTTTCGCGGCGCGCCGCCTTCAGGGATTGTTGAGGGTGGATTGTGGGCGCTCAAAACCCCTCTCTCATGGAGAGAGGGTTTCGCGCGCTTCCGACCAGGGTCGACGCCGCCCGCGACGCCAGCCTCGATGAACAGCAGCGCCAGGAGGGCGACGTCCGTCCCTCGGCCGGCAGGTGCGCGCCTCGCAAACAGAGACCGGCTCTAGGCCGCCGCCTCAGCGGCCTGGCCCTGGGCGTAGGCCGCCGACAGGCGTCGATAGGCGCTGGAGCCGAACGCCAGCAGCGTCACGATCACGCCGATCACCCCCGCCACGGTGAAGACCAGGGCGATGCCACGGTCGGGGCCGCGCCCGAACCAGTCGCCGATGGCCATCGCGCCGGCGCCATTCGTCATGAACGGGATCACGATGAACTGGGTCAGCGGCCCGATCAGAAAGGCCGTGAGCGGCGAGGCGGCCTGCTCGACGGACTGGGCGAAGCCGAACACCCGGCCCTGGCGCTCCAAAGGCACCACCTTCTGCAGCGTCGTCTGCTCGGCCGCCTCGGCGTAGGGGCCCAGCGCCATCCACACAAGACAGCCGAGCACCAGCAGCACGATGGACGGCTTCAGCGTAAAGACGCAGCAAGCCGCCCAGGCCCCCAGATTGACCAGCAGCAGGGTCCGCAGAGGGTTCGCCCCCAGCCCCGTGCGGCTGATGGCGATCCCGCTGGCGATGAAGGCCACCGATAGAGCTCCGAACAGCAGCCCCCAGGTCTGAACCGAGACCAGCGACAGGCCATAAGCGTCCAGCAGCGCCATGAACACGCCGCCCAGGAAATTGTTGAAGCAGGCGAAGAAGATCAGGGCGAACAGCCCCGGCACGGCGGCGATCACGCGGATCGTCCCGGCCAGATCGACGGTCCGGGGGGCGGCGGGCGCATCA
Source organism: Caulobacter segnis ATCC 21756 (assembly GCF_000092285.1). Classification (NCBI taxonomy): domain Bacteria; kingdom Pseudomonadati; phylum Pseudomonadota; class Alphaproteobacteria; order Caulobacterales; family Caulobacteraceae; genus Caulobacter; species Caulobacter segnis. The sequence goes on along the minus strand of NC_014100.1, from coordinate 369,936 downwards.
TGGGCGGGCGCGGCGCGCGGCTCGTCCACGGGCACGGTCACAAGGTCCGCCAGCGCGAGGGCGGTGAAGGCCAGGGCGAAGATCAGAGCGTACAGCATGCCGCCCCAGGCGACCAGGAACCCGCTGATCACCGACGTCACCAGGAAGCCGATCCCGCTGACCATGCCCACCAGGCCGTTGGCGCGGTCGCGACGATCCTCCGGGATCAGAAGGGTGACCAGCGTGGGCAGGGCGATCGTCCGCACGTTGCCGGCGATCACGCCCAGCATGGTCAAGCCGATCAGACCCCATAGCCACGGGCTGTCCACCCGGGCGAAGGCCCCGTCAGGCGCGGTGCGCTCGATCACGAACGCCAGCGCGTAGAAGACCAGCGAAACAAGACTGGATCCCAGCATCGCCGTCTTCTTGCGATGATGGTCGACCAGGCTTCCAAACCAGATGCCGCAGGCGGCGGTCAGCACCAGATAGAGGCCCGCGATCATGCCCGTGGCGAAGACCGACTTCGTCTCCAGATAGACGTAGAAGGTCACGGCGAACCACATCGTGAAGTTCGTGATGTTGGCGACCAGGTTGTTGGCCAGCAGGCGGTGGAACGGGGTCAAGACGGCGCCTCTCTGGAACGGATCGGGACCCTGCCAGCGGCCATCGACGAGCGCAATCGCCGCCCGAGACGCTGCTGACATCGGCTGACGCCGGCTGGCCCCTAGTCCGCCGCCGTCTCCACCAGCTCTTCCATGAACAGCGCCATCAGGGCCGATTGCGAGCGGACGCCGGCCTTGGCGTAGACGCGGGCCAACTGGGCGCGGACGGTGCCGGGGGCCGCGCCGCGCAGGGCGGCGATCTCGGCGACGTCGCAGCCCTTCAGCGCGAACAGGGCGACGTCCGCCTCGGCCGCCGTTAGCCGCCAGTCCGAAAAGCGCAGGCGGGCGAGGTCGGCGAGCGCGCCCTTGGCGGCGGCCACGGCCGCCTCGTCCTGGCGGGCGCGCAGAACCAGCCAGCGGACCTGGGCCGCGCCGAACAGCACGCCGGCCAGCAAGGCCAACGCCACGCCGCCCTCGGCCACGAGGTGCGAGCCCATCCCGGCGGCGCGCACGTCGCCGGTGAAATCGACCAGGAAGAACAGGGTGGCGGCGAGTTGAAGGATCACGACGACCGCGATCATCGTGATCCTGCGTTCCAGAGCGCGCCGCCGCTTGATCATGGGCCCTGACTTAGCGCCGCCCGGGAAGCATCGCCAAGACAATCCGCCGGCCGCTGCGCCGCGCCTCGAACACCACGCCGGCGATGTGCAGCAGGATCAGGACATAGAGCAGGTTGACGGCGGTCTCGTGGACCTCGGTCAGCGGCCCTTCCTCGTGCTCTTCGCCGCCCTCGCGGCCCTCCCCCTCCTCGTGCTCCTCGCGCTCGAGGCGCTCGGCGGTCGCGGCGGGCGGCGCGGCGCCTGGCTCGCCCCTCGGCTCGGCCGGCGCGCTGGCCATCAGCACGCCGGTGACGATGATGACCGCCAGCACGCTCCAGATCGCATAGACCATCAGCGCGCCCAGCGGATTGTGCGAGGCGTGCTCGCTACGCTTGCCCGCCGCGATCTCGCGGATATGCGCCAGAGCGCGGCCGGGGCTGGGCGGAAAGGCCGAGAAGCGCGCCTCGGCCGGTCCGATGACGCCCCAGATCAGGCGCAAGGCCAGCGTCCCGGCCAGGGCGTAGCCGACCCAGACGTGCGCGGAGGATCCTTCCTCGGTGATCAGGGCGTTGGCGAGGATCGCCGCCACGATGGTCCAGTGGGTCAGCTTGACCACCGGATCCCAGCGACGGGGCGAGGCGGTGGCGGTCGGCGTGGTCATGTCGGGGTCTCCCGTGCTGATGACGGGAGAAGACCTGCGGCGGGTCCGACGACACGACCATCGGCGGGCGGCTTACGCGGCCCGCCATAAGCCGCTGCTTACGACGCCCGCGCCTCGGAGACCTGGCAGGTCCAGCTATCCCAGGCGCCGGACGCCTGGCCGAGATTGATCGCGGCGAAGATCATCTTGCCGCCGGGCGGGATGGTCCCGGGCGCGACGGCCGAGACCGTTCCGGCCTTCGCGCGGCCTTTGGTCATCCGGCATGAGAGGCGCGGGTCTGAGATCGGCAGGCCTGAGACATTGGTGGCGCCGCCGGTCAGCAGCACATCGCCGGCCTTGTTCCGGAAGGCCTGAACGCCATCCAGGATCAAGAACTTTTCGGGATGCGCGCGGACCTGGACGGGGTCCGGCAAGGCGCGCACGGCGGGCGCGAGCCTGGGCCGCGGCGGCGGGGCCTCCGCCTTGGGACGCGACACCGCGATCAAGGCGCCGCCGCCCAGGAAGACCACCAGGAACACCGCCAGGGCGCGCCCGGAGGTCGCGACCACCGCCCAGCGGGCCTGGGGGCGAAACACGAAGAAGAAAGCCGCGACGGAGGCCAAAAGCCAAACAATGGGCAGGGCGCTGGTCACGAACCGCATCAACAAAGTCCCTTCAGGCCGCGCTTGGCCGGGTCTGGCATGGAGAGCGAGGCTCCGCGTCTTTTGCAAGCCCGAGCGCTCGCCTAAGCCTATTCTAGCGCTGGCTGACCCGCACCCAGTCGACTTCCATCGTCGCCGGCAAGGCCGCCTCGTCGACGCCCTTGGCGTTGGCGCCTTCGGGCCAGTTCCCGCCGAACGCCAGGTTGAGGATCAGGTGGAAGGGCCGGTCGAACGGGGCCGGGCCGGCCTCGGCGTCGTCGCGCTTCCAGTCCTGGGGCGTGACCCGCGCGTACTCCTGGCCGTCGACGAACCAGGCGATCGCCTCGGGCGTCCATTCGACGGCATAGACGTGGAAGCCGTCCGCCGAGGGCGGCATGACCGTGCTCCCGCCCGCCTGCCGGTGCGCGCCGGTCCCGTCGCCGGCGAAATGGATGGTCCCGAACACGCGGTTCTCGCGGCCGCCCTTGCACGCGTCGCCGACCGGCTCGCAGGGCGCCCCCAGGTTCACCGTCTCCAGGATGTCGATCTCGCCCGACCTCGGCCAGCCGCCGTAGGTCGACAGCTCCGGCATCATCCAGATCGCGGGCCACACGCCCTGGCCGCCGGGAACCCGCGCTCGCGCCTCGATCCGCCCGTACAGCCAGCTGGCCTTGCCCTGGGTGAGGATCTTTCCCGAGGCGTAGTCGCCGGTCTTCATGGGCCCCGTCGGGCCCGCCCAGGGGTTGGCCAACCCCTTGGTCTTGCGCTTGACCACCGTCAGGCGCAGCACGCCGTCCTTGACCGAGATGGTCTCGGGACTGGCGGCGTAGCACTGGCGCTCGTTGTTGCCCCCGCCGCCGCAGTCGGCGGCCGGGGTCCAGCGGGTCTCGTCCAGCCTGTCGCCGTCGAACTCGTCGGCCCAGACCTGTCGCCAGCCGTCCGTCTGGGCGAGGACGGCGGTCGGCGCGAGGACGACGAGGAGGGCCAGGATGGCGGCGGCGGTCGATCGGAAGGCGCGCATGCGGCCAGCCTAGTCCGGCCCGCCGGACATTCCCATCCCGCGCGAACCGGCCTAAAGACCGGATCATGCGGCCCGGACCCGACATGATGCTGGAGATGGCCTGCGGACAGGGGCCTGTCTGCGGGGTGGACGAGGCTGGGCGCGGGCCCTGGGCCGGTCCGGTCAGCGCCGCGGCGGTGATCCTGGATCCCGATCGGGTGCCCAAGGGCCTCAACGACTCCAAGAAGCTGACCGCCAAGGCCCGCGCGGCCCTGGAGGAGGAGATCAAGGCCGTCGCCATCGCCTGGTGCGTCGACATGGCCTCGATCGAGGAGATCGCCGAGTACAACATCCTGCACGCCACCGGCCGCGCCATGTGCCGGGCGATCGAGGGCCTGTCGGTGACCCCGGCCATCGCCCTGGTCGACGGCAACTACCGCTTCCCGCTGCCGTGCGAGATCAAGACGGTGGTCAAGGGCGACTCGCTGTCCTGCTCGATCGCCGCCGCCTCGATCCTGGCCAAGGAGGCGCGCGACCGGCTGATGATCGAGATGGACGCGGTCTATCCCGGCTACGGCTTCGCCAGCCACAAGGGCTATCACGCGCGGATCCACGTCGAAGGGCTGGTCAAGCTGGGCCCCTCGCCGATCCACCGCCTGGGCTGGGCCCCGGTCAAGGCCGCGCTGGCGGGCGAACTGAACCTGCAGCTGCCGTTCGAGGACGCGGCCGAGTAGCCCGTTTACGTCTCGCTAACCACGTCCATACACACCGCGTTTACTAGAAAGACTCATGATTCCGTTCTCTTTCTTGAGGACGCGGACATGACCTTCGGGCCGGAAACCATCATCCTGGGCGACTGCATCGAGCAGATGAACGCCCTGCCGGAGAAGTCGGTCGACCTGATCTTCGCGGATCCGCCCTACAATCTTCAGCTGGGCGGCGACCTGCTGCGTCCCGACAACTCCAAGGTCGACGCGGTCGACGACCATTGGGACCAGTTCGAGAGCTTCGCCGCCTACGACAAGTTCACCCGCGAGTGGCTGAAGGCCGCCCGCCGTGTTCTTAAGGATGATGGGGCGATCTGGGTGATCGGCAGCTACCACAACATCTTCCGCGTCGGCGTGGCGGTGCAGGACCTGGGCTTCTGGATCCTCAACGACATCGTCTGGCGCAAGTCCAACCCGATGCCCAACTTCAAGGGCACCCGCTTCGCCAACGCCCACGAGACCCTGATCTGGGCCTCCAAGAGCCAGAACGCCAAGCGCTACACCTTCAACTACGACGCCCTGAAGATGGCCAATGACGAGGTGCAGATGCGCTCGGACTGGACCATCCCGCTGTGCACCGGCGAGGAGCGCATCAAAGGGGCCGACGGCCAGAAGGCCCACCCGACCCAGAAGCCCGAAGCCCTGCTCTATCGGGTGATCCTGTCGACCACCAAGCCGGGCGATGTGATCCTGGATCCGTTCTTCGGCGTCGGCACCACGGGCGCGGCCGCCAAGCGCCTGGGCCGCAAGTTCATCGGCATCGAGCGCGAGGCCGAGTATCTGGGCCACGCCAAGGAGCGCATCGCCAAGGTCGTTCCAATCAACCCCCATGACCTTGAGGTCATGGGCTCCAAGCGCGCCGAGCCGCGCGTGCCGTTCGGCACGATCGTCGAGGCCGGCCTGCTGTCGCCCGGCGACACCCTCTACTGCGCCAAGGGCGAACGGGTCGCCAAGGTGCGTCCGGACGGCTCGATCACGGTCGGCGACCTCTCCGGCTCGATCCACAAGATCGGCGCCCTGGTCCAGAGCGCGCCGGCCTGCAACGGCTGGACCTACTGGCACTTCAAGACCGACGCGGGCCTGGCGCCGATCGACGTCCTGCGCGCCCAGGTCCGGGCGGGGATGAACTGAAGCATTTTCAGACGAAGTGGATACCGGTTCGTCGTCAGAAAATGCGTCAAACCGGAAAACAGCACGCTTTGTGGGGAAGGGCGTCGGCGTAATTCGACGGTCGGGCGGCCCGGGAAGGCTGTTCGACTGATCCGCCCTGCGGATCGCCTCCCCGCCAGCTCTTAAAGCAGCCGCTCGGCCGCCCGCGCGGCCTTCAGGAACACGCTGGGCAGGGCCGAGAGGCCCTCGCGCGGGGTCCAGACAAAGTCGCCGCCGTTCGCGCCCCCGTTTCCCGCCTTGTCAGCCGCGAAAACCCGCAGCGTCAGCGAGAAGTGCGTGAAGACGTGCTCGACCGCGCCGAAGTCGCGCCAGGCGCCGGCGATCGGCGCGGCGGCGACGGCTTCGGCGTCGTCATACGGCGTCGCCCGCCACTCGGAGGTCGGCAGGCCCAGCATCCCGCCCAGCAGCCCCTTCGGCGGCCGGCGGACCAGCGCCACGGCGTCTCCGCGCGTCAGCACATAGGCGACGCCGTGGCGGCGGGGACGATCGCCCTTCTTGGTCTTGCGCGGATAGGTCTCCGGCGCGCCGCCCTTGAAGGCCTCGCACCAGGCCGAGACAGGGCAGCGGTCGCACAGCGGCCCCTTCGGCTTGCAGACGGTCGCGCCCAGATCCATCAGCGCCTGGGCCCAGTCGCCGGGGCGCTCGTCGGTGACGAGGTCGCCGGCCAGCGCCTTCAGCTCCGGCTTGGCGTCGGGCAACGGCGTCTCGACCGCGAAGAGCCTAGACATCACCCGCTCGACATTGCCGTCGACGACGTTGGCGGCGCGATCGAAGGCGATCGCCGCCACGGCCGCGGCCGTATAGGCGCCGACGCCCGGCAGGGCGCGCAGGCCCTCTTCGGTGTCCGGGAAGACGCCGCCGTGCTGGTCGGCCACGGCGCGAGCGCAGGCCAGCAGGTTGCGGGCGCGGGCGTAGTAACCGAGCCCCGCCCAGGCGGCCATCAGGTCGCCGTCCTCCACGGCCGCCAAATCCGACACCGTCGGCCAGCGCTGGGTGAAGCTCAGGAAGTACGGCGTCGCGTGCGGCACGGTGGTCTGCTGCAGCATCACCTCCGACAGCCACACCCGGTAGGGATCGGAGCGGACGCCCGCCCGACGCTCGTCGGGCGAGACGCGCCAGGCCAGGGTTCGAGCCTGACGGTCGTACCAAGCCAGCAGGCTTGAGCGGAGGGCGGCGCGGTCAAGAGAGACGCTGGCTTTCATCGTCTCCTCGCCTACCGCGAAGAACGGTGGGCGTGCTAGTCTTCCGTCATGGCCCGCCGCCCCCTGCCCTCTCCGGAAGAAGCGATCGCGATCCTGCGCGCCAAGCGGACGAAGCCGCAGCGCCGCCCGCCCCCGCCCGCCGGCAAAAGCCTGGCGCCGCTGCTCAAGGATCTCGAGAACCGCTTTGGCCAGGGCCCGGCCGCCCTGCAGTCCCGTTGGCGCGAGATCGTCGGCGACACCCTGGCCCGCCGCACCGAGCCCGTCCGGATCATCAAGGGCCGCAACGGCGAAGGCGGCGCGCTGGAGCTTCGCGTCGATGGCCCCGTGGCCTCGCTGATCCAGCACCAGGCGCCGCAGATCACCGCCCGGCTCGACATGCTGCTGGGCAAGGGCGTGGTCACCCGTCTGCGCATCGTCCAGGGTCCGGTGAAAGCCGCCGCCGCGCCCGTCGGCCAGCGCCCGCGCCGCAAGCCGCCGCTGGACGCGGCCTTGGAGAAAGAGCTGGCCGACAGCTTGGCCGAACAGCCGGACGGCGGCCTGAAGCAGGCGCTGCTGAAGCTGGGCCGCGGGGTCCTGTCCTCGAACCGCTGAGCCCCTCCGCGCGAGCGGTCCGGGCCATTGACAAGACCCGCGTCGTCGCGCTCTTGCCCTAGTCAGCGTTGAGCCCTTTTCCCTCCCGGGCGAGAATCGGGCTTAAGTTTCCAATCGACCGCCGAAGGGCCATTTGATGCGTTCGCTGATCAGCCGAGTCACCCTTGTCGCCGCGCTCGCCGCCGGCCTCGCCAGCTGCGGTCCCAAGAGCGAGACCGTCACCGCCGACGACATGACCCAGGGCAACCCGAACGCCAAGGTCACGGTCGTCGAGTACGCCTCGGCCTCGTGCAGCCACTGCGCACAGTGGAACGAAGAGGTCTATCCGGCCTTCAAGGCCAAATATATCGACACCGGCAAGGTCAACTACGTCTATCGCGAGATCCTGACCCCGCCCAACGAGGTGGCCGCGGCCGCCTTCCTGATGGCGCGCTGCGCCGGCAAGGACAAATACTTCCAGGTGGTGGACTCGGTCTATCGCGCCCAGCACCAGATGTTCCAGACGGGCCAGTTCCGCGAGGGCCTGCTGACCGTCGCCCAGTCGGCCGGCATGAGCGAAGAGCAGTTCAACGCCTGCGTGACCGACGAAAAGGGCCTGAAAGCGCTGAACGATCGGGTCCAGAAGTACAGCAAGGAAGCCAAGATCCAGGGCACGCCCACCTTCGTCGTCAACGGCAAGAAGGTCGGCCCGGAAGAGGGCGGTGCGCGCACCCTGGCCGAGCTGGACGCGGCCATCGCGGAAGCCTCGAAGTAATGACGCTGGACCGGCGCGCGCTGATTGCTGCAGGGCTGGCGGCCTCGGGATCGGCCTGGGCGGCCCCCGCCGTCGCGCGCGCCGCGCCCCTGCCCCCCGTTCCCGGCGAGATGGTGCTGGGCTCGCCCACCGCGCCGGTGCAGCTGGTGGCCTACGCCTCGGCCAGCTGCCCGCACTGCGCCCACTGGTGGACGGAGGTGTTGCCGCAGGTCCGCAAGAGCTTCGTCGACACTGGCAAGGTGCGGTTCGTGTTCCGCGAGTTCCTGACCCCGCCGACCGAGTTCGCCGCCGCCGGGTTCATCCTGGCGCGCCGGATTCCGGGCAAGTACTTCGAGGTCCTGAGCACCGTCTTCCAACGCCAGGAGGAGATCTATCGCAGCGAAAAGCTGTGGGAGGGCCTGCAGGCGATCGGCAAGCAGTACGGGCTGACCGACGCCCAGTTCGCCGCCGCGATGAACGACCCGGCCGCGCTGAAAGGCGTCAATGACCGCTTCTTCCGGGCGCTGAACCAGGAGAACATCGAGGTGACCCCGACCTTCTTCGTCAACGGCGCGCCGATCGAGGGCGACACGGGCTTCGACGCCCTGGCGAAGGCCTTCGCCGTCGCGGCGAAGGGCTGAGATCCGGGGACCGCCTCGTGCAGTTCCAGCGCCTTCGCCTTTCGGGCTTCAAGTCCTTCGTCGAGCCGACCGAGTTCCGGATCGAGCCGGGCCTGACCGGCATCGTCGGCCCCAACGGCTGCGGCAAGTCGAACCTGCTGGAAGCCCTGCGCTGGGTGATGGGCGCCAACTCGGCCAAGGCCATGCGCGCCGGCGGCATGGACGACGTGATCTTCGCCGGCAGCGGCGCGCGCCCGCCACGCAACCACGCCGACGTCGCCCTGACCATCGACAACGCCGACCGCACGGCGCCGGCCCAGTTCAACGACGACCCGGTGCTGGAGGTCGTGCGCCGCATCGATCGCGGCTCGGGCTCGACCTACAAGATCAACGGCCGTGAGGTGCGGGCGCGCGACGTCCAGCTCCTGTTCGCCGACGCCTCGACCGGCGCCAACTCGCCCGCCCTGGTCCGCCAGGGCCAGATCAGCGAGCTGATCGGCGCCAAGCCGCAGAACCGCCGCCGCATCCTGGAAGAGGCCGCCGGGGTCTCGGGCCTGCACACCCGCCGGCACGAGGCCGAGCTGCGCCTGCGCGCGGCCGAGAGCAACCTCGCACGTCTGGACGACGTGGCCCGGGAGCTGGAGACGGCCCTGAACCGCCTCAAGCGCGAGGCCCGTCAGGCCGAGAAGTACAAGCGCCTGTCGGCCGAGATCCGCGCCGTGCAGGGCGCGGTGCTCTACACCCGCTGGACCGAGGCGCGCGACACGCTGGAGCGCACCCAGCGCGAGGCGACCGAGGCCGCGCGCCTGGTCGAGGAGACCGCCCGCGCCAGCGCCGCCGCCCAGGTGGCGATCACCGAGGCCGAGGCCGCCATGCCGCCGCTGCGGGAAGAGGCGACCATCGCCCAGGCGATCCTCGGCCAGCTAGCCATCCAGAAGGACCGCGCCGAGCGTGAGGCCGAGGCCGCCGCCGCCGAGTTCGAGCGCCTGAAGAGCGACCTGGCCCGCATCGAGGCCGACCGCGCCCGTGAACAGCAGGCCAAGGAAGACGCCGCCGCCGCCCTCGCGCGCATCGACGCCGAGCTCGAAGAGGTCCGCGCTCTGGTCGCCGCCGCGCCCGAGCGAGGCCCCGAGCTGGAGGCCGCCGCCAAGGCCGCCGAGGCGGCGCGCGCCGCCGCCGAGACTGAGGTCGAGCAGATCGCCGCCCGGGTGGCCGCCGAGGAGGCGCAGTTCCGCGCCGCCGCCGCGCGACTCTCCGAGGCCGACGCCCGCGCCAGCCGCACCAATCGCGCCCTCGACCAGGCCAAGGCCGAGCGCGCCGCCATCGGTCCCGAGGTCGATCCGGCCGCCGCCGACGCCCGCCAGCGCTTCGCCAACGCCGAGGCCGCCCTCGCCGCCGCCCGCGCGGCGCTGGAAGAGGCCGAGGCCGAGCGCGTCAAGGCCGCCGAGCAGGAGGCCCAGGCCCGCCAACTGGCCCGCAGCGTCGAGGACCAACTGGGCCGCCTGCGCACCGAGGCCCGGGGCCTGGCCCAGCTGACCGCCCCGCGCGCCAAGAGCGGCCACGCCCCCGCGCTCGACAGCGTCTCGCCCGACAAGGGCTATGGCGCGGCGCTGGCGGCGGCGCTGGGCGAGGATCTCGACGCCGCGCTCGATTCCAAGGCGCCGTCCTATTGGGGCGGAGCCCAGGTCTCGTCGCCGCTGTGGCCCGAGGGCGCTCAGCCCCTGGTCCCGCTGGTCAAGGCGCCGCCCGAACTGATCGCCCGCCTCTCGCACGTGGCCGTGGTCGCCCGCGCTGACGGCGACCGGCTGCAGAAGGAGCTCAAGCCCGGGATGCGTCTGGTGTCGATGGAAGGCGATCTCTGGCGCTGGGACGGCTTTGTCGCCCGGGCGGATGCGCCCAAGCCCGCCGCCGTGCGGCTGGAGCAGCGCACGCGCCTGGCCGAGGTCGAGGCCGAGATCGACATCCTGACCCCGCGCGCCGAGGCCACCGCCGCCGCCCTCAAGACCGCCGCCGACCGGATGCGGGCGGTCGAGGAGCTGCTGCGCGACAAGCGGCGCGGGCCGCCCGACGCCGAACGGCTGCTGAACGGCGCCCGCGAGCAGGTCGCCAAGTTCGAGCGTGAGCAGGCGCTGCGCGCCGCCCGCGCCCAGTCGCTGGACGACACCATCGCTCGCTTCGAGGCAGAGAAGGCCGAGGCCGACGCGGCCTTGGCGCAGGCGCGCGAGGCGCACGCCGCCGCCCAGACCTCGGGCGACCTGCAGCCTCGGCTCGCTCAGGCTCGCCAGGACGCCGCCAAGGCCCGCGAGGCCGCCAGCGCCGCCCGCACCGCCCTCGACGTCGAGACCCGCGAGCGCGCCGGCCGCCAGCGCCGGCTGGAGAGCCTGGAGCGCGATCGCACCGACTGGGCCAAGCGCGCCGAGACCGCCGCCAAGCGGACGGAGTCGCTGGAAGGCGACCGCGTGAAGGCCGCCGCCGCCCTGGAGGCCGCGCGCGAGGCGCCGGACGCCTTGCAGGAAAGGCTGCTCGCTTTGCTGGACGAGTTCGCGGCCGCCGAGGCCCGCCGCGCCAAGGCCAGCGACGCCTTGGAGACGGCCGAGACCAACCGCATCAACGCCGACCGCGCCGCGCGGGCCGCCGAGCAGGCCGCCAGCGAGGCCCGTGAGAAGCGGGCGGCGCTGGTCGCCCACCTGGACGGCGCCCGGCAGCGCTACGCCGAGGTCGCCACCGCGATCCGCGAGCAGGCCCGCATGGAGCCCGAGGAGCTGGGCCGCCACGTCGCCGGCGAGGCCGTGGCCGTGCCCAAGGACGCCGCCGGCGTCGAGGCCCACCTCTTCGCCCTGGAGCGCGAACGCGACGCGATCGGGCCTGTGAACCTGCGCGCCGAGGAAGAGGCCCAGGAGTACGCCGGTCGCCTGGAGATCATGCGCACCGAGCGCGCCGACCTTTCGGGCGCGGTGACCAAGCTGCGGGCCGGCATCGAGGAGCTGAACGCCGAGGGCCGCGAGCGCCTGCTGGCCGCCTTCGACGTGATCAACGCCAACTTCCAGACCCTCTTCCAGGCCCTGTTCGGCGGCGGCCAGGCCGAGCTGAAGCTGATCGAGAGCGACGATCCCCTGGAAGCCGGTCTCGAGATCTACGCCTGCCCGCCCGGCAAGCGCCTGGCCAGCATGAGCCTGATGAGCGGCGGCGAGCAGGCGCTTACCGCCAGCGCCCTGATCTTCGGCGTGTTCCTGGCCAATCCGGCTCCGATCTGCGTGCTGGACGAAGTGGACGCGCCGCTGGATGACGCCAATGTCGACCGCTACTGCAACATGCTCGACGAGATGCGCCGCCGCACCCAGACGCGCTTCATCGCCATCACCCACAACCCGGTGACCATGAGCCGGATGGACCGCCTGTTCGGCGTCACCATGGCCGAGCGCGGCGTCAGCCAGCTGGTCAGCGTGGACCTCAGCACCGCCGAGAAGCTGGTGGCGGCTTAGGGCCGAGCGCCCCCTCCGTCTCGTCGCGTATCCGCGCCGATCCACCTCCCCCGCTACGCGAGGGAGGATGAAACTTCCTCCTCACCCGTGGAACGGGGGAGGTGGCGCGATGCGAAGCATCGTGACGGAGGGGGCGCTCTCTAGAGTCCGATCGCTTGGCGAATGGGATTGGCCGGATCGGCCAGCAGCTTCACCGCCATCGCGCACGAGATCACCACCAGCAGCGGCCGGATCAGCTTCGGACCAAACCGCATCGCCAGGCGCGACCCGACCTGCGCGCCGATGAAGGCGCCGGCGGCCATGGCCAGGCCCACCGGCCAGACGACCACGCCCTTCAGCGCGAACAGGGTCAGGCTGCCGAGGTTGCTGGCGGCGTTGGCGAGCTTGGTGTGGGCGGTCGCCTTCAGCACGCCGTAGCCCAGCAAGGTGACGATCGCGACCATGTAGAAGGCCCCCGCGCCCGGCCCGAAGATGCCGTCGTAGAAGCCGACCAGCGGCGTGACGAAGCAGGCGAACGGGACCAGCGCCATGCGCGGCGTGACGTCCTCGCTCTTGAGGGCGCGCGAGAAGCCGAAATAGAGGGCGATGGCGATCAGCAGCACCGGCACGATCGCCCGCAGCACCTGCGGCGACAGCAAGCTGGCGCAAAGCGCGCCGCAGAGCCCCGCGACGGCCGCCGCGGCCGCGACCGGCCAGGCGGTCTTCCAGTCGATCAGGCCGCGCCGGGCGAAGGCGCTGGTCGACGAGATCGCGCTGACCGCGCCTTGAAGCTTGTTGGTGCCCAGCGCCTGCACGGGCGAGAGGCCCGCCAGCAGCAGGGCCGGCAGGGTCACGAGCCCGCCGCCGCCGGCGATGGCGTCCAGCGCCCCGGCGAGCGTGGCGACCACGAACAGGGTGGCGATGACGTCTATGGAAACCATGAGCGGCTCATGGTCCCGTTCGACGCATCAGGCAAAGAAAAAGGAGCCCCGAAGGACCCCTTGATCATTAGCCCAGCAGGTGCGCCCACTGGTGAGCGCGCGACTGCTTGCTGTTGGTCGTCTTGCCCAGGGCGCGCAGTTCGTCGCGCTCCTTGGCCTTCTCTTCCTTCCGCACGCGCATCTCGGCGGCTTCCAGAGCCTTGCGCTCCTTCCGCTCGGCGCGCTTGGCGGCCATCAGCTCTTCCTGGCGGGCCAGGGCTTCGAGGCGGGCCTTTTCCTTAGCTTCGGCCCGGGCGGCGCGGACGGCTTCGAGTTCGGCGGCGCGTTGTTCCTCGCGCTTGTCGAAATCGGGGTCCTGGACGGTCGGCTTGGCCTTGAACTTAGCCAGCATGGCCTTCTTGGCTTCCTGCTGGGCGGAAATACGATCGGCGAATCCGGTGTTCTTCAGGTGCGACATGAATCTTCGTGTTATTTGGAGGCGGCGGCTCTAAAGCCCAGATCGACGAAAAAATCAATGCGTCATCGAGGCTCCGGCGCTCCGTGCCTAGGGGGAGCGGCGGTGAAAGAACGCCGATTAGATAGGAACGCGTCCCCGTTCTTGAAGACCCTCGCTACGTCATCCACGACAAGAATGCGCAAGGTTTTGCCTCCCTGACGGAGGGGAAGGCGAAATCTTCAAGAATTTCGGTCACTTGCCTTGCGAAGCGGTCACCTTGACGCACCGCAGCGAGGTCTATAGGTTCCGCGCCGATCAAGCCGGCCGGAAAAGCGCTTTTTTATGGCGCGTCCTCGGCGCTTTCGGACCTGCCGCTTCCCATGCCCAAGGCCGACGAACCGAACGACAAGGCTCCGCAGAGCCTCGACGCTCGGCTCGCCGCATTTGAGGCGCGGAGGGCGGCGGAAAAGCCGGTGAAGGCCCAGTCCGAAAGAGCACAGCAAGACGGCTACCGTCTGCTGGCGGATCTGATCGGGGGTGTTTTGGTGGGTCTCGGCTTCGGCTGGCTGCTCGACCACTACGTCCACACGAGCCCCTGGGGCATGGTCGGCGGTCTGCTGATCGGCCTGGGGATCGCGATTTTCTCCATCGTCCGCAAGGCGATGAAACTGAGCGCGCAGGCGTCGGCCCCGTCTCCGGTTCCGGGGAAGGTCGACGGAGACACGGGAGACGGGCCTACCGTCCCCAAGCAGAAGAGAGACTAGGGCCGATGGCCGATCCGATGCACCAGTTCCAGATCCAGAAGATCGTGGAACTGCCCACCGTGACCGTTCCGGGCCTGGGCGCGATCGATCTTTCGATCACCAATTCCGTGGCCGCGATGATGTCGGCCGCCCTGCTGATCATCGGCTTCTACAGCCTGGCCGCACGCAAGGCCGTGGTGCCGGGCCGCCTGCAGGCGGTGGGCGAGATGCTCTACGGCCTGGTCGACGGGCTGGCGGAATCGATCATCGGCCACGACGGCAAGAAGTTCCTGCCGTTTATCTTCACGCTGTTCGCGTTCGTGCTGTTCATGAACATGCAGGGCATGTTCCTGGTCTTCACCGCGACCTCGCAGCTGGCCGTGACCCTGACCCTGGGTATGATGGTCATCCTGACCGTGGTCGCCGTCGGCTTCGCCAAGAACGGCATCAAGTTCTTCAAGCTGTTCGCCCCGTCGGGCGTGCCGTGGCCGCTGTACTTCCTGCTGGTGCCGATCGAGATCCTGTCGTTCCTGATCCGTCCGATCACCCTGGGCCTTCGTCTGTTCGGCAACATGCTGGGCGGCCACGTGGTGCTGAAGATTTTCGCCGGCTTCGTGATCGCCCTGGGCGGTCTCGGCGTGCTGGGCTGGGCCGGTTCGGCCCTGGCCCTGACCTCGGTCGTCGCCCTGACGGCCCTCGAGTTCATGGTGGCCTTCCTCCAGGCCTTCGTGTTCGCGGTGCTCGCATGCGTCTACATCAACGACGTCGTGCACCTCGACAGCCACTGATCAACCTTTAGTCTTTCAACCAATACCCTTCTCAAGGAGTCTCAATCATGGACGCTGCTGCTGCTAAGTACATCGGCGCTGGTCTGGCCATGCTCGGCATGATCGGCGCGGGCGTGGGCCTGGGCGTGATGTTCGGCAACTACTTCCAAGGCGCCCTGCGCAACCCGACGGCCGCCGCTCAAGAGCGCCCGATGCTGTTCCTGGGCATGGCCCTGACGGAAGCCCTGGGCATCTTCGCCCTGGTCATCGCCTTCCTGATCCTGTTCTCGTAATCAAGCCATCCGGGAGCGCGGCGTTTCATCGGAAACGCACGCGCTCCTTGTCTTTTGTGATCTCGCGTTCTCCCGCACGCGGCGCCGATCCTGGCCCGCCCCGGAAGACGCTCTAGCTGAGAGGCGCCTTCGCCCATGGCGACGGAACATCACGGCACGACCGAGACGACGGAAGCCCCTCAGGGCCACGAAGGCGGCGGCGGTCTTCCGCAGCTGCAATTCGAGCACTGGGGCGGCCAGATCGTCTGGCTCCTGCTCATCTTCGCCGTGCTCTACGCGGTGCTGTCCAAGGGCCTCCTGCCCCGCGTCAGCGGCGCGATCGAGGAACGCGGCGCCAAGATCGCCGGCGACATCGCCGACGCCCGTCGCCTGAAGGACGAGGCCGAGGCTCAAGCTCGCGCGGCCGCCGCCGAGGTCGCCGAGGCGCGCGCCAAGGCCCAGAAGACCGCGGCGGACGCCAAGGCCAAGGCTTCGGCCGAAGCCGCCGAGCGTCAGGCCAAGGAAGAGGCCGTCCTGGCCGAGAAGCTGGCCGCGGCCGAGGCTTCGATCCAGACCGCTCGCGACCAGGCCATGAGCCAGGTCCGCGTGGTGGCTCAGGACACCGCCGGCGCGATCGTCGAAAAGCTGACCGGCAAGGCGGCCACCGCCGCCGAGCTGAAGTCGGCCCTGGCCTAAGGGACTGAAGATGGAACACGAATCCCTGTTCAGCCTCTCGAACCCGGAATTCTGGGTTCTGGTCGCTCTGGTCGTCTTCTTCGGCCTGCTGTTCGCGCTGAAGGTCCTGCCGGGCGCGCTGTTCGGCGCGCTCGACAACTACTCGGCCAAGATCAAGGCCGAGCTCGACGAAGCCCAGCAACTGCGGGAAGAGGCCCAGGCCCTGCTCGCCGATGTGAAGGCCCAGCGCGAGGAAGCCGAGCGCCAGGCCGCCGCGATGATGGAGGCCGCCAAGGCCGACGCCAAGCGGATGGCCGAGGAAGCCAAGGAAAAGCTCGAAGAGCAGATCAAGCGCCGCGCCGAGATGGCCGAGCGCAAGATCGCCCAGGCCGAGGCGCAAGCCGCCGCCGACGTGAAGGCCGCCGCGGTGGATCTCGCCGCCCAGGCCGCCGAGACCGTGCTGGCCGCCCGCCTCGCCGGCGCCAAGACCGACCCGCTGGCGGACGCCGCCATCGGCCAGATGGGCGCCAAGCTGCAATAGCGGCGCGCGACATCGGGTAGACAAAAAGAAGGGCGCGGATCGCAAGGTCCGCGCCTTTTTTTACCTTCAAGTCTTTCTGACCAACGACCTCAAGCCCTCCCGCATCTCCACAAGCACGGCCGCGACGCTCGGGTCTTCGCCAATCCACCGCTGGTAGGCTGTCACATTCGGAAAGCTGTCGATCAGATCGACGCCCAGTCTCTGGCCTGTGACCTCAGCGGCGAACAACACTGGCGCCAGGGTGCAGTCGGCCAAGGTCAGTTCCCGGCCTTCATCGTCGAGAAGCCCTTCCAGCACCTCAAGTCCATCGAGTAGCTGCTGAACCACCGTCCGCCCCTCGCGGGCCTCGTGCGGCCCGCCTAAGGCGCTCATCGGCGGCATAAGATAGAGGTCGGCATGGCGAGCCAGGATACGGACCTTGGCGCGCGCGAGAGGCTCGCGCGGCAGCAACGGCTTCCGAGGGAACATCTCCTCCAGGAGCTCCAGGATGACGGCGGACTCGCCGACGGCCTCTCCATCGTCAAGGATCAGAACGGGTAAGCGTCCGGTCGGACTGATCCCTCGAAACCGTCGATCGGTCGACCAACCCTCAGGCGGCGCGACGATCTCGACATCCAGGTCCTTGGCGCGGATCGCGATACGGACACGCGCGGCGAACGGCGAGACAGGAAGACTTATCAACTGCATGGCGAGCGCAATGATGGGCCACGCCCAACAGGACGTAAATCGCCGCTACGCCGCCTTCGCCATCTTCCGCTCGACATAGCGCCTCACGCGCTTGCGGGTCTTCTTCAGCAGGCGCCAGCGGGCCTTGCGGAGAACCAGCTTCTCGGTGCGGAGCATCTGCTGCCAGACGACCAGCAGCACCTCGGGCTCCCGGCGCATCAGGCGGCGGATCGGGAAGACCAGCTTGGGGTGGCGGCGCTGCCAGCGGATGAAGGTCTTCCGCGCCGCGAACGAGTAGCGCAGAACGATCATCAGGCCGATGACCAGCAGCGGCAGGCCGACGTGCCCAGGCAGCGGCGTGAGCACGGCGCCGGCCAGGATCACCAGGGCGCCGAAACCGATGGCGATCCACCGGAAGGCGCGTGCGGCCGACTCACGCAACAGCAAGGCCAACCGCGCGCGGCGGCGGACACGATGCTTGATGTCAATCGTCGCGGCGGTAGGGATCACCGGCCGTTGCGCCTCGCGGCCCTACGCTTCAACGACTTGCGCCAGCGCATGGCGATCCGCCACTTGCGCGGCACGATCAGGCGTTCGACGCGCAGGGCCTGCTGCCAGGCCACCAGCACGACCTCGGGCTCGCGGCGCAGCAGGCGACGCAGCGGGAAGATCAGCTTGGGGTGGGCGTGCTGGAAGCGGACGAACTGCTTGCGCGCCTTGAACGAGTTGCGCAGGACCAGCATCAGGCCGACGACCGTCAGCGGCAGGCCCATGGGCCCCGGCAGCGGCGCGATGACGATACCGCCGATAACCAGCAACACGCCCAGGCTGACGAGAATGACGCGCAGGAATCGCGAGATGAGCTCACGGGCGAGATCATCGGCGGTGCGTCGGGCGCGCGGCATGGCGAGGGCGAGGACAGTCATGGGAGGACAACGAGCTTGCGCGCCGCATGCTCCCTGGAAAACCCAGCCAACCCCGACGTGCCCCTCCGATATGTGGAGCGATGAGGGCGCCGTAAAGGCGCCCTCTGGTCGCAAGGGGGTATGGAAAATGCTATTCAGCCGCTAGTGGCGCCGCGGCCACAGGTTTCCACCTCAACCGGGGCTTGCGGGCCGCCTGGGTCTCATCCAGGCGCCGCAGCGGCGCATGGAACGGCGCCCCCTTGAAGCGTTCGGCGTCGCCCGCCTTGGCCGCGCCGGCCAGAGCCCGGAGGGCGCCGATGAAGCGATCCAGCTCCTGGCGGCTCTCGGTCTCGGTCGGCTCGATCAGCATCGCGCCGTGGACGACCAGCGGGAAGTACATGGTCATCGGGTGGAAGCCCTCGTCGATCATCGCCTTGGCGAAGTCGAGCGTGGTCACCCCGGTGCCTTCCAGCCAGCTGTCGTCGAACAAGGCCTCGTGCATGCACGGGCCGTCCGGGAAGGCCGGGCTCATCACGTCCTTCAGACGCGCCTTGATATAGTTGGCGTTCAGCACCGCGTCCTCGGCCGCTTGCTTCAGCCCATCAGCGCCATGGCTGAGCATGTAGGCGTAGGCGCGGACATACATGCCCATCTGGCCATGGAAGGCGCTCATGCGGCCGAAGGCGGTCTTGGCCCCCTCCTCGCCGGCGTGCTCGACCAGGTCGAAGCCGTCGCCGTCGTGGACCAGCCAGGGCGTCGGCGCGAACGGGGCCAGGGCCTCGCTCAGCACCACCGGACCCGCGCCCGGACCACCGCCGCCGTGCGGCGTCGAGAAGGTCTTGTGCAGGTTGATGTGCATGGCGTCGACGCCCAGATCGCCCGGCCGAACCCGGCCGACGATGGCGTTGAAGTTGGCGCCGTCGCAGTAGAAGTAGGCCCCGGCCGCGTGGGTCAGGCGGGCGATCTCGACGACGTCGCGCTCGAACAGGCCGCAGGTGTTGGGGTTGGTGACCATGATGGCGGCCACGTGGTCGCCGAGCTTGGACTCCAGGTCCGCCAGATCGACGCGGCCGTCCTCGGTCTGGGCGATCTCGACGACGGTGTAGCCGACGAAGGCCGCCGTGGCCGGGTTGGTGCCGTGGGCGCTGGTCGGGGCCAGGACCGTCTTGCGGTGGCCGTTGCCGGCCGCCTCGTGGGCGGCGCGGATGGCCAGGAGGCCGCACAGCTCGCCATGGGCGCCGGCCTTGGGCGACAGGGCTACGGCGGGCATGCCGGTCAGGGTCTTCAGCCAGTGGGCCAGGCGGTCCATCAGCTGCAGGGCGCCCTGCACGGTCGAGGTCGGCTGCAGCGGGTGGATGTCCGAGAAGCCCGGCAGGCGCGCCATCTTCTCGTTCAGGCGCGGGTTGTGCTTCATCGTGCACGAGCCCAGCGGATACAGCGCCAGGTCGATGGCGTGGTTCTTCTGGGACAGGCGCACGTAGTGGCGGACGGTTTCCGGCTCCGACAGGCCCGGCAGGCCGATCGGCTCCGACCGCAGCAGGCCCGCCAGGTCGTCCGACGGCGCGGCGGCTTCCGGCAGGTCGACGCCGGTCTTGTTCCAGCCGTCCAGTTCAAAGATCAGGGCCTCGTCCTGCAGCAGGCCGCGGCCTCCCGTCAGGGTCTCATGGCCGGCGGGGGCGTCATTCGCGGCTTCGGGGCGCGTGGGGCGGCCGACGTTGTTCATGCTCATTGGCCCACCACCTTGGTCAGAAGCTTGGTCAGGAAAGTGATGTCGATATCCAGCGTCGTCTCGGTCGCGGCGACCAGCAGGACATCGTCCAGGCCCGCCTCGGCGTCGAGGCGCGAGAACGGCACGCCGGCCAGCACGCCGTGGCTGGCGAGGGTCTCGACCAGCTCGGCCGCCTTGCCCGGCACGCGGACGGCGAACTCGTTGAAGAAGCGGGGGGTGAGGATCTCAAAGCCCGGCACGGCCGCCAGGGCGTCGCGCAGGGCGCGGGCCTTCTGGTGGTTCAGCGCCGCCAGCTTGCGCAGGCCCGTCTCGCCCAGCAGGCTCATGTGGATCGAGAAGGCCAGGGCGCACAGGCCGCTGTTGGTGCAGATGTTCGAGGTGGCCTTGTCGCGGCGGATATGCTGCTCGCGGGTCGAGAGCGTCAGCACGAAGCCGCGCTTGCCGTCGGCGTCGACGGTCTCGCCGCACAGGCGGCCCGGCATCTGGCGGACGAACTTTTCCTTGCAGGCGAAGAGGCCGACATAGGGGCCGCCGAAGTTCAGGCCGTTGCCGATCGACTGGCCCTCGGCCACGGCGATGTCGGCGCCCATCTCGCCAGGCGACTTCAGCAGGCCGTACGACACCGCCTCGGTCGTGACCACGATCAGCAGCGCGCCGGCGGCGTGGGCCGCCTCGGCGATCTTGGTCACGTCGGTGACCGTGCCGAACACGTTCGGGGTCTGGACGACGACGCAGGCGGTGTCGGCGTCGATCGCGGCGATCACCGCGTCCTCGGCGTCGATCGCCGGCGCCATCTTCTGCGTCGCGACGCCGGCGGCGTGGGCCAGGGTCTCGATGGTCTCGACGTAGTGCGGGTGCACGCCGCCCGACATCACCGCCTTGTTCCGGCGGGTGACGCGCTGGGCCATCATCACGGCCTCGGCCGCGCCGGTCGAACCGTCGTAGAGCGAGGCGTTGGCCACCTCCATGCCGGTCAGGGCCGCGACCTGGGTCTGGAACTCGAACAGCACCTGCAGCGTGCCTTGGGCGATTTCCGGCTGGTAGGGCGTGTAGCTGGTCAGGAACTCCGACCGCTGGATGATGTGGTCGACGGTGGCCGGCACGTGGTGGCGATAGGCGCCGGCGCCGCAGAAGAACGGCCCTTCGCCCGCCGCGCGGTTGCGCTTGGCCAAGGCGGCCATCTCCCGCTCGACTTCCAGTTCGCCGACATGGTGCGGCAGGTCGACCGGCTTATCGCGGCGGGCCGAGGCCGGCACGTCCACGAACAGGTCGTCGATCGACTTCACGCCGATCACGCCGAGCATCTCGACGCGGTCTTCGGGGGTCAGGGGGAGATAGCGCATGTTTCTGTCCTGCTCCCTTCCCCTTGATGGGGAAGGGTGGGGATGGGGTGGTTAGGGCGGTGGGGTCGCCCCCAACCCTGCCCTTCCCCCATCAAGGGGGAAGGGGTCTTGGTTACAGCGTGGCCAGGAACGCTTCGTACGCGTCGCGGTCCATCAGGGCGTCGACCTCGGCCGGGTTGGCGAGCTTGATCTTGGCGAACCAGCCGCCGCTTTCCGGCAGGGCGTTGACGGTTTCCGGCGCGTCCGAGAGCTCGGTGTTGCCCTCGATCACCTCGCCCGACACCGGGGCGTAGACGTCCGAGGCGGCCTTGACGCTCTCGACGACGGCCAGGCCATCGCCCTGCTTCACGGTCTTGCCGGCTTCGGGAACCTCGACGAACACCACGTCGCCCAGCTGCTCGGCGGCGTAGGCGGTGATGCCGACGGTGGCGACGTCGCCCTGAACGACGACCCATTCGTGATCTTTGGTGAAGCGCATCTCAATCGGCCCTTGGATTAAAGTTTGCGGACGTAACGGTTGGGAACGAACGGGCTGGCGACCACCTCGGCGGCGGCGGCCTTGCCGCGAACGATGACCTTCAACTTCGTCCCGATCGCGGCGTAGGCCGGCGGAGCGAAGCCGATGGCGATGGGGTAGCCCAGGCTGGGGGCGAAGCCGCCGCTGGTGACCTTGCCGATCACGGCGCCGGCCTCGTCGGCGATCTCGGCGCCTTCGCGGGCCGGAGCGCCTTCCAGCACCTTCAGGTTCACCCGGACGCGCGTGAGGTCGCCGGCCAGCTCCCTGGCGATACGGTCGGCGCCCAGATAGTCGCCGGCCTCGCGGCGCGACTTGCCGACGGCGAAGTTCAGGCCGGCCTCGATCGGCGAGACGGTCTCGTCCAGGTCGTGGCCATAGAGCGGCAGGCCCGCTTCCAGGCGCAGGCTGTCGCGGGCGCCCAGGCCGATCGGCTTGACCCGCTCGTCGGCCAGAAGCGTGTTCCAGACGCGTTCGGCCGCATCGGCCGGGACCGAGATCTCGTAGCCGTCCTCGCCGGTGTAGCCCGAGCGCGAGACGATCGCGTCGACGCCGAAGGCGGTGACGGCCTTGGCGTCCATGAACACCATCTGGGCGGATTCGGGGACGTGGGCGGCCAGGACCGCCGCGGCTTCCGGACCTTGCAGCGCCAGCAGCGCGCGGTCCTCGAGGCGCGTCACCGTGGCCTCGCCGGCCAGCTCGCGGGCGATGATGGCGTAATCGTTGTCCTTGCAGGCGCCGTTGACGACGACGAACAGGCCGTCCTCGTCCGGCCGCGCGGTCATCAGGTCGTCGATGACGCCGCCGTCGGCGTTCAGCAGCACGCCGTAGCGCTGCTTGCCGGGCTTGAGGCCCTGGTAGTCGGCCGAGACGACCTTCTCGAAGCTCTTGGCCGGGTTCTCGCCGCGAATGCGGGCCTGGCCCATGTGCGAGACGTCGAACAAGCCGGCGTGCTCGCGGGTCCAGAGGTGCTCTTTCAGCACCCCGTCCTTGTACTGCACCGGCATGGAATAGCCCGCGAACGGCACCATGCGCGCGCCAGCGGCGACGTGAGCCTCGTACAGAGGGGTCTTCTTGAGATCTTCGGACACGCGCTGGGCTCCTAACGAGGTCGGCGACAGGACCGGCTCTCGCCGGTTGGTCGCGCCCCCGCTGTCCCTTGGACCTGAGAGATTCCGGGACGCGCGGTCCCTTGCTCCTTCGGCGAGCCGCCCTTTCGGGAAGCCTCTTTCCAGCGTTCCTAAACTCGCGCGGTCCTTTTGCCTGAGCGTTTCCGGGGCGGTTGCGCCTTCGGCCTCGGGAGCGAATCCCGATGTCTCCCGCGAGGGTCATCGGCTCAATGCGGGAGGGGTCGGCCGGAGTCAAGCGCGCCCCGCTCGCCCGCCGGACGCAGCGTGCGTTTTCCTCGTCTCAGGCGACTGGGACATCAGGCCGCAGCCAAAACTTTCCACGCGTTAACGATCGACAGCCAAGCTTGCCGCGCTTTCACAGCAGGACTTTCCATGACGATCCGCATCCGCGACGCCCTCAACATCTTTGCCGGCTGCCTGCTGCTGGGCTTTGTCCTGGCCACGGCGACGGCGGTGTTCTCGCTGATGGAGCTGCGCGTCGGCGGGCCGCTGTCGAAGAAGCAATCCGAAGCCTACGAGCTGCTGGCCGACATCTTCCCGCCGCCGCTGTACCTCGTGGAGTCGATGCTGATCGTCCACCACGGCGCCGAGGACACGGGCCAGGCCGACGCCACGCTGAAGGCGCTCGGCAGCCTTCACCGGGATTACAATGCGCGGCGCGCCTACTGGAAAGGGCTCGATCTGCCGGAAGACATGCGCGCGGCGCTCGACGCTTCGGACGCGGAAGTGCAGGCGTTCTGGAAAGTGGTCGACGACGAATACGCTCCGGCTTTGAAATCCGGCGACGTCATCGGGGTCAACACGACGATCGCCAAGGTCGAACCGATCTACGCCCGCCACCGCAAGATCGTCGATCAGTTGGCCCTGCTGGCCCACGAGGGCGCGGAGGCCCAAGCGCGTAAAGTCGAGAAGGCCACCTGGTTCGTCATGGCCCTGCTGGCCGCGGTCAGCCTGGCGATGCTGGCCATCGTCGTGGTCGGCGCCGGGGCGCTGCGCCGGTTCGTGGCCTCGCCGCTGTCGAAGATCACCGACTACATGGGCCGCCTGGCGACGGGCGACTACAGCCAGGAGGTGCCGCTACAGGCGCGTCCGGACGAGATCGGCGACATGGCGCGGTCGATCGCGAGCTTCCGGACCGCCGCTCTGGAACGCCAAGCCGCGACGAAGGCGCAGCTGGAGCATGAGGAGGAGGCCCGCGCCCAAAGCGCCGAGGAAGCCCGCGCCGAGGAGCGCGCCCTGCGCCAACGTGTGGCCGACAGCCTGGGCGAAGGCCTGCGCCGCTTGGCCGCCGGCGACCTGTCGGCGCGTCTGGCGACGCCCTTCCCCGAGGATTTCGAGGGCCTGCGGCGCGACTTCAACAGCTCGATGGAGACGCTGGAGCACGCCATCCGCCAGGTGCTGGTGACCACCGGCGCGGTCGACAGCGGATCGCGCGAGATCTCGACCGCGTCCGACGACCTGGCGCACCGCACCGAGCAGCAGGCCGCCAGCCTGGAAGAGACCGCCGCGGCGCTCGACCAGGTGACCGCCACCATCCGCAAGACCGCCGAGAACGCCGCCCAGGCTCAGGAAGCGGCGTCGGTGAGCCGCAAGCTCGTCGGCCAGTCCAGCGCCGTGGCGAACGAGGCGATGACGGCCATGGAGCGGATCGACGTTTCGTCCCAGAAGATCGGCCAGATCATCACCGTGATCGACGAGATCGCCTTCCAGACCAACCTCCTGGCGCTGAACGCCGGGGTCGAGGCCGCCCGCGCCGGCGAGGCGGGTCGCGGCTTCGCGGTCGTGGCTCAGGAAGTGCGGGCGCTGGCCCAGCGCTCGGCCGACGCCGCCAAGGAGATCAAGACCCTGGTCACCGACGCGTCCGACAGCGTGCAGAGCGGCGTGGGCCTGGTGGTGCGGGTCGGCGAGGAGCTCGGCAATGTCGTCGATCACTTCGGCCGCATCGAGGACCTGATCAACGACATCGCCTCGGCGGCTCGCCAGCAGGCGACCGGCCTGGCCGAGGTCAACAGCGCCGTCGGCCAGATGGATCAGGTCACCCAGCAGAACGCGGCCATGGTCGAGGAGACCACCGCCGCCAGCCACACCCTGACCCGCGAGGCTGGGGAGCTGGGCGCCCTGCTCAAGCGCTTTCAGGTCGGGGAGGAGGCGGGCCCGGCCAAGACGATCCAGCGCAGCCGCCCGGGTCAGGAAGCCCAGGCGGCGTAACGCCGATTACATGCGCTCCGGCGCTTCAACGCCCAGCAGATCCAGGGCGAGCTCCAGCTGGCGCAGGGTCGTCTCCGCCAACGCCAGACGCGAAGCCCGCAGGGCGTCGGTGTCCGCGCTCATGATTGGGCAGGCGGCGTAGAACTTCGAGAACGACTGGGCCAGCCTGTAGGCGTGCTCGGCGACAAAGTTCGGAGCCTTCTTGTCATAGGCTTCCTGCAGGGCGCCCTCGAAGGCGTCCAGCAGCATGGCCAGATCCCGCTCGGCCTGCTCGCCGATCACGATCTCGCCCGCCGTCGCGCCGGCCTCGGCGGCCTTGCGCAACACGCTCTTGATGCGCACCGACTGGTACAGCAGGTACGGCCCGGTCTTGCCCTCGAAGCTGGTGAAGCGGTCGAGGTCGAAGACGTAGGACGTGCCGCGGAAGTTCTGCAGGTCGGCGAACTTCAGGGCCGCGACGCCGACCTTGTGGGCCGTGTCTTCGAACTGTTCTTCGGACAGCTCGGCGCCGAGGCCGGCTTCGCGCAGGCGCTCGCGCGCCTTTTCGCGGGCCATCTCGATCAGGTCGTGCAGCTTCAGGACGCCGCCGGCGCGGGTCTTGAACGGCTTGCCGTCCGTCCCGTTCATGGTGCCAAAGCCGATGTGCTCCAGCGAGCCTTCATCGGCGTAGCCGGCCAGGTAGGCGGCGCGGAACACCGTCTCGAAGTGCAGCGCCTGGCGCTGGTCGACACAGTAGAGGATCAGGTGCGGGTCGAACGACTGGCGGCGATCCAGGATCGTGGCCAGGTCGGTCGTGCCGTACATCGCCGAGCCTTCGGACGACACCACCAGCAGCGGCGGCACGTCCTGCTTGTCGTCCTCGCGGGCGACGCGGACGATGCGGGCGCCTTGGTCTTCGACCAGCAGGCCCTTGGCCTCCAGTTGGCCGACCATCGGCTCGATCAGGTCGTTGACGTCGCTCTCGCCCTTCCAGAGATCGAAGTCGACGCCCAGGGCGTGGAACTCTCGCTCCAGGGCCACGCGGCTGACCTTGACGAAGTGGCTCCACAGCACGCGGTAGCCGTAGCGGCCGTTCTGCAGTTCGGCGGTGGCCTTGCGGGCCCGCTCCTTGAACGCGGCGTCTTCCTTCTGGCGCAGCGACGCGGCCGGATAGATCCGGTCGAGGTCGGCCAGGGCGATGCGGGTGTCGAGCTCGGCGTTCAGCGCGGCCTCGTCGGCCGGATCAGCGCCAGCGGCGGTGTCGGGCAGCTTTTCGACCAGGGCCCGGATCGCGGCGTCCTCGTCCAGGATCGCGCTGATCAGCAGGCCCATCTGGAAGCCCCAGTCGCCGAAGTGGGCGTCGCCCAGCACCTCGTCGCCGCGGAAGCGGTACAGACGCTTGATCGACTCGCCGATGATCGAGGCGCGCAGGTGGCCCACGTGCATCGGCTTGGCGACGTTGGGGCCGGCGTAGTCGATCAGCACGCGGCGCGGGGCGTCCAGCACCTGGGCGCCGGTCCGGGCGTCGGCGGCGATCTCTCGCGCGCGGACCGAGAGCGCCTCGTCGCTGACCCGCAGGTTGATGAAGCCGGCGCCGGCGATCTCGACCGAGGAGAGGCGCGGATCGGCCTTCAGGATCTCGACCACCTGGGTGGCGATCTCGCGCGGATTGCGCTTGGCGCTCTTGGCCGCCGCGAGGGCGCCGTTGCACTGGAAATCAGCCAGGTCGGGACGGTCGGAGGCGGTGACGCGTCCGAACTCGGGAGGAAGTCCGGCGGCCTGGAACGCGGCCGAAGCCGCCTCGCTCAGGGACCGCTTCAAATCGTTCATTGCTTGGTGGAAGTCCCTGGTTGAACCTGACCGGCCTGGACGCGGAAGCGCTTGCCGTCACGGTTGAAGGCCGCCATTTCCGGCGTCACATCGAAGCCGATCAGGACCTCGAAATTGCCGCCGCTGACCTTGGCGTCGGCGCGCGGGATCGTGATCTGCTCGAGAGTCTCGGTGGTGTAGACGCGATCCTGGCCGGACGGGAACGTCACGGGCAGGTCGAAATATTCCTTGGCGATCACGGCCTGGTTCCGCTCGGTCACCGCCACCCAGTAGCGGTAGACGTGCTTGTCGCCCACGGCCTGCGGGCCCTTGCCCAATTGGAACAGCGCCTCGACGCGGATCTTGATCGGCTCGTCGCCCTTGTAGGCGCAGCCCGAGGCCAGGCTCTGGATCTCGCCGGTGAAGCCCGCCTGACCGGCCGACTCCTTGCCGTCCTTGAACTCGACATAGCGGCTGGCGTCGTAGAGGACCTTCACGAAGGGACACGGACCGGCGTTGCGCAGCTGCTGCAGCGGCGCCTTGGGCTGGTTCCACTCTTCGTCGCGCTTCCTCTTCTTGGCGCCGTCGTCTTCGCCCCCGCCCTGATCGCCGCGCGATTGAGCGTAAGCGGCCGTCGCCGTGGTCGCGGCGATCGAGACGGCCATCAGGGCGCTGAGGGCGAGCGTGAAGGTGCGGCGCATGAAACGTCCGGTGCAAAGAAGACAGAGCCAAGCGGAGCCACAAAGCCCCTTCGGCGTCATGCAGCCTGATAAAGGCATATGCGTGACGTCGCAACGACGCAGACTCCTGGCGCCCGGCGGTCAGAACCACTAGTTTCCGCGCCATGAACGCCCAGACCCCGATCCGTCGCCCGATCTCGCTGCTGCTGGCCAGCCCGCGCGGGTTCTGCGCCGGCGTCGATCGCGCCATCCAGATCGTCGAGCGCGCGGTCGAGAAGTTCGGCGCCCCGGTCTATGTGCGTCACGAGATCGTCCACAACCGCCACGTCGTCGATCGCCTGAAGGCGATGGGCGCGGTGTTCATCGAGGAGCTCTCCGAAGCGCCCGACGACCGCCCGGTCGTGTTCTCGGCCCATGGCGTGCCCAAGTCGGTGCCGGCCGAAGCCAAGTCGCGCGAGATGATCTATCTCGACGCCACCTGCCCGCTGGTGTCCAAGGTCCATGTCGAGGCCCAGAAGCACTATGACGCCGGCCGCGAGATCGTGCTGATCGGCCACGCCGGCCACCCCGAGGTGATCGGCACCATGGGCCAGCTGCCCGAGGGCGCGGTCACCCTGATCGAGGACATCGCCGACGCGGCCGCCTGGATCCCGAAAGACGCCAGCAACGTCGCCTTCCTGACCCAGACCACCCTGTCGGTCGACGACACCGCCGAGATGGTCGCCCTGCTGCGCGAGCGTTTCCCCGGCATCGCCGCGCCGCACAAGGAAGACATCTGCTACGCCACGACCAACCGCCAGGACGCAGTGCGGCGCCTGGCCGAACAGGCCGAGCTCGTCCTGGTGGTCGGCTCGAAGAACTCGTCGAACTCGGTGCGCCTGAAGGAAGTCGGCCTCAAGGCCGGCGCCCGCGAGGCCCACCTGATCGACGACGCCTCCGGCATCGACTGGGCCTGGTTCGACGGCGTCTCGCGTATCGGCCTGACCGCCGGCGCCTCGGCCCCAGAGGACCTGGTGCAAGGCGTCATCGACGCGATCTCGGCGCGGTTCGACACCACCGTCGAGGAACTGGTCGAGGCGCGCGAGACGATCACGTTCAAGCTGCCGCGGCTGCTGACGGCGTAAGGGCGGCTTGACCGGACGCGCCGCGTCGCGCATCCCCGCGTCATGGCCGTCTATACCGACATCACCGACGACGAACTCGCCGCCTTCCTCCAGGGCTACGACCTGGGGGCGCCACTGGCGTTCAAGGGCATCGCCGAGGGCGTGGAGAACTCCAACTTCCTGCTGGAGACGGAGAAGGGTCGCTACATCCTGACCGTCTACGAGCGCCGGGTGAAGGCCGAGGACCTGCCTTACTTCCTGAACCTGCTGACCTGGCTGGCCGACAAGGGCTATCCCAGCGCCCGGCCGGTGCCGGACCGCAACGGCCGCACGCTGTCGACCCTGCGCGGCAAGCCGGCCGCCATCGTCGAGTTCATGTCGGGCCTGTCGGCGCGCAAACCCACCGTCGCCCACTGCCGCGAAGCGGGCGAAGGTCTGGCCTGGCTGCACCTGGCCGGCGAGGGCTATCCCGGCCGCCGCGCCAACGACCTCGGCCAGGCCGCCTGGGCGCCGCTGTTCGCCAAGCACCGCAAGGCCGCCGAAGACCTGAAACCAGGCCTTTCCGCCACCATCGACCAGGACCTGGCGCAGCTGTCCCTGATGTGGCCGCGCAACCTGCCCTCGGGCACGGTCCACGCCGACTATTTCCCCGACAACGTCTTCTTCCGCACCGACGGCAAGTTCGCCGCGACGATCGACTTCTATTTCGCCTGCGACGACGCCTACGCCTACGACCTGGCGGTGACCCTGAACGCCTGGTGCTTCGAGGCGGACGGCAGCTTCAACATCACCGCGGCCAAGGCGCTGCTGAACGGCTATGAGCGCCGCCGCCCGCTGAGCCCGGCCGAGAAGGAAGCCCTGCCGATCCTGGCGCGCGGCGCGGCCATGCGCTTCTTCCTGACGCGCCTCGCCGACTGGGGCGCGACGCCCGCCGGCGCGCTTGTGAGGCCCAAGGACCCGCTGGAGTACGAGCGCAAGCTGGCCGTCCACCGCGAAGGCCTCGTGCTCTTCTGATGACGCCCAAGGTCACGATCTACACCGACGGCGCCTGCAAGGGGAATCCGGGCCCCGGCGGCTGGGGCGCCATCCTGTTCTACGGCGACAAGAAGAAGGAAATCTGCGGCGGCGAGCCGGGGACGACCAACAACCGCATGGAGCTGATGGCCGCCATCCAGGCGCTGGAACTGCTGAACCGCCCCTGCAAGGTCGAGCTTCACACCGACAGCCAGTACGTGATGAAGGGCATCCAGGAGTGGATCCGCGGCTGGAAGGCGCGCGGCTGGAAGACGGCCGACAAGAGCCCGGTCAAGAACGACGACCTCTGGAAGCGGCTCGACGCCGCGCGCGCGCGCCACGACGTCGACTGGCGCTGGGTCAAGGGCCACGCCGGCCATCCGCTGAACGAGCGCGCGGACGCCCTGGCCAACGAAGGCCTGCGCCAGGCCAATCCGCGTTTCGGGTAGCGACGCCCGGCGCGCCCGGACCTAGGCGACCGTCTCCGGCGCGTAGTTGGCCAGAACCTCCGGATCCCAGTTCGGCAGGATGCGGCCAAGGTTCACCTGGATCCAATCGGCCAGGCCGCGCACCCGCTCGGCGACCTCCAGGCCCAGCGGCGTCAGGCTGTACTCGACGTGCGGCGGCACGACCTCGAAGGCCTGGCGGCGCACGAAGCCGTCGCTCTCCAGATGCTTGAGGGTCTGGGCCAGCATGCGCTCGCTGACACCGCCGATCTGCCGCTTCAGCTGGCTGAAGCGCAGGGTGCGGGTCTCCAGGGCCATAAGGACCAGGACGCCCCAGCGGCTCGTGACGTGGTTGAGCACCTCGCGCGAGGGGCAGGCGGCGGCCATCAGGTTCCCCCGCATGCCGCCATTGACGACGATCTCGGAGAGCGGCCGGCGCGACGCCATTTCGGAAGGTTCGGACTTTTCCATGCTTACCTTCATGTACGTACTTACGAAAAGTAAGCAAGGGTCCTAGATGACGATCGTCCGCTAAACAGGAGCAGGAACATGACGATCATCGCCGTCACCGGCGCCACCGGCCAACTAGGCCGTCTGGTCATCGAGAAGCTAAAGGCCCGCGCGCCGGCCGAGTCCCTCGTCGCCCTGGTCCGCGATCCGGCCAAGGCCGCCGACCTCGGTGTCGAGGCCCGCGCCGCCGACTACGACAAGCCCGAGACCCTGGCCGCCGCCCTCGCGGGGGTCGACGTGCTGCTGCTGATCTCCAGCGACGCGATCGGCCAGCGCGTGTCCCAGCATCACAACGTGATCGAAGCCGCCAAGGCCGCCAGCGTGAAGCGGATCGCCTACACCAGCATCCTGCGCGCCGATGACACGCCGATCGGCCTGGGCGTCGAGCACCGAGCCACCGAAGCCCTGATCCAGGAGTCGGGCCTCGACTACACCCTGCTGCGCAACGGCTGGTACCTCGAGAACTACGCCGGCGCGATCGCGGGCGCGCTTCACGCCGGAGCCTTCGCCGGCAGCGCTGGCGAGGGGCGGATTTCCGCGGCGCTTCGGGCCGAATACGCCGAAGCCGCCGCCGTCGTGCTGACCAGCGAGGACCACGCGGGCAAGATCTACGAGCTGGGCGGCGACGAGAGCTTCTCGATGGCCGATCTGGCCGCCGAGGTCTCCCGCCAGACCGGCCGCTCGCTGCCCTACAACGATCTTCCGGAAGCCGACTACGCCAAGGTCCTGGAAAGCATTGGGCTTCCCGCGCCGGTGGCCGCGATGCTGGCGCAGTCCGATGTCGGCGTCTCGAAGGGCGGATTGTTGGAAGAAGGCCGCCAGCTTTCGAGCCTGATCGGGCATCCGACCACGCCATTGGCGGCCTTCGTGGCCGGTGTGCTGAAGTCGCTCTAGCATTCGTCTCGCGGCCGCTGACGAAGTCTGTGGGCGGTCGCGGTTTTCCCCTCGCCAGGGCGCTACGGGTTTGCGATGGGCGGACCATGAAATTCGTCGGCTATTACCGCGTCCCGCCCGCGCCGGGGGTGTTCTTCAGTCCCGCCCAGGAGGAGCGCCTGCTGCTGGTGGGCTGCGAGCAGGTGTTCAGCGACCGCTGCCTGGCCTCGGGCGTCGTGCGGCCGGGTCTGGAGCGCGCCGTGGAAGCCCTCGAGCCCGGCGGCGTCCTGGCCGCGCCCAGTCTGCACGCCCTGGGCGGCGATCTCGTCGCGGTGATGGACGTCGTGCTGAAGCTGCGCGCCCGCGACCTGCATCTGATCATCCAGCAGCCCGAAATCGACACCCGCGAGAACGCGGGCTTCTTCGAGGCCTGCGCCGCGCTGGCCGCCTTCAACGGCGAGCGCGCCATGGTCCGCCGGGCCGAGACCGCCCTGGTCGCCAAGGGCGCCAAGGCGGGCGGGCTGAAGGGACTGAAGGCGGCGGTCCCGACCGAGGCGGAGGACGCCGAAGACGAAGACGAAGACTAGACCTTCAGCCGGTAGCCGGTCTTGAAGATCCAGGCGACCGCCGTCAGGCACACGACCAGGAACACGGCGGTCATCCCCAGGCTGACCCCCACGCCCACGTCCGACTGGCCGTAGAAGGCCCAGCGGAAGCCGCTGATCAGATAGACCACCGGGTTGAACAGGGTGATCTTCTGCCAGATCTCCGGCAGCATCTTGATCGAGTAGAAGCTGCCGCCCAGGAAGGTCAGCGGCGTCACGATCAGCAGCGGCACGATCTGCAGCTTCTGGAAGTCGTCGGCCCAGACCCCGATGATGAAGCCGAACAGGCTGAAGGTCACCGAGGTCAGGACCAGGAACAGCAGCATCACGAACGGGTGGGCGATCTCGAACGGCACGAAGATCCGCGCCGTCGCCAGGATCAGCAGGCCCAGGCAGATCGACTTGGTCGCCGCCGCCCCGACATAGCCGGCCACGGCCTCGTACCAGGCGACGGGCGCCGACAGCAGCTCATAGATCGTGCCCGCCCACTTGGGCATGTAGATGCCGAACGAGGCGTTGGAGATGCTCTCGCTGAGCAGCGACAGCATGATCAGGCCCGGCACGATGAAGGCGCCGTAGCTGATCCCGTCGATGGCCTGCATGCGCGAACCGATCGCCGAGCCGAACACCACAAAATAGAGGCTGGTCGACAGGACCGGCGAGATGACGCTCTGGGCCAGGGTGCGGAACCACCGCGCCATCTCGAAGCGGTAGATGGCCTTGATCGCGAAGAGGTTCATTGCGGGGCCCTCACCAGGCTGACGAAGATGTCTTCCAGCGAGCTCTGGTCGGTCTTCAGATCCTTGAACTCGATCCCGTGCTGGGACAGGCGCCCCAGCAGCTCGGCGATGCCGGTGTCCTCGGCCTGGGCGTCGAAGGTGTAGACGAGGTCCCCGCCGTCGTTGGCCAGGGTCAGGTGTGGATCGACCAGGCCCGCGGGCAGCGCCGTCAGCGGCTCCTTCAGGTGGACGGTCAGCTGCTTCTTGCCCAGCTTGCGCATCAGGACGGTCTTGTCCTCGACCAGGATGATCTCGCCCTTGTTGATCACCCCGATCCGGTCGGCCATCTCCTCGGCCTCCTCGATGTAGTGGGTGGTCAGAATGATGGTGACGCCGCTCTCGCGAAGCTTGCGGACCATCTCCCACATGTCGCGGCGCAGCTCGACATCGACGCCGGCGGTGGGCTCGTCCAGGAACAGGATGGTCGGCTCGTGGCTCAGCGCCTTGGCGATCATCACCCGGCGCTTCATGCCGCCCGACAGCGCCATGATCTTGCTGTCCTTCTTGTCCCACAATGAGAGCTCGCGAAGGATCTTCTCGATCAGGGCGTCGTTGCGCGGCTTGCCGAACAGGCCGCGCGAGAAGCTGACCGTGGCCCAGACGCTCTCGAAGGCGTCGGTGTGCAGCTCCTGGGGCACCAGGCCGATCTTGGTCCGCGCGGCGCGGTAGTCGCGCACCACGTCGTGGCCGTCGGCGGTCACCGTCCCCTGGCTGGGATTGACGATGCCGCAGATGATGCTGATCAGCGTGGT
The DNA here is from genome assembly GCF_000092285.1 of Caulobacter segnis ATCC 21756. Classification (NCBI taxonomy): domain Bacteria; kingdom Pseudomonadati; phylum Pseudomonadota; class Alphaproteobacteria; order Caulobacterales; family Caulobacteraceae; genus Caulobacter; species Caulobacter segnis. The sequence continues at coordinate 336,511 of NC_014100.1, read as the reverse complement.
CTTGCCCGCGCCGTTGGGCCCCAGCAGCGCGAAAATCTCGCCTCTACGAATGTCGAGATCGATCGTCTTCAGCGCCTGGTGGCCAGACGCATAGGTCTTGTTCAGACCCTTTACCGAAATGATGGAGGTCACGCCGTCTCCCTCTGCGTGATGATCCGCGCCTTCAAGGCGCAGCTCGCGCGGCCTCAAATGGTGCGATCTTTCGTCAATAACAGGGGGACCGCCGCCCTTTTGTCAGCGGCCCGTGTCAGGCGGGCAAGGCGCGCACCTTGAGAACCGCGCCATCAACGCCGGTGACGACCACGGTCTGGTCGACGAGCGGCGCGGGATCGTCGGTTTCAGCCGCCCAGTCCTTGCCGTCGACGAAGACCCGGCCCCGCCCCTGTTCGAACGCCGCCATCACCTGGCCGTGCTGGCCGACAAGGCGCTGGAGCGGGTCGTTCAGGTCCGGACTGGTCGACTCCAGCACCGGACGCAGGAAGCGCCGCGCCAGATAGGTCGAGGCTATGGTCAGCACGGCGAACAAGCCGAGCTCGAGTGCGAGGCCCGGATGCAGCGCCTCGGCCAGGAGGCCGACGACGAAGGCGCTGGCGGCGGGCCACAGCAGCCAGCCCGTGCCGGTCGCCACCTCGATCGCCAGGAACAGCGCCGCCAGGGCCAGCCAGGGCCAGAAGGGATGCGTCGCATAGAGGCCTTGCAAGGCGACCATGGCTCAGGCTCCCCGTTTGCCGCCGGTCGGCGTGCTGGTGGCGCCCGGCGTCGGGCGCGGCGCCGGGCCGGGCCGCGGCGCGTCGGCGCCCAGGCTCTTGATCAGCTCGCTCACCCCCGCGACGGTCCCGGTCAGGCCCGCGAAGTCCGCGGGCACGATCACCGTCTTCTGCTGCGGGCTGCGCGCCAGCTCGCCGAAGGCTTCGACGTACTTCTGGGCGATGAAGTAGTTGATCGCGTTGACGTCGCCCTTCGAAATCGCCTCGGACACGAAGGCCGTCGCCTTGGCCTCGGCCTCGGCCTCGCGCTCGCGAGCCTCGGCGTCGCGGAAGGCGGCCTCGCGGCGGCCCTCGGCCTGCAGGATGGCCGATTGCTTCTGACCCTCGGCGCGGGCGATCTGGGACTGCTTTTCGCCTTCCGCCTCGGTGATCACCGCGCGCTTCTCGCGCTCGGCCTTCATCTGGCGGGCCATGGCGTTGGTGATGTCCGGCGGCGGGGTCAGGTCCTTGATCTCGATCCGCGCGACCTTGACGCCCCACGGGCCCGTGGCGTGGTCGATGGTCGACAGCAGGCGGGTGTTGATCGCGTCGCGCTGCGACAGCACCTCGTCCAGCTCCATCGAGCCGACGACCGTGCGCAGGTTGGTCTGGGCCAGCTGGGTGATGGCGTAGATCAGGTTGTCGACGCGATAGGCGGCCGCGGCGGCGTCCATGACCTGGATGAAGACGATCGCGTCGACCTTCACCGACACGTTGTCCTTGGTGATGACCTCCTGCTGCGGGACGTCGAGCACCTGCTCCATCATGTTGACCTTGCGCCCGATCGTCTCGACGAAGGGGGTGAGGATGCTGATGCCGGGCTTCAGGGTCCGGGTGTAGCGGCCGAACCGCTCCACGGTGAATTCGCGCCCCTGGGGCACGATCTTGATCACGCTGGCCACCAGGACGAACGCCAGGACCAGCAGGATCAGAACAACTATCGAGACGCCCAAGACGCTCTCCTCCACAACCTTCTGGTTGAGGTTAGCGCGCCGCTTCGCCCTCCGCCACGGAATCCGGCGCCGGGGCCTCCCGACGGACCTGGATCGTCGATTGCGAGAGCTTCAACGCCAGCGCCTGGCCGTGGCGGGCGGCCTGCGCCTCGGCCTTGCGGCTGGCCTCGTCGCAAGCGGGATACTGGCCGCGCAGGGCGACGAAGCCGGCGTTGAACCGCTCGCGCAGCTGGGTCTCCAGGGTCGGGCCAGGCCGCTCGACCTGGACAAGGCGCATCATCCGCGCGCGCCAGTACTGGTCGCCCTCGCCTTCGCAGGCCTGGCGCAGGGCGTGGCTCTCGCCCAAGGCGTAGGCCAGCTCCAGCAGGCGCTGGCGCTGGTCGGCCGGGCGATCCTGCGCCGAGGCGGGGCCTCCGGCCAGGGCGGCGGCGGCGATGATCCCGTAAATGAACAAGCGGAACATGGCGAAGGTTATGGCCAACAAACGGCCGACTTGTCACCCGCCCCTCGCCCGCACGCGGACAAAACTTCGCCACCCTGGGGATAAAGAGTCCACCGGTGTCAGAAAACCTTGAGCGATAAAGGACTTGCGGTCGCCGTTAATCAGGCGTTCCCTGTGGATATTGCAAGGAGGTCTAGCCATGACTGAGGTGCATTACGGCGTTGTTCGCGTCGGCGATCGCTGGTCGATCATCGGCGACAACCTGCGCTTTGGCGCTTACGAGACGCGCGACGCGGCCCGCGCCGCCGCGCTTCGCCTGGCCGAGCATCCCGCGGGATTGGGCTTGCCCGTCGTCATGCACGAGCAGGAAGACGACTGGATGCTTCGGCGTCCGACGGTGCTTAGCTAGAGCGTTATCAAGCCTCTTCGGAAACTAAGCCGTTAGCTGTGCGCTTAAGCATCGTCACGGAGGTTTCCATGTCAGCTGCCGCCCGTCTTTCTCACGGGGGCGGCGCGAGCGACGACGCTCCGCCGTTCTCTTCCAATCGTCTGCTGGCCGCCCTGAGGCCGGAGGCCTTGGCGGAGCTTTCGCCCTATCTGATGCTGGTCGACCTCCCGCAGGACGCCGTGCTGCTCGACGCCGGTGAGGACGTCGAACACACCTACCTGCCGTGCGACACGACCCTGTGCTCGCTGCTGGTCGTCACCGCCGACGGCCAGGAGATCGAGGCCGCCAACGTCGGCCGCGAAGGCGCGATCGGCGGCGTGGTCAGCGCCGGCTTCAAGCCCGCCTATGGCCGGACGGTGGTCCGTACGGCGGGCCGCGCCTTCACCCTGCCGGTGCAGCGCCTGGAGGAGATCAAGGCGCGCGTTCCGGCGGTGGCCGACCTCTTCTCACGCTATGCCGACGTCCTGATCGCTCAAATGATGCAGACCGTCGCCTGCAACGCCGTGCATCCGATCGAGCAGCGAGTCTGTCGCTGGCTTCTGGCCGCCCATGACCGCGCGGGCGACGCGCCGATCCGCCTGACCCAGGAGACCCTGGCCCACATGCTGGGCGTGCAGCGGACGACGATCAGCGCGGTGGCCAGAACGCTGCAGGACGCGGGCGTGATCCATATCGGCCGGGGCCGCATCGAGATCCTCGACCGTTCCGCCCTCGAGAAGCGCGCCTGCGAGTGCCACGACGCCATCGAGGGGCACTTCAGGAAGGTGCTGCCGAAGGTGGATATCGACTAGAAATCCTCCCCGAGCGGGGAGGTGTCGGCTCGAAGAGACGGCGGAGGGGGAAGCGGCAAGGTGAGCATGACTCCCCCTCTCCGGCCTTCGGCCGCCTCCCCCATAGGGGAGGATTTCAGGTCCGGAAGGCGTTGGCCCGCGCCAGCGCCGCCTCGGCCTCGGTCATCAGCCGCGCGACGATCTCGCCCGCCGGCGGCGCATCGTGGATCCCGCCCGCGCTCTGGCCCATGGCGAAGCAGGACTTGTCGAGGTCCAGCCCCTCGATCTGGCCGCCGATGCCGCCCATCGCGCCCTCGCGGATCGAGACCATGGCCTGCTGCGGGAACGGCTGGATGTCGGCCGGCCGCGCCTCCCAGTCATCGACGTAAGCGTTCTTCTTCACCCGCATCGGCTTGCCGGAATAGCAGCGAGTGCGGACCGTGTCCTCGTCGGTCGCCGCGATCACGGCCTGGCGATAGAGGTCGCCGGCGTGGGCCTCGGCCGAGGCGATGAACCGCGTGCCCATCCAAACGCCCTGGGCGCCCAGGGCCAGCGCCGCCGCCAGACCCCGCCCGTCATGCAGCCCGCCGGCCGCGACGACCGGGATCTTCACCGCCTCGACGGCCTGGGCGACCAAGGGCAGCGTGCCGACCAGGCCCGTGTGACCACCGCCCTCCCCGCCCTGGCAGATCACGGCGTCGCAACCGGCGCCCTCGGCCTTCACGGCGTGCTTCACGGCCCCGCAGACGACCATGACCTTCAGGCCGGCGGCCTTGAGCTTCTCGATGATCGGGGTCGGGACGCCCAGGCCCGCGACGAAGGAACTGGCGCCTTCCTCGATGATCACCTCGACGCTGGCGGTCAGGGCGTCGGGCGTGGCGGCCAACAGGTCGACGCCGAACGGCTTGTCGGTCAGGCTTTTGACTTGGCGCATCTGGTCGCGGATGAAGTCCGGCGAGGTTCCGGCCATGCCCAGCACGCCATAGCCGCCTGCGCTGGACACGGCGGCCGCCAGCGGCGCGTAGGACACCCCGCCCATGCCGGCCAGCAGGATCGGATGCTCGATATGCAGAAGATCGCAGAGCGGCGTGCGCAGACCCATGACCCGTCCTCCCGTGTTCGCGGCAGGATCGGAGGGCGTCGAACCCGCCGCAAGCGTGCCGCGAGGTCAGTCGCGGTCGGGCGCGCCCAGGGGGAAGAAATGCCGATAGGGTCTCCCCTCCTCCACGCAGCGGCTGATCGAGGGCCTGGCCAGCAGACGGGCGCGGTAGGCCCGGACCTTCGGGAAGGCCTCGCCGATCGGCCGCACCCAGTCGGCGTAGAACAGCGACGCTGCGGCGGCGCAGTCGGCCAGGGTGAAATCATCGCCCGCCGCCCACGGGCCGGTCAGATGGTCTTCCAGCCACTGGTAGGCGGTGTCGAGGGCGACAGCCGCCTCGGCCATCGCCTCCGGACGCCCGCCGTCGGGTCGGAGGGACTCGAACACCGGGACCTGCATGGGCGTCATCACGTAGTTGTCGAAGAAGCGATCCAGGAAGCGCACCTTCAGCGCCGCCCTGGGATCCTCCGGCAGCAGCTTCACCGGCCCGGGGTGAAACAGCTGCAGGTGCTCGATGATGATGCTCGACTCCACCACCGTGACGCCGTCATCCACGACGACCGGAAAGCGCCCCAGCGGCCACAGGGCCTGGCGCTCCTCCATCGCGGCGGGGTCTTCCGGACCGAGCAGCCGGTAGGTGAAGGGTACGGCGTTCTCATAGAACGCGATCTGCACCTTCTGGCAGTAGGACGAGAAGGGATGCGCGTAGAGGATCAGGGCCACGGTCGCCTCAATCTGGTTGCAGTTTGCAAGTGGTTGATGATTAGCCACACTGCTCCTACATCGCAACCAGTTTGTCGGAGCGACGATGTCCCACCCCCACAGATCCGGCTGCCCGATCAATCTGACGCTCGAACTGCTGGGCGATCGCTGGAGCCTGATCGTCCTGCGCGATGTGATGTTCGGCGGGCGCCGGCACTACCGCGAGCTGCTGAACCAGTCGGAGGAAGGCATCGCCTCGAACGTGCTGGCCGATCGGCTGAAGCGGCTGCTGGCCAACGGCCTGCTGTCGCGCGTCGACGACCCCAGCCACAAGCAGAAGGGCGTCTACAGCCTGACCGAGCCTTCGATCCAGCTGGTGCCCCTGCTGGCCCAGATGGGCGCCTGGGGCCGACGCCATACGCCGACCACGCCGGAGCTGGCGATCCGCGCGGAACTTCTGGAGGCCGGGGGTCCCGTGATGTGGGAAGCCTTCATGGACGAGCTGCGCGCCATCCATCTTGGCGCGCCTCAGCCCGCGCGCGCGGTGAGCGCCGAACTTCAGGCGGCTTTCGAGAAGGCCTTGGCCAAGGCTTAGTCGCGGCGAGCCAGCTCGGTCTCGACGTCCGCGTGATGCGTCCAGAAGCAGGCCATCATGCCCGTGAAGGCCAGGGCCAACATCATCAAGAAGCCGCGCGGCGGCGCCAGGCTGACAACGTCTTGGGGCGTCATCGTTCTCTCGTTTCCTCGTCGGCGCCCAGATCTGATGTCCGGGCTGCCACGCGCGAAGCTTCCCACCGTCGCGCGCGTTCCGCAAGGCCCTGTTTTCAATAGGGTTTTATTGGACTCAAGAGTCCAAGAAACGAGACCTTAGAAGATCGAGTATCCGCCGTCGATGACGATGGTCGTGCCCGAGTGATAGCTCGACGCGTCCGAGGCCAGGTAAACGGCCATGCCGCCGAAGTCCTCTGGCTCGCCCCAGCGACGGGCCGGCACGCGCGGGATGACCTTCTCGGCGAAGGCCGAGTTGCCCTGGGCGCCCGCCGTCATGTCGGTGGCGATCCAGCCCGGCAGGATGGCGTTGGCGCGGACGCCGTAGCGGGCGTGCTCGACGGCCACCGACTTGATCATCGAGATCACCGCGCCCTTGGTGGCGGCGTAGGCCTCGTTGCGAGCCGCGCCCTCGATGGCGGCCAGCGAGGCGATGCCGACCAGCGAGCCGCCCGGATCCCCGGCCTTGGCCCGCTCGACCATATGGCGGCAGGCCTCGCGCAGGGTGAAGAAGACGCCGTCCAGATTGACCGACAGCACCTTGCGATAGACCTCGGTCTTCATCTCGACGAACGAGGGCGAACCGTAGCCGATGCCGGCGTTGGCGAAGACGGAGTCGACCCGGCCCATGGCGGCCACGGCCTCTTCCATGCCCTCGGCGACCTGGACCTCGTCGGAGACGTCGACGGTCTGGGCCTTCACGCGCACGCCCAGCGAGGTCAGCTGCTGCTCGGCGGCGAGGTTGCGCTCGGGATTGGAGCCCCAGATGACGATGTCCGCGCCGGCCTGCGCCATCGCCTTGGCCATGCCGAGGCCGATGCCGCGATTGCCGCCGGTGACGAGGGCGACCTTGCCCGACAGGTTGAACGGCGCGTAGGCCATGGCGGCCCTCCCCTTGTTATCTTGAACGCTTGTTTGAAGGGGAGGCGATCAGGCGCCGAAGGTCAAGACCCCCAAAAGTGGAAGGTGCGCCAGCCGTCGCCAATCGCCGTCCTCGGCACGCCCAACAGGTCGGTGATCGTCAGGGCGGCCTTGAAGATCAGGTCGCTGACGCCGGGCACGAAGAAGATCAGGGCGAACAGCACCAGGAACCCGACCCGCTCGACCTTGATCATCTTCGCGCGGACGCCGTCGGGCAGGAACGGCCGGATCACGCCGTAGCCGTCGAGCCCCGGGACCGGCAGCAGGTTCAGCACGAAGGCCGTGGCCTGCAGGAAGGCCAGCAGAGCCAGCGCGTGGCGCAGCGGCGGCGACGTCACGATCGGCAGGGCCAGGGCCAGCACGACCAGGACGACCAGCGTCCCCAGCGGCCCAGCCAGCGACGCCAGCGAGCGCCAGCCCCGCGAGCGCATCAGGTCCTCGCGCAGATAGACCGCCCCGCCCGGAAAACCGATTCCGCCCAGCGCCAACGCGATCAGCGGGATGACGACGGTTGTCGCGAGGTCGGAATATTTCAGCGGATCGAGGGTCAGGTAGCCCTTCTCGATGATCGTCGTGTCGCCGGCCTTGTAGGCCGTCAGCGCGTGGCCGAACTCATGGACGCCGACGCTGAACACCCAGGCGGCCGCGACGAAGGCGAAGGTGATGACGCCCACGGGCGGTATCGCGGCGGCGACGGCCCAGCCGAGGCCGACACAGGCGGCCAGCAGGATCAGCGCGTTGGGGCTGATGGAGAATCGGGGCGCCGGGGCTTCGATCAGGGTCATGGAAGAGATGTCGGGGGATTGAAGCGCCAGCGCAAGCGCCGCGACGAACCCGGCGCGATTCCACCTCGAAGACCATGTGTCTGGGGCATCCAGAACCGGCGAAGCTCGGCCTTGATCCGGCCATGCCACTGTGAAGTTGATGCCCTTCCGCCATGAAGGGTCTCCAATGTCCGACAATGCTCAAACTCGTCGATCCGTGATGGGCGGCGCCGCGTTGACGATGGTCTCGGCCAGCGCCCTGGCCGCGCCGCGGAGCGCCGTTGGGACGGGACTGGAGGCCGAAGCGATCCGGGCCATTGGCGTCGAGACGGCGCGGACGGCGTACGAGGGCCGTCCCGCCCTGCGCGCCCTGGCGCTGGAGAACGCCCCCGGGCTCGACCGACTGGTGGTTCTGGACACGCCCGCCTTCGGCGATGGCGTCATCGAAGCGTGGATCAGCGGAGCCCCGAGCGCCACGGCCAGCGCCACGGCGCGGGGCTTCGTGGGCGTGGCCTTCCGGGTGCGAGACGAGGACAGGTTGGAGGCCATCTATCTACGCCCGACCAACGGCCGCGCCGACGACCAGCTACGCCGCAACCACGCCGTCCAATATATCTCTCACCCCGACCATACCTGGGAGCGGCTGCGCGCCGAGGCGCCGGCCAAGTACGAGACCTATGTCGATCTCGTGCCTGGCCGATGGACGCACGTGCGGATCGTGGTCAAGGGCTCCAAGGCCCAACTCCATGTCGACGGCGCCGAGCAGCCGACCCTGATCGTCGGCGACCTCAAGCACGGCGCCGACGCCAAGGGCGCCGTGGCGCTCTGGATCGGCCCCGGCACGCTGGCCCATTTCAGCGGCGCGCGGGTCACGTCCTAGACGGGGCGGAGAGGCGCTAGACCCCGAAACGCTCGTAAGCCTCGGTGATCACCCGCCGCGTCTCATCCCACTCCACCAAGGCCATGGCTTCGTCGCGAGACACGAAGCGCGCATCGGCCGCGTCGTCGCCGGCCAAGGGCTCGCCGGCGCTCCAACGGGCGGCGTAGTCGATCAGGACGTAGTGGCGGGTGATCTCGCCGCCCCCTTTTCCATCGACAGAGGGGCGCGCGGGGAACACCCCGTCGATCACGTCGACCAGTCCGAGGAGTTCGGCCTCGACACCGGTCTCCTCCTTCAGTTCACGCAGGGCCGCGACGGCCGTGGTCTCGCCCCACTCCAGCCGCCCGCCCGGCAGACTCCACTGGTTCAGACGCGGCGGCGTGCCGCGCTTGATCAACAGCACCTCGTCGCCGCGCAGACAGACAACCCCGACCGTGGGCACCGGATGGGGGGTCACGGGAAGCCAACCTTCAGGTCGATGCTGGACTTCACGCCGATGCAGGTCCCGCAGTCGGTCAGCCAGGCGTCCGCGGCGGCCCGCCCGCGTTCCTTCAGGTCGGACAGAAAGCTCCATTCGGTATTGAACTTGGTCGAGAGCGAGAGATCCGCCAGCGGCTTGTCGGCGGTGATGGCGTGAACCAGCATCCGCCGGTAGCGGCCTCGGGCGGTGTCCTTGAGAAGGCCCTCGTCCAGCAGCTTCTGGACAAACCCGATGGCCCGCAGCTCCGAGGCCAGCGAGGCGTTGAAGGTGATCTCGTTCAGTCGGTCCATGATCTCGCCCGGCGACTTGGGCGTCTCGTCCCGGACGAAAGGGTTGAGCGTGATGATCAGGATGTCGTCGGGCGTGTCGTCGTAGAACAGCGGCCACAGCGGCGGATTGGCCAGGAAGCCGCCATCCCAGTAGGGCTCGCCGTCGATCTCCACCGCCTGGAACAGCTGGGGCAGACAGGCGCTGGCCATGATGTGGCGCGAGGTCAGCTCAGTCTCGCGGAAGATCTTGGACTTGCTGGTGCGGATCGCCGTGGCCGAGATGTAGAGCTTGATCGGCGAGCGCTCGCGCAGCTGATCGAACTGGACCTCGGCCTCCAGCAGGTCGTGCAGGGGATTGAGATTGAAGGGGTTGAACTCGTAGGGGCTGAACGACAGGGCCAGGGTCTCGGCCATCCGCCAGCCCGGCGTGTTCTTCCACCAATCGACGCCGCCGGAAAAGGCGCTGGTCCAGATCGAGGTGTCGCCGAAGACGTTGCGGCCGCCCGAGCGGTTGACCTGGCGCCAGAAGGAGTCGAGCCGCGCCTTGGCCCCGGCCTTGCCGTCGTCGATCATGCCCTGGGCCAGACAGACCGCGTTCATGGCGCCGGCCGACGCGGCGGTGACGGCCCGGATCTCGAGATCCTCTTCCTCGAGCAGGCGATCCAGCACGCCCCACTCGAAGGCCCCATGCGCGCCGCCGCCCTGCAGCGCCAGGCTCAGCGCGCGGCCGGTCGGCTTCTTGCGGGTGAAGGGCGGGATGGGCACCCGCCGACCCTATTGCGCCACCCAGCCGCCGTCGACCTGGAAAGCCGCGCCGTTGGCCGAGGCCCCGGCGTCCGACACCAGGTACAGCAGCATGCCGGCCAGTTGCTCGAAGGTGACGAACTGCTTGGTCGGCTGGGCGGCCAGGATCACGTCCTTCATCACCGCATCCTCGGAAATGCCGCGGGCCTTGGCCTGGTCGGTGATCTGGGCCTCGACCAGCGGGGTCTTCACAAAGCCCGGGCAGATGGCGTTGCAGGTGATGCCGTGGGTGGCGACCTCGAGGGCGACCGTCTTGGTCAGGCCCATGATCCCGTGCTTGGCCGCGACATAGGCCGACTTGAACGGCGAGGCGACCAGCGCGTGGGCCGAGGCGATGTTGACGATCCGCCCGCGCCCCTGCTCCTTCATGATCGGCACCGCCGCCTTGGTGGCGTGGAAGGCCGAGGACAGGTTGATCGCGATGATCAGGTCCCACTTGTCGTCCGGAAAGTCCTCGATCGGCGCCACGTGCTGGACGCCGGCATTGTTGACCAGGATGTCCAGCTCGCCGAACTCGGCCTTGGCGGCCTTGACCATGTCGGCGATCTCGATCGGCTTGGTCATGTCGGCGCCGTGATACAGCACCTCGACGCCGTGCTTCTCGGCCATCTCCGAACGGGCCCGCTCGATGGCGTTCATTTCGCCCAGGCCGTTCATGACGATGTTGCAGCCCTGGGCGGCGAGCGCGGCGGCCAGGGCGTGCCCGATGCCGCTGGTCGAGCCGGTGACGATGGCGACCTGCCCCTGCAAACCGAAATCGACGGCCATTCACGCGCTCCTGGATGACGCCCAACGATGTTGCGGCGCAACATATCGCTCGCTCCCGCGAAGGGCGAGCGCTTATAAATTCATCGATAGATGAATTTACGGCTGCGGGCGAGCGAAAACCCAGTCGGCCTCGGTCGAGAGCGACGGCTGGAAGCGGTAACCGTCCAGGTCGAAGCCTTTCAGGCCCTCGGCGCGGTCGATACGGTTGTCGATGACGTAGCGCGCCATGCGCCCGCGCGCCTTCTTGGCGAAGAAGCCCAGAACGCGCAGCTCGCCGTGCTTCTCTTCCTTGAAGTGGCAGGTGACCACCGGAAGCTTCAGGGCCTTGGCGTCGACGGCGCCGAAATATTCCTGGCTGGCTAGGTTCACCAGGGTCGGATCGGCGTGGCCGTCGGCCGCGGCGTTCAGCGTCTTCGAGATCGTCTCGCCCCAGTAGTCGTAGAGGTTATGGCCGCGTTTGGTCTTCAGCCGCGTGCCCATCTCCAGGCGATAGGGCTGCAGGGCGTCGAACGGGCGCAGCACGCCGTAGAGGCCCGACAGGATCCGCAGGTGGTCGTGCGCCCACTCCAGGGCCGGCCGATCCAGCTCGCGCGCGGCCAGACCCGCATAGACGTCGCCGTTGAAGGCGATGATCGCCTGCAGGCCATCTTCCAGCTCGGCGTCGAAGGCCTGGAACCGCTCGCGGTTCAGCTTGGCCAGGGCGTCGGAGATATGCATCAGGCGCTTGAGGTCGGCGGCGGTCAGCTTGCGCGTGACCTTGGCCAGCTCGCCGATCTGGGCCTTCAGCTCAGGCGTCGTCATGGGCAGCGCCTGGGCGGGCGCGGTGAAGTCCAGCGACTTGGCGGGGGAAATGACCATCAACATGGCCCGGGAGATAAAGGCTTCGACCGGGCTTCGCTAGCTAGGCCACGCGACTATTCCCCCGCGTCGACCCGCGCGCGCATGTCGGCGTAGGCCGCGCCGATCAAATCCCGCAGCGCCGCCTCGTTCGCAGGCGCCCCCCAGCGCAGCTTCACGTGCCGCATCCGCTTGCCGCCGCCCTCGAGCAGACCGGCCGGATCCGGCAGAGACGCGCCTTCGTAGAATCCAATGCTGGCGTGGGCGCTGAAGGCGTCGACATAGGCGAAGGCCGCGTCCTCGACGCAGGCCGTCGGATGGCCGTCGTGCGGCAGTTCGCGAATATCGGGGCCCAACGCGCGGATGGCTTCGAACCACGGCCGCACGACGGCGCGCAGCGGGTCGGGCCCGCCGAGCCAGGCCTCGACGTCGGGGTGGCGTGACATCGCGCTGGAGAACCTGAAGAGCCGGCTCATGCGGACAGATTGATCCGGCGGGATCGGCTGTCGAGTCCGAAGCCCGTCACTTTCCATGGTGGAAAGTTTTCACTTGCCAGCTCGGAAAGTAAGGCGTTATAGCTTTCCACATTGGAAAGTGAGGAGGTCGCCATGACCCGAGATGAAGACGCCCTGCGGATGTTGGCCGAGGTTGACGCCGCCAACGCCGACTTGGCCCAGCGCGCCAAGGCGCCGGTTTGGTATCACCCGGCGCTGGGCCTGCTGATGGGCGGGCTTTGCGCGGTCCAGGCCGCGCCCGTGCCGTACATGCTTGTCTACTACGGCGTGTTCATCGCCGGCCTGGTCCTGCTGGTCCGCGCCTACATCAAGCGGACGGGGCTTTGGGTCAGCGGCTATCGCGCCGGGAGAACCCGCTGGATTTCCGTGGGCCTGGCGACGATCTCGACCGGCCTGATGCTGCTGTCGGCCTGGCTGTTCCACATGCGCAAGGAAGCCCTCGCGCCCTTCGTGTTCGCCGGGCTGATCGCCGTGATAGTCACCATCGGCGGCTTCGTCTGGGAAGCGGCGTTCCGCGCCGACCTGCGCGACGGGCGTCCGCTGTGAGCGGCGAGCTCGATCCGGTGATCCACGCCCCCAACCGCCTGCAGATGTGCTGCATGCTGGCGGCCGTGGACACCATCGACTTCGCCACGGTGCGCGAGGCGCTGGACGTCTCGGAGTCGGTCCTCTCCAAGCACGTCAAAACCTTGGAGGAGGCCGGCTACGTCAAGGTCAGGAAGGCCGCTTCCGAGGGCCGCCAACGCACCTGGCTATCGCTGTCGAAGCCCGGGCGCGAAGCCCTGAAAGGCCATCTCGCGGCCCTCAAGGCGATGATGGCGGGGGTGCCGGAGGCGTGAAACACCTCGACCTGGAAGCGCGGCGAGGCTAACCAGCCAGGCATGCAAACCCTTGGCCTCGCCGCCGCCCTCGCCTGGCCGATCCCGATGTTCGTCGCGCTGTTCTTCGTGCTGCGCGACCGAGGCCTGAAGTTCCGTCCCGTTTGGGCGGTGATGTGCTTTGTCGGGGTCGGGGCGTTCTGGATGGAGCAGACGACCGGCCGCTGGGGCTTCATCCCGTGGGCGATCAACCTGCTGCCGGGCTCGCAGCCGGGCTTCTACAGGGCCACGGTCCCCGCGGGCGCCTTCGCGGTGATGCTCGTGCTGTTCCTGCGGGCGAGGAAGCGCGCGGCTAGAACAGCACCCGCGGGTTCATGATCCGCTTGGGGTCCAGCGCCAGGCGGATCGCCCGCAGGGCCGCGACCTCGATCGGGTCCTTGTAGGTCAGCGCCTCGGCCGTCTTCATCGCGCCCAGGCCGTGCTCGGCGCTGATCGAACCGGAGAAGCTGGCGGCGATGTCGTGGACGATCTTGGCGCCGGTCTCCCGCTGGACGTCGTGAGCGTCGTCATCGGCGCCGACGGGCTTGAGCACGTCGTAGTGGACATTGCCGTCGCCGACATGGCCGAAGGCGATGATCCGCGTGCCCGGAAAGGCCTGCTCGATCGCCGCGTCGGCGCGGGCGATGAAGTCGGGGATCTTCGAGACCGGCACCGAAACGTCATGCTTCCACACCGCGCCTTCCGGCTTCTGGCCGGCGGAGTGGCCTTCGCGGATGTGCCAGAAGGCCTTCTCTTGCGTCTCGGTCTGGGCGACCGCGGCGTCGGCGATCAGGCCGCTCTCCAGGGCGCCGGTCAGCAGCCGCTCCAGCGCCGCCTCGGCCGCGCCGGGCTCGCCGCTGGCGATCTCGATCAGGACATACCAGGGATGCTCGGTCGGCAGCGGATCGCGCAGGCCGGGCACGTTGCGGATGGTCAGGGCGAAACCCAGCAGGCCCATCAGCTCGAACGCCTCGATCGAGCCGCCCGTCTCCTCCTTGGCGCGCGCTAGGAGCTGAATGGCGTCGGCGGGCGAGCCCAACCCCACGATCGCCACGGCCCGCGAGGCCAGCGGCGCTTGAATTTTCAGGCTGGCGGCGGTGACCACGCCCAGCGTGCCCTCGGCGCCGATCAGGAGCTGCTTGAGGTCGTAACCTGTGTTGTCCTTGCGCAGGCGCTTCAGACCATTCCAGATCTCGCCGTTGTGGGCAGCACCGCCTCGATCCCCAGCACCTGCTCGCGCATCATGCCGTAGCGTAGGACGGCCGTGCCGCCGGCGTTGGTCGAGATCAGCCCGCCGATCGTGCACGAGCCTTCGGACGCGACGCCAACCGTGAAGCGCCGGCCGACCTTGGCGGCCTGCTGGTGGGCTTCGTAGAGCGTGACCCCCGCCTCCAGCACCATGACGTCATCGATCGGATCGACGTCGCGGACGGCGGTCAGCTTGCGGGTCGACAGCAGGATCTCCCCATGCGGGATCTGGCCGGCGACGAGGCCGGTGTTGCCGCCCTGGGGCGTGATCGCCACGCCCTCGGCCGCGCAGATGCCGATCACGGCCGCGACCTCGGCGGTCGTGCGCGGGGTGACCAGCAGCGGCGTCTCGCCCTTCCAGCGACCGCGCCATTCGACCAGCATCGGCCCGATCACGTCCGGATCCTGGCTCCAGCCGCCCTCGCCGAGCACGGCCTTGAGGCGGGAGACGATATCGGCGGGAACGGGCTTGGTCATGGTCCTGATCCTACGCTGGAATGGTCAGCCGATGAAGCCGGCCGCGCGGCGCAGCCGGTCGTTGATCGCCTCGCCCAACCCCTCTTCGGGGATCGGGGCGACGGCGATGGCGGAGGGATGGGTGCGGTCGGCGGCGCGGAGATAGGAAAACAGGTTCGACGCCGCCTCGGCGAGATCGCCGGTGGGGCTGAGGTTGAACACCCCCTCCCCGCTGGCGCCGCCGCCGAAGGCCAGGAAGGCCTCGCCCGGCTTGGGCGCCTTGGCGTTGATCCGCACCGGCGCGTCGGGAGCGTAGTGGAGGGCGAGGCGTCCGGGCGAGCGCTTGGCGTCATCGTCGGCCTCGGCCAGGGGGCCGACGATCTGTTGCAGCTGGACACGGGTCACCGCGCCGGGCCGTAGCAGCCGGGCCTGGCCGTCGAGCACCGAGACGACCGTCGATTCCAGCCCCACGGCGCAGGGACCGCCGTCGAGGGCGGCCGCGGCCTTGTCGCCGGTCTCGGCCATGGCGTCGGCGTAGGTGGTGGGGCTGGGCCGCCCGGAACGATTGGCCGAAGGCGCGACGACCGCGCCACCGAACGCGGCCAGCACGGCGCGGGAGACGGGATGGCCCGGCACGCGGATGGCCACGGTGTCGAGCCCCGCGCGGGCTAAATCGCACACGACCGAGGCGTCCTTGATCGGGGCGACGATGGTCAGCGGTCCTGGCCAGAATTCGCGGGCTAGGTCGCGGGCGCGGTGATCGAAGTCGGCGATCCGCTCGGCGGTCTCGAGGTCGGCGACATGGGCGATCAGCGGGTTGAAGCGCGGCCGGCCCTTGGCCTCGAAGATCGCCGCCACCGCCGTCGGATTGGCCGCGTCGGCGCCCAGGCCATAGACGGTCTCGGTCGGCAGGATGACGAGACCGCCGGCGCGCAGGGCGCTGGCCGCGGCCTCTATTTCCGCTTGGCGGTCAGCGAGAAGCTGACCTTCACCTTGGCCGCGATCTGATCCGTTGACGCCCATTCGCCCTGTCCAACCCCGAACGTGGTCCGGTCGAGGGTGGTTACACCGCGCGCGGTCGCCGTGTCGCCGACGATCTTCAAGGAAAACGGCAGGCTGAGCGGCTTTTTCACGCCGCGCAGGTCCAGGGTTCCGTCGGCGACGTACTGGCCCTCGCCCGTCTTGCGGAACTTGCTGGCCGTGAAGGTCGCCTTGGGATGGGCGGCGGTGTCGAAGAAGTCGCCGCTGGGCAGGCTCTGGTCGCGCTGATCGTCGCCGGTGACGGCCGAGGCCATGTCGACGCTGACGCTCAGCTTCGAGCGGTCCAGCGCCTCGGGCGAAAACAGGATGTCGGCGGTCCAGCGGTTGAAGCGGCCCTCGATCGGGCTGCCCGACCAAACGGCCGAGAAGGTCAGGCTCGCGCCCTTCTGGACGGCCCAGGCGACGGGGTCATTCAAGGCGGACTCGGGTTCGGCGGCGACGGCCTCAGGCTGGGCGGCGGCGGCCGGGGCGACCTGCTCGGTCGGCGCCGGCGCGGCGGGCTCGGCCGGCGCCGCGGCTTCGGCGGCCGGGGGCGGAGTCGTGATCGGCTTGGCGGTCTTGAGCGTCGGGGTGAACAGGTAGCCGGCGGCGACCACGGCCGCGACGACCGCCGCGACGAGCCAGGCGCGGGGCTCCTTCAGGCCGGGCTTGGCGCCCGGGACCATGTTCTGGAACACCTCGTCCTTGTCGAGGATCTGGTGCTTGGCCACCGCGCCCAGGTGCAGGGCCAGCAGCAGATAGATCAGCTTGACCAGCACACCGTGACCGATCTCGCCGATCTCGTGCCAGACGTGCTTGGGACCGGCGGCCAGCTCGGGCAAGCCCGGCAGGTGCGGCCACGGGATCACGCCCCACCACAGAGTCGGCACGACCACGCGGCTGGTCGAGACCAGGATCCAGCCGGTCAGCGGCAGGCCGATCATGATCACGTAGAAACCGACGTGCACGATCTTGGAGGCGATCTGCTCCCAGCGCGGCTGATGGACGGGCGGCGCCGGCGTGCGGTTGAAGATCCGCCAGGCCAGGCGCGCCAGGCTGAGCAGCAGGATCGTGAAGCCGATGGACTTGTGCAGCTGGAACAGCGCGAAGGTCGTCGGCGAGCCCTTCGGCCCGTCGCCCATGCGCCAGCCGACTATGATCTGGAAGATGATGGTCGCGGCGATCAGCCAGTGAAGGACAATCGCCACCGTCGTGTAGCGCGTGCGGGTCGCGGCCATCGGTTACTCCAGACAGACAAAGCCAGACAGAGAAGGGAAAAGCGCATCGCGCGATCCGGGGGACCGCGCGATGCGCCCAAAGCTTACTTCTTGTCGAACTCGACTTCGATGTTCAGCGCGACGTCGTCGCCGACCAGCGGCACGTACTTGCTGACGCCGAATTCCGAACGCTTGATGGTGGTCGAGGCCGAGAAGCCGGTCTTGACGCTGCCGGGCGCGAAGCCCGAGCCGACGCCGTTGAAGGTGACGTCCAGCACGATCGGCTTGGTCACGCCGTGCAGGGTGAAGTCGCCATAGACCTTGCCGGTCTGGCCCGCGCCCGGCTCGACCTTGGTCGAGACGAAGGTGGCGGTCGGGAACTTGTTGGCTTCCAGCCAGCCGTCGCCGGCCAGTTCCTTGTTGAACTTCAGGCCGAACTCGTCGGCGCCGGTCGAGGTGTCGATCGAGCCCGGATCGATGGTCACCTTGATCTTGGCGTCCTGCGGAGCCTTGGGATCATAGTCGAAGCTGGCGTCGACCTTGGTGAAGCGGAACTGATAGTTCGAGAACCCCATGTGCTTGATCTTGGCCACGACCGAAGCGTGGGTCTTGTCGAGCACGTAGTGGCCGGCCGGGAGGTCGGCGGGCTTGGTGGAGCTGACGCCCGGCGCGGCCAGGGCGGCCGGGGCGGCGAACAGGGTCGCCGCGAGGGCGGCATAGGCGTAAGGACGGAACATCGGAAGTATCTCCTTCGAACTAGAACAGAACTAGTTACGGTTCCCCCGACTTAGTCACTCCAGCATAGCTTTGAAGGCCTCCCGGATCACGAGATCGTTACCTGACGAACAAATCTGTGGCCGGCTTTGCGCGGCGAGCCCACGCGCCTAAAGAAACGCCGATAACCTGGAGCTTCGTCGGCCATGACCTTCCGCGCCCCCGTTCGTGACCTCGCCTTCTCGCTGCGCCATGCGGCGGGCTTCGACCGACTGGCCGACGCCTTCCCCGAGGCGGACGCCGACACCGTGGCGGCCGTGCTGGAAGCGGCCGGCGCTTTCGCGGCCGACGTGCTGGCCCCGCTGAACCGTCAAGGCGACATGGTCGGCGCCAAGCTGGAGAACGGCGTCGTCCGCTGCGCTCCGGGCTTCGCCGACGCCTACAAGCAGTTCGCCGAAGGCGGCTGGGCGGGCCTCGCGGCCGCGCCCGAGCATGGCGGCCAAGGCCTGCCCAAGACGCTGGAAGTCGCGGTGCTGGAAATGATCCAGGCCGCCAACATGGCCTTTGGCCTCTGCCCGATGCTGAGCCTGGGCGCCATCGAAGCGCTGGATCACCACGGCTCGGACCGCCAGAAGGCGCTGTACCTGCCCAAGCTGGTCTCGGGCGAGTGGACAGGCACGATGAACCTGACCGAGCCGCAGGCGGGCTCGGACCTGGCGGCCCTGACGACGATGGCGACGCCCGACGGCGAGGGCGGCTGGCGGATCACCGGCCAGAAGATCTACATCACCTGGGGCGACCACGACGCGGCCGACAACATCGTCCACCTTGTCCTGGCCCGCACGCCCGACGCCCCTCCCGGCGTGAAGGGCGTCTCGCTGTTCCTGGCGCCCAAGGTGCTGGTCGGCGACGACGGCAAGCTTGGCGAAGCCAACGGCCTGCGGGTCGGCGGGCTGGAGCACAAGCTCGGCATCCACGGCTCGCCCACCTGCGTGATGCTGTTCGAGGGCGCCAAGGCCGAGCTGGTCGGGGGCCTGGGCCAGGGCCTGCCCAACATGTTCACGATGATGAACGCCGCGCGCCTGCAGGTCGGGACGCAGGGGACCGCCATCGCCGAGCGCGCCTACCAGCAGGCGCTGGCCTTCAGCCAGGAGCGCGCCCAGGGCCGCTCGGCCTGGACCGGCGCCTATCCCTCGCGCCTGTTCGACCATCCGGACGTGCGCCGGTCGCTGGTGCTGATGAAGGCTCACATCGAGGCCGCCCGCGGCATCTGTCTGTCGACCGCCGTCGCCGCCGACCTGGCTCGCGCCGCGGCCGACGAAACGACCCGGACCAGCGCCAAGCTGCGCGAGGAGCTGCTCACGCCCATCGCCAAGGCCTGGTCGACCGACGTCGGCGTCTGGGTGGCCTCGCAAGGCGTGCAGATCCACGGCGGCATGGGCTTCATCGAGGAGACCGGCGCGGCCCAGCACTATCGCGACGCCCGCATCGCCCCGATCTACGAGGGCACCAACGGCATCCAGGCCATCGACCTGGTCGGCCGCAAGCTGTCGCTGGGCGAGGGCCAGGCGGTCGCCGACCTGATGGACGACATCCGCGACACCATCGAAGACCTGAAGAGCTCCGACCTGAAGGCCGTCGGCCTGCGCCTGGAGGCCGCCCTGGACGCCGCCGCCGGCGCCACCGCCTGGCTGGTCGAACGCCGCGCCAAGGCCATGCCCGACGCCCTGTCCGGCGCCACGGCCTATCTGAAGCTGCTGGGCGACGTGGTCGGCGGCTGGATGCTGGCCAAGGGCGCCCTGGCGGCGGCCGGCGAGGCCGACACGGCCTGGGCTGAAAGCAAGCGCGCCCTGGCTCGCGTGTTCGCCGAGAGCGTCCTGGCGCAAGTCCCGGGCGCGGCGGCGGGGGTGATGCTGGGGGCGGCGGATTTCGAGGCGATGACGCCCGAGGTTCTGGGGGCGTAACCTCACCCGAACGATAGCCGTCATCCCGCGACTTGTTCGCGGGACCCATTTGTCCGCCGCAAGTGCGGCGAAAGCTCAAGCTCGCACGTGGAAGCTGAACCATGGGTCCCGCGCATGAAGCGCGGGATGACGGTGGATCGGGCTCGCCCCCTACGCCTTGAAGAAGGCCAGCAGGTCGGCGTTGATGATATCCGGGTGGGTGGACGCCATGCCGTGGGGCAGGCCCGGATAGGTCTTCAGCGTGCCCTTCTTGACCAGCTTGATGGCCAGGTGGGCGCTGTCGGCGATCGGGACGATCTGGTCGTCCTCCCCGTGCATGATCAGGACCGGGACGTCGACCTTCTTCAGGTCCGGCGTGAAGTCCGTCTCCGAGAAGGCCTTGATGCAGTCGTAGTGGGCCTTGGCCCCGCCCGTCATGCCCTGGCGCCACCAGTTGTCGATCAGGCCTTGGCTGACCTTCGCGCCCGGACGGTTGAAACCGTAGAACGGGCCTTCCGGCACGTCGCGGAAGAACTGGGCGCGGTTGGCCAGCAGGGCCGAGCGGAAGCCGTCGAAGACCTCGATCGGCAAACCGCCCGGATTGGCGGCGGTCTTCAGCATGATCGGCGGCACCGCGCCGATCAGCACGACCTTGGCCACGCGGCCCGGCTTGGCGCGGGCGGCGTAGTGGATGGCCTCGCCGCCACCGGTCGAGTGGCCGACGTGGATGGCGTTCTTCAGGTCCAGGTGATCCGTCAGAGCGATGACGTCGGCGGCGTAGGTGTCCATCTCGTTGCCGGCGTCGGTCTGGGTCGAGCGACCGTGACCGCGACGGTCATGGGCGACGACCCGATAGCCCTTCAGCAGGAAGAACATCATCTGGGCGTCCCAGTCGTCCGACGACAAGGGCCAGCCGTGGTGGAACACGATCGGCTGCGCGGCCTTGGGACCCCAGTCCTTGTAGAAGATTTGCACGCCGTCCTGGGTGGTGACGTAGCCGCTCTGGGCGCGAGGCTTGGCGGCCGTGGCGGCGGCCTTGGGCGAAGCGGCCTGGACGGCCAGCGGCGCGGCGGCGGCCGCAGCGGCAAGGCCCAGACCAGCGGTCATCAGACCGCGGCGAGAAGCTTGGTTCGACTGGCTCATGATGATCCCTCATTTCCTGTTTGCGATAATCGTTATCGCGACAATGAGATTGCTAAGCCCGATCCGAGAGCTTGCCCAGAAGTTTCTTTATCGCGATATCATTTTTTGTGGTAAGGAGGGTTTGTCAAAAAGGAGACGCCGCCGATGCGCCCGCTGGATCAGCAGATCTGCTTCACCCTCTACGCCACCAGCATGGCCATCACCCGGGCCTACAAGCCGTTGCTGGACGCGCTTGGCCTGACCTATCCGCAGTATCTGGTGCTGAACGCGCTGGGCGAGGCCGACGGCTCCACCATCGGCGGCGTCGCCGCGCGGCTGGACCTGGAATCGAGCACGATCACGCCGCTGGTCAAGCGGCTGGAGGCCGCGGGCCTGGTCGAGCGGCGACGCAGCGCCGAGGACGAGCGGCGCGTGGAGGTGAACATGACGAAAGCCGGCCGCGACCTGCTGGAACGCTCGATGTGCCTCGGCGACCTGCTGATGGAACGCTCGGGCATGGAGGGCGCGGCGCTGGAGGCCCTCAACAAGCAGGTGCAGGCCCTGCGCGACGCCGTGACGGCCGACTAGGCCGGAAGATCTCCTCCCTCGCGCGGCGAGGGAGGAAAGTCAGACAGAGCTTACAGCTGCTCCAGCAGGTACTCGGCCGACGAGACCTTGAACTGGCCGGCTTCCTCGACGTTCAGCTGGGTGACGACGCTGTCCTTGGCGATCAGCGAGTAGCGCTGCGAGCGCGCGCCCATGCCGAACTTGCTGCCGTCGAAATCGAGGCCGATGGCGCGGGTGAAGTCGCCATTGCCGTCGGCCAGCAGCAGCACTTCGCCGTCGATGCCCTGGTCCTTGCCCCAGGCCTTCATGACGAAGACGTCGTTGACCGAGACGCACGCGATCGTGTCGACGCCCTTGGCCTTCAGGTCGGCCGCGTGATCTTTGAAGCCAGGCAGGTGCTTGGCCGAGCAGGTCGGGGTGAAGGCGCCCGGGACGGCGAACAGCGCCACGGTCTTGCCCTTGAAGATGTCGTCGGTGCTGATCGGCGCGGGCCCTTCGGCCGTGCTGGTCATGAAAGTCGCCGCCGGCAGCGTGTCGCCAACCTTGATCGCCATGGGCCGTGTTCCTCTGGTGTTGCGTTCTGGAGGCTTGGAGATATCCCCGCGCCGCCTCGCCGCCAAGGCGCTGTTTTAGGAAACCCGCGGCGCGGATTCTGAGCGCCGCGACTTGAAAGCGTCACACGGACGGCCAATGCTCTCTTCATGGCGAGCGTGATCGACGACGAGGACGAGGGCGAGTTCCTGACCGGACGCCTTCTGGTGGCGATGCCCGGCATCGAGGACCCGCGCTTTGAGCGGGCCGTGCTCTATCTCTGCGCTCACGACGAGGAGCAGGCCATGGGCCTGGCGGTCAACCGTCCCGTGGAGGGCCTGACCGTCTACGAACTGCTGGAGCGGCTGGGCGTGACGTCCGACATACAGGCGCCGAGCGACCTGGTTCTGCTGGGCGGGCCGATCGAGCGCGAGCGTGGCTTCGTGCTCCACACCGACGACTTCCACTCGCCGGACTCGTCTCTGCCGATCGCCGAGGGCCTCAGCCTGACCGCCACGCGCGACGTGCTCGACGCCATGGCCAGCCCGATGCGGCGGCCGCGCAAGGCGATCCTGGCGCTGGGCTACGCGGGGTGGGGGCCCGGACAGCTGGAGCAGGAGTTGCGCGACAACATCTGGCTGATCTGCGACGCCGACGAAGGCCTGCTGTTCGACGAAGACCACGAGCACAAGTGGACGCGGGCGCTGGCCAAGCTCGGGATCAGCGCCGACCACCTGTCGGCGCAGGCGGGGCGGGCGTAGACGATCACTCGCCCCCTCCGCGCTTCGCGCTCCTCCCCCGGAGGGGGAAGAAGGTCCGAGAATCCCCTTCTGCCACCCTTGGGGGCGGACGACCTGCGAAGCAGGTCAGGTGGGGGCCTGCTGCGCTGGCGGCTTAACCCCGCGCCTTCACCGGCGCGGCGCCGTCGACATAGGCCTCGTTCAGATAGACCTCGGCCTCCTGCGGCGAGAGGGCCGGCGCATAGCCGAAACCCTGGCCGTAGTCGCAGCCCAGGCCCTGGAGGGCGCGGGCCATCTCGGCGTTCTCGACCCCCTCGGCCACGACCTCGAGATCGAGGTCCTGGCCCAGCTTGACGACCGAGCGGACGATCTTGGCCGAGCCGGCGTTGGCGCCCATGGTGCGCACGAAGTAGCGGTCGATCTTCAGCGTGTCGAACGGCAGCCGCGTCAGGTACGACAGCGACGAGAAGCCTGTGCCGAAATCGTCGAGCGCCAAGCCCGCGCCCGCCTCGCGCAGGGTCTTCAGGACCGTGGCCGCGCGCTCGGGATCGCGCATGATGTCGCTTTCGGTGACTTCCAGCTTCAGGGCGCCGCGCGGCAGGTTGTTGTCACGCAGGGTCTGGGCGACGTCGTCCACGAGGCCGGCGCGATCGATCTCGCCGGTCGACAGGTTGACGCTGACGGTCATGGCGCTCATCGCCGGGTGGCAGGCGCGCCAGATCGACAGCTGGCGGGCGGCGGCGTGCATCATGTGCGCGCCCAGCTCGCTCATCAGCCCCATCTCTTCGATCAGCGGCAGGAACTCGTCCGGCGGCAACATGCCTCGGCGCGGGTGGATCCAGCGGGCCAGGGCCTCGAAGCCCGACAGCGCGCCGGTCGACAGGCGCACGACGGGCTGGAAGTACGGGATGATCTCGCCGCGGCCGATGGCGCCGCGCAGGTCGGCCTCCAGCGCCAGGCGCGATAGGCCATCGGTTTCCATCGAGCGGCCATAGGCGGCCGCGCCGCCACGACCGGCGGCGGCGGCGGCCTCGACGGCCAGCTCGGCGCGGCGCAGCAGCTCGGTCGGATCGGGGGTCTCCAGCCCGCCCTCGGCCGAAACGGCGCCGACGGACAGGGTGGGATGGATGTCGAAGCCGGCGATGCGCAGCGGCTGCTCCAGCGCCTCGCGCAGCATCTCGGCGGGCGCGTAGCCGTCGGGCTTGCACAGCACGGCGAACTCGTCCTCGCCGATGCGACCCAGAACGGCGTCGGAAGGGAAGGCGGCGACGAGGCGCGAGCCCAGGGCGGCCAGGACGAGGTCGGCGCGATCGTGGCCCAGGGCCTCGTTCAGGCGACGCAGGCGGTCCAGGTCGGCCACGACCAGCTCGTGGGGACCCGGCTCGGCCAGGCGCTCGCGGGCGCGGGCGATGAAGCCACGGCGGTCCAGCAGACCCGTGAGGTCGCAGCGCTCGGACGCGGAGAACTTGGTTTCGGCGGCGACCACGCCGGCGGCGCGAACGCCCTCCTCCAGCCAGACGCCGCGCCAAAGGCAGACCTCGCCGCCCCGCACGCGGAAGCGGGCGACGACCGGCTGACCGGGTTCACGGACTTTGAGGACTTCCTCGGCCTGGGCGCGGTCCTGCGGCAGGGCCAGGGCGCGGAAGGCGGCGGAGGAGCATTCGGGGGCGAGCGGGCCAAGGCCCAGGGCGCGGGCCGCGCCGTTCAGGCGGAGGCGGTCGGATTCCGGCTCCCAGATCCACAAAGCGACGTCGGCGCCGCCCAACGCTTCGAGCGTCGCGGTCGTGTCCCAGATTCGTCGCTCGCCTGTCCGAAAAGACATTCCCGTCCCGCCGTGTCAGCCGCGACGCCCCAACTCACTCGGGCGCCACCAGGCCGAACAGACGATGGTCTCGCCAATCGCCGTTAATTTTCAAATAAGCCCGCGCATATCCTTCCTCGGAAAAGCCACATTTCAGCAGGAGCGCGGCCGAGGGCGTGTTCTCCGGCATGCAGGCGGCTTCGAGGCGATGAAGACCTAAGCCCTTGAAGGCGAAGCGGATCACCGTCTCGACGGCGTCGCGCGCGTGGCCCTGGCGCGCGAACGGCTCGCCGATCCAGTAGCCGATGGTCCCGGTCTGGGCGACGCCACGTCGCACGTGGAAAAGCCTCACGCCGCCGACCAGGGCGTCATCGGCGCGGCGGAAGATGAAGAACGGATAGGCCTCGTCCAGCTCTATCTCACGGGCGTAGGCGGCCAGGCGCGAGCGAAAGGCGGCGCGGGTGAGGTCGTGCTCGGGCCAGATCGGCTCCCAGGGCTCGAGGAAGGATCGCGAACGCCCCCGCAAGCTCGCCCAAGCGCGATGGTCGCTCAGCTTGGGCGGTCGCAGATAGACCGTCCGCCCCTGCAGGCGCGACGTTGGACGGGGCTTCAGGAAAGACGGGAGCACGGGCGCGACGGAGGCTTGGGATCGATCACGGCCGCACCTTCCACCGTCAGGCGGCCGAGAACAACGTCTTGTCGAACGCCTCGCCCGCCTTCAGCGAGGTCTTGGCGCCCAGCACCGCGGTCGCGGCGTGACCATCCGCCAGCAACCGCCGGCCCAGGCGCGCGACGTCCTGGGCGGTCACCGCGTCGACCTCGGCGGCCAGCTCGCGCGGCGCGTAGAGGCGATCGAACAGCAGCACCTGCCCCGCCCCCTGCTCCGCCCGCGACAGCGGCTGCTCGCGGGCCATGAACATGTGAGCCTTCAACTGCGCCTTGGCGCGGGCCAGCTCGGCGTCGTCGATGTGGGCGACCAGCTTCTCGACCTCGCCGGCGCAGACCTTGGCGGTCTCGACCGCGTCTGACGCCGCGCAGCCAGCGTAGATCCCCAGCGCGCCGTGGTCGGCGTAGGTGTCGGCGTAGGCGTCGATATTGTAGGCCAGGCCCCGCTTCTCGCGCGCTTCCTGGAACAGGCGCGAGGACATGCCCCCGCCCAGCACCTCGGCGAAGATGCGCAGGGCGAAATAGTCCTGATCGCGCGAGCCGCACGCCGGCAGCATGAAGACCAGGTGAGACTGCTCCAGCTTGCGCGCCTCGGCCTGCGGTCCACCGACGAACGCGGCCGCCGCGGGAACGGCCTCGCCCGGCGTCGCCGGCAAGTCGCCGAAGGCCCGCTCGGCGGCCGCCATCAGCTCGGCCTCCTCGACCGCGCCGGTGGCGCTGACGACGAGCCGGTCGGCGGCGTAGAGCGCCGCGCGCCAATCGGACAGGGCCTCGACCGTCGCGGCCTCGACCGTCGCGTCGCTGCCCAGGATCGGCCGCCCCACGGGGTGGTCGCCCCAGCTGGCGCGCTGGATCAGGTCGAAGACGTAGTCGTCGGGGGCGTCGGCCGCTTCGGCGATCTCCTGGGCCACGACCTGCTTCTCACGCGCGAGGTCGGCGGGGTCCAGAGTCGGACGCCGAAGGAGATCGGCGATCACGTCCATGCCCAGATCCAGGCCGCCCTTCAGCGCCCGCACCTGGAAGCTGGTGCGCTCATAACCCGTGGCGGCGTTGATCGAGCCGCCGGCGCTTTCGATCACCTCGACGAT